>NZ_DFLS01000010.1:0-10086 GCF_002375415.1 Methylophaga sp. UBA3613 | reverse complement strand
ATGGGGTCCTAGGGATTTTGCCTCCAAATACTGCAAAAACCGTTGAAGGCCCCGTATTTACTGGCCTCCAAGCCACTATTAATTTTAATTTAGCTCGAGTTTCAGTATCTTCTTCGGCCTTTGGGTCAAAGAATGAGCAGAACCAAGCGACTATCAATTCTCACTGCCGCTGAAATCGAGGATTTATACGGCGTCCCCTCCTTCAACGAATCGTATCAACGGTTTTACTTCACGCTGAATGATAAAGAGCGCGCTGAGCTGACCAGAATAAGGCAGCGCAAGTACCGCTGTATCGCCATCGCATTGTTGGGCTATTTCAAATGCAAACCCATCTTGCTCAATCCGACGTTTAAATCCATGCAGGATGACTTGGGATTTATCGCGAAAAATCACTTTGATGGCCTGAAATTTCGACGCTTCAGTCTGAAATCCGATCAAAAGTCCCGCATTTATGAACGGATTTTTTCCATGATCGAATATGAAAATTGGAAAGATCCTGAGCATCAACCCCGGCTTGTTGAACACTTATTGGCCTGTGCTGAAAGCTGGGTTGCACCTCGTGCTCTCTTTGATGCAGCGATTGAGTTCCTGGCCCACCAGAAAATTGCCATTCCTGCCTATAGCACCCTGCAGAAGATCGTCAGTCAGGTGGTTAACCAGCATCAGCAGCGACTGCATGAGAAGATCGGCGCCGCGTGTAGCCCAAAATTGACGACTGTACTAAATACACTGGTATCCGGTAATGACCAGCTTACGTTAACACAATTGCGCGGCGGCGCGCGCAATTTCACCGGCACCGAGTTGCAGAAAGAACTCGCGGTGTATCACCACATTCAACCGCTGATGGCAGAGGTGACCGTTGTCCTCGACTCGCTTTCTCTGTCTCAAAAAAATCAGCAGCACTATGCCGAACGGATTCAATATTACGGCGCCAAAATCAAGCGTCAGTCGCCAGAGAACCAGTGCCTATATCTGCTTTGCTACCTACAGTTTCGATATCAGGAGGGGTTGGAACGCATGGCCGAAGGGTTCATTCACCACGTTCGACAGGTAAAGCAACGAGCGCATCAGCTGGCGCAGGATCGAGTTTATCGGGATTGGCAAAAGGCGGCTACCAATGTGAGTAAGGCTGCAGAAATCTTGTGCCTGTTTGTTGATGATCGTATCGACCCCAATACGTCATTCCATGCTGTACAGAAACAAGCGTTCCAGGTTCTCAATGCCAACGAGCTGAGTTCAGTCTGCCGGTACCTCGGCAATCAGAAGCAGTCGGCGGATGAGGCGTTCTGGCAACACCTGGATACGGAATCCACGTTGAGAACCGGCCTGTTACGATCACTCTTTTGCTGTCTACGCATCGAAGGCACCGATAAAACACAACGGTTGGCAGCGGTCTTGAGCCAAACTCGACAGGAGCTGGCGGCCGGCAACATGCTCAGAGATGCCAGTATTGACCGGCGTCTACCGCCAAAAGCCACGCGACCACTCTTGTTGAAACCTGACGGCGGCATAGACAAGGCTAGATATGAATGGTTCTTGTATTTGCAGATTCCCAGCCGCCTAAACGGCCAGTTAGTGCTGCCAGAAGTCATACGGTATCGTGCACTGGACGACGATCTGGTAAAACCACAGACTTGGAAAAATCAGAAGCAGGCCTTGGTCGAGGGTACGAAGCAACCCAAAATTACTGAGGATCCAAAGCAACTGATCCCGCGCATGGCGGATCGGTTGACCACTCGGCTATACGAAGTCAGCGACTATCTGGAACGCGTGGACAACAGGGATATCATTCTGCGCCCGAAGGGTGGTAAACACCTTTGGCGCTTACCGACCACCGGCAAAAAACATCTGGTGAACAATCCGTTCTTCCAGCAAATGAGGGCAATCGGAGTCGCCGATGTCTTGCGCGTGGTGGATCAGGATACCGGATTTATTGACGACTTTGAGCACGTGCTGGGCATGACCTCCAAAAGCCGCCAGTATGAAGTGGACCTGTTGGCGATCCTGATCGCCAATGCCACAAACCAGGGCATCTACGGTATCGCCCAGATCTCCGACCGCACCTATGATCAGCTGAGTACCATCCAAGCGAACTACCTTCGGCTGGAAACGTTGAATGCCGCAAATGACCGCATCAACAACGCCACTACGCGACTGAGTATATTTAATCACTACAATATCCAGGATGACAACCTGCATGCCAGCGCTGATGGCCAAAAGTTCGAAGCTAAGCGCGAGACATTCCGTACCCGGTATTCCTCAAAATACTTCGGTACCAGCAAAGGGGTCTCGGCGATCAGCCTGAATGCCAATCATATGGCAATCAATGCCCGGGTGATCGGCGCTAACGAACACGAATCCCATTACATCTTTGACCTCCTGATGAACAACAGTACTGAGATCATCCCGGATACGCTCTCTACTGACACCCATGGGGTAAACCATGTGAATTTTGCTTTACTCGATCTGTTTGGCTACCGGTTCGCCCCCCGATATGCCCAGGTAGGCAGGGTTATCAACGAGATGTTCGATATCTCCGAGGACGAGAGTCAGCGGGTGAGACTCACATTGCGTAAACCCATTAACACGCAGAGTATTATGGAGTGCTGGGACACCATCCAGCGAATTGCCGTGTCACTGGCTCACCGGAAAACCACCCAAGCCATATTGGTCCGGAAACTCTCTGGCTACAAGAAAAACCACCCACTACTGAAGGCGCTGACTGAATATAACCGACTATTGAAGGCCCAATACCTGCTGGATTACATCGATAACGCCAGCCTTAGAAACCACGTGCAACGCGCCTTGAATCGGGGAGAAGCTTATCACCAGTTGCGTAGGGCAATCAGCAACGTGAACAGCGACCGGTTCCGGGGGAATAGCGACGAGGAGATACAAATCTGGAACGAAAGCGCCCGGCTGGTAGCAAATGCCATTATCTACTTCAACTCGAAAGTACTCAGCAACCTGCTGGACAGCTTCGAGGAGCAGGGCAGCGAAAAACACATGGAAACCGTAAAGGGCGCATCACCTGTCGCGTGGGAGAATATCAACTTCCGGGGTACGTATACGTTCGCGCCGACGGGAGAGCTGCCTAAACTGGATGATTTAATGGCGCCGATTGAGGGCTATCGGCCGATAAGTAAAAATTGATGCCTCTCTACAGGCTAGCAAACACGGGGGCTTCGGAGGTTTTTGCAGTATTTGGAGGCAAAATCCCTAGGACCCCTTTTTGGTGAAGGTCAGGTTGCACAACTCGATGAGCTTGTGCCGAAAGATGCGCGTGTTTTAGTGTTGTTTGGTGGACAAAGTGCACGAAAAAACGGCACCCTAGACGAAGTCATTACTGCCCTTGGTAATCGTCATATAGAAGAGTTTGGCGGTATCGAAGCTAATCCTGGTTACAGTACCTTGATGCGTGCGGTTGAGCAGATTCGTCAAAATAAGTTGGATTATCTGTTAGCTGTTGGGGGTGGTTCTGTCATAGATGGCACCAAGTTTGTTGCTGCAGCTGTGCAGTGTGATGGTGACCCATGGCAGGAAATCTTAGTGAATCACGCCACAAATATTCGCCAGGCATTACCGTTTGGTTCAGTGCTTACCCTCCCCGCTACTGGCTCAGAAATGAATGCCAACTCCGTGATCACACGTTACGAAACACAAGAAAAACTGGCATTCAGCAGTAAGCTCGTCTATCCAGTATTTTCTATTTTAGATCCGACCAAAGCCTATACTTTGCCACCACGACAACTGGCGAATGGTGTAGTGGATGCCTTCACGCACATCATGGAGCAATATCTGACTTATCCGGTTAATGCCATGGTGCAGGATCGATTCGCAGAGGGATTATTGCAGACACTCATTGAGATTGGTCCTAAGCTGCTTGAGTCGCCTAATGATTACGATCTGCAGGCCAATTTCATGTGGACAGCGACATTAGCGTTAAACGGCTTGATTGGTGCCGGAGTTCCTCAGGATTGGGCAACTCACATGATCGGTCATGAAATCACCGCACTACATGGGCTGGATCACGCACAAACATTGGCGATTTTATTGCCCACAGTACTGCAGGAACAACGCGAGAAAAAATCCGCCAAATTACTACAGTATGCCGAGCGTGTCTGGGGACTCAACGAAGGCACTGACGACACTAAAATAAACATGGCGATCACAAAAACTCGCGATTTTTTTGAACGAATGGGTGTGAAAACACATCTGAGTGATTACCAGATTAATGCTGATGCTATTCCAGTGATGATCAAACAACTGGCTGAACATGGTCTGACCCAGCTTGGCGAACATAATGATATCGACCTCAAAAAAAGCCAACAAATTCTGCAAGCAAGCCTATAAATAAAGGAGCGCTTTATGACAAAAACAGTTCAATTTTCTCAGGTAGGTGAACCATCCGTTTTATCAATTATTGATGAAACCGTCCCAGCCCCTTCTGCTGATGAAGTACAGATCCAAGTCCATGCTATTGGTCTTAACCGTGCTGAGGCAATGTTCCGCCGTGGCCAATATCTTGAAACACCTGAACTCCCTGCCCGTATAGGCTATGAATGTTCAGGAACCGTTACTGCCGTCGGTGACAACGTCAAACATATCAAAGTTGGTGATGCCGTCAGTACCATTCCCAACTTTTCAATGAACCAATATGGTGCTTATGCAGAAGTCACCAATATGCCAGTTACCGCTGTCACTCATCACCCGGAGAATTTAAGCTGGCAGCAAGCGACATCAGTGTGGATGCAATATTTAACAGCGTATGGTGCCTTGATTGATATTGCCAAAATGCAAGCCAGTGATTATGTATTAATCCCAGCCGCGTCCAGTAGTGTCGGCATTGCTGCCATACAATTATGTAACCTGATTGGTGCCACACCTATTGCGATGACCCGAACAGCTGAAAAGGTAGAACAACTCCATCAGTTAGGGGCTAAACACGTGATTATCAGTGAACAAGATGATGTGGTAGATGCGGTGATGGCGATCACTGAAGGCCGTGGTGTCAATATCGTTTTCGATCCTGTTGCCGGCCCGATGTTAAACACCTTAGCTGAAGCCTGCGCACCATTAGCGATGATCTTTCAATATGGCGCATTAAGTGCTGACCCCACCCCTTATCCGCTGTTCCCCGCATTACAGAAAGGGCTCACAATTCGGGGGTACACGCTATTTGAATTCACCAGCGCTCCAGAACGTTTAAACAAAGCTAAAGAAAAAATCTTTGACTGGTTGAAGCATTCGCAGCTAAGCCCTGTTATCGCTAAAACATTTGAATTTGACGATATTGTCGCGGCCCATAGCTATCTGGAAGCCAATAATCAGTTAGGCAAAATTGTTATTACACTTTGAACTTAGGGATGCACTATGACAGCAATGAATCAACAAACTCAGTCGCTTTTATCACCTATTGAACTGGGTTCCATCAGCTTGAAAAACCGCGTGATAATGGCACCGCTTACGCGTAACCGTGCAGGTGAAGGTTTAGCCCCCACAGATATGAATGTTGAGTATTACCGTCAGCGAGCTTCGGCGGGGCTAATTATCACTGAAGCCACATTAATCTCGGCTCAAGGTATTGGTTATCCGAATACACCAGGCATATACAGCAAAGCCCAGATTGAAGGCTGGAAAAAAGTCACCAAGGCAGTCCATGCAGAAGGTGGCAAGATTGTCTTGCAAATATGGCACTGTGGTCGAGTCTCACATTCATCTATGTTGCCCGGTGGTATGAAACCACAAGCCCCATCAGCCATTAAACCTGCTGGTGAAGTTTATACCTACGAGGGTATAAAACCTTATGAAACACCACAGGAAATGACAAAGGATGAAATCAAGCAGACAATCGATGATTTCAGAACTGCCGCTTATAACGCCTTAACGGCAGGCTTTGATGGTGTCGAAGTGCATTCTGCCAATGGCTATCTGCTTGACCAATTTTTACGTGATGGCAGTAATCAGCGAACGGATGAATATGGTGGCAGTATTGAAAACCGCGCCCGTCTGACCCTAGAAGTCGTTGATGAAGTTTGCAAAATCTGGGGTTCAGACCGTGTTGGTATTCGTTTGTCTCCGTTGCAACCTTTTAATGATATGAAAGACAGTCAGCCCGAAAAAACTTTTGAGTACATTATCAAGGCGCTAAACAAGTTTAACCTGGCGTATTTACATATCACTGAAATGGGCGCTGAAAATCCAGGCGCTGCGGGCCCCGAGTTTGATTTAGGCCTATGTCGTGAGTGGTATCAGGGAACGTATATGACAAACAGTGAATATAATTTTGATACTGCCAATGTAGCGATCCAAAGTGGCGATGCTGACTGTATATCCTTCGGTAAGTTATTCATTGCCAACCCGGATTTAGTTGAACGTTTCTCTACTCGCGCCCCATTGAATACACCTGACAGCGATAGCTTTTATGGTGGTGATGAACATGGTTATATCGATTATCCCTTTCTCACTGAAAAATAACGATATGTAGAAACCAGCACAAACCCCGTTTTATTAGGCAAGCACCATGAGTATCAGTGACGTATCGTGTCCTGATACCACTCAAGCAGCGTATCGATTCTCTGTGATTCAATAATCGATACGCTGCACAGCAGGAAAATACATACTAAAGGAGGATGTATGACACTTAAGACAATAACACAGCTTATGCTAGCCGGTTCGTTAGGACTGATGGGACAGGCTGCATTTGCTGACCGAGCCGATGCGGAAGAAAATCTACACAAGCTCAAGCTGCCAGAAGGCTTTCATATTAATGTTTATGCCGAAGTCGAAGGTGCGCGTCAAATGGCCTTAGGCCAGTCAACAGGCACAGTATTTGTTGGCACACGCGGTAATAATGTCTTTGCGGTAGTCGATAAAAACAAAGATCGTAAAGCCGATAAAGTGGTGAAGATTCTTGATGATTTAAAAGTCGGTAATGGTGTAGCGGTGCATCAAGGCAACCTTTATGTTGCTGAGCAAAACCGTATTGCCATTTACCCCGCTCCGGGTTTCGATCTCAACTTACCATTTAAACAAATGCGTGAGGTTATTTACGATAAGCTACCGGATAAAGCACACCATGGCTGGCGCTATATTGCTTTTGGCCCTGATAACAAGCTTTATGTCACCGTAGGTGCCCCCTGTAATATCTGTAATCCTCAGGGTATTGAAGCCAGCATTATTCGTATGAATGCCGATGGCAGTGATGCTGAAATATATGCCAAAGGTATCAGAAACTCAGTGGGTATGGACTTCCAGCCCGACACTGGCACCCTGTATTTCACTGATAATAACGTCGATATGATGGGTGATGATAATCCACCGGGTGAACTCAATGCCGCACCTAAAGCCGGTATGCACTTTGGTTTCCCTTATTATGCGGGTGGCAAAGCGCAACATCCTGACTGGAAAGACAAACAAGCACCACAAGACGTCACGTTCCCTGTCCAGGAATTCCAGGCACATACCGCAAGTCTGGGTCTCAAATTCTATACAGGTGATATGTTTCCAGCTGACTACAAAGGCGATGCCATTATTGCTCAGCATGGTTCATGGAATAGAACGAGTCCTGTGGGTTACCAGTTAATGCGTGTCACATTTGATGATAATCATCAGGTGACAGGTCATGAAGTCTTTATCGATGGTTGGTTGCAGAATGGTGAGGCCTGGGGACGTCCGACCGATGTATTACAACTTGCCGATGGTTCCTTACTGATTTCTGATGATTATAACGATGTGATTTACCGTGTTAGTTATGGCGATGACAACGCATCTTCAACTGATGCCACGTCTCAATCAAATAGCAAAACAATCACTGATCTGCAGATGCCTGAATCAGCCATTGCAGCACCAGATGGTCGTGTATTTGTCACTGAAATTGGTGAGTTTGGTAAAGCCGGTGACGGTAAAGTCACGGTTATCGATAAGTCCGGACAAAAAACAACGCTGGCTACAGGCTTAAATGATCCCAAAGGCATCGATTTATGGAATAACGAACTGTATATCGCTGATGTCGATCATGTCGTTAAAGTAGATATGAAAGGTGATATCACAGTTATCGCCAAAGCCAAGGATTTTCCCGGAAAACCTGTCTTTCTGAATGATATGGAAATTGATGGTAACGGTACCTTATATGTCTCTGATAGCGGCACTGATGATGGAGAAAATGCCGGCATTTATCAAATTACTCAAGCAGGTAAAGTGAGCGAAATTTTGGATGATAAATCGGCTATTAAACGTCCTAATGGGTTGCTGATGGACGGTAATGACACGCTGTTAGTTGCTGACTTTGGCACAGGTGACTTGTATCGTGCGAATATCAGCTCGGGTAAAACTGAAGCACTGAACAAAGGCTTTGGTGGTGCTGATGGTCTGGTCAGAGACAGCAAAGGCTATCTGTATGTGAGTGATTGGCAAAATGGTAAGGTGTGGCAATTAGTTGAACCTAAAGCAACACCACAATTACTCAGTGATGACTTTGTCTCTGCTGCTGACATTAGTCTCTCAGCAGATGGTCAGTACCTGATGGTGCCGGATATGAAAGGCAGTAAGTTAGTCTATTTACCAATACAGTAATACAATAGAAAATGCCCGGTGTTATTCACCGGGCATTCTAAAATCCGGTGATCACACTTTGTGTCTCTGACGTCTTGAATGTGGGTTGTTTGAAAAAGTTATAACTGTTTTTGTTGTGTGATTTGACTTCATACATCGCAAGATCAGCGTACTTGAGTAATGTCTCAATATTATCAGCATTGAATGGATAGAGCGCGATACCAATGCTAGCACTGATAGTCACACTCATATCAGACTGACATTCTATTGGTTGCTGTAATATATTTAACAGTTTTTCTGCAATACTGCTCGCTTCTGATAAATCCGTGGTTAATCTGGCAAAAACAACAAATTCATCGCCTCCCCAACGTATCGCAATATCTTCAGCACGAATTGAACCTAATAATCGATTTGCAACCGCTATAAGCACTCTGTCTCCTGCTTCATGGCCAAATTGATCATTAACAGGTTTAAACCCATCCAAATCAATCATAAACAGGCCATATGAAAACCGCTTAGAGTCCGAAGATGAGATAAGTTGTTCAATTTTATTCTCACCTGCACCGCGATTATACAAATTGGTTAAGGCATCGACTTCAGCCTGCCCCTTTAACTTTTCTTCCCGATTGCGACGCTCTGAAATATCTTGCAAGACAATTTCAAAAGACGACGTCTTATCATCGTCTGTCATGACCGAAATAAGGCAGTATAACCACCTCGTTTGTGACCCCTCATCAACTTTTATATCAACTGCTCGTGACTCACCACTCGATAAAACTTCAGCAGCAGCTGATTCCAAGCGACTTCTTTCTTCATCAAATAGTGCAAAAAAGGAAAGGGAGTCTTGCTTTGAAATCTTCTGAAAACACTCATCACCAATAATCTGTTTGAAAGACGGGTTATGTAGCCTCATTTTGCCATCAATATCGACAATGGCGATACCGTGACTGGACTGTTCGAAAATATCTCTGAATCGGTTTTCTAACTCTTCCACTTCAAGTCGAAGCGTTCTTTCAAGATTAATATTCTCCTCGACCGAATTTAATAACTCATTTATATCGTGGGTTAATAAACCAATTTCATCGTATTGGTGAGACTGCGTTGGAATAATTCGCTCTTCACTGCCAATCCGAATACCATGCAAACGACTGGCAAGCCGTTTTATTTCAGTTATCAACTGTGTATTTAATAAGAAAATAATAAGTGTGATCAAAACAAACGTCTGAACAGAAATTAATATAACGTGATTGATAGCGGCCTTTCTCGCATCCGACTTAATCAAAGCGACATTCGGCACAAGATTTAATTTACCAACCATTTCACCGCTTGAAAAAGGAGATTCCAAATCAAACTTCATTGTTTGAGCGCCATCAGGTACCGTACCACGTAAAGCTAGCGATTCCTGCGTTGACTTTAACTCCACAGCTTTGACTAAATCACTGCCTGCAATCCCCTCAACGACTTCTTTAGCCAGTGTCAGATCATCTAAATAAGCAGCGATTGCAGCTGTATGGGGTCCTAGGGATTTTGCCT
>NZ_DFLS01000008.1:303859-401767 GCF_002375415.1 Methylophaga sp. UBA3613 | reverse complement strand
TGCCTTGATTGACGCTTTTTCAGCTCACAACAGAGGAGGAAATGAGAGATAAACACGCCCTAGGGTCTGTTGACCTTTGTAAATCCAGTAATTATTGCCGGCAATCCTGGTTCAGGATTGTCGGCATTAATTTATTCAGTAGTTACCTGCCATCCTGTTGATGCTTCCACACTACCGCCTCCAAACGTGAAGTAAGATTCAGTTTGCGCAGGATATTTTTGATATGCACTTTGACAGTGGTATCACGAATGTCCAATTTTCGGGCAATGGTTTTATTATTCATCCCCTCAGCCAGACATTCCAGAATTTCGTTTTCACGCACCGTCAGATTGACCTCATCCGCACTCACTTTATGCTGCGGGTCTATGAATGCTTTCTTTAATATTTCGGTCATGCTGTCCTGTAACACGGTGACGCCTACAGCGGCTTTAAGCAAATGATTCCTTAAATCCTCTGGTTCCATATCCTTAAGCAAATAACCATCAGCGCCTATTCGCAATGCCTCAAGCAGATTCTCTTCCGCATCCGAGACCGTCAGAACGACATAATGAGCATCCAAGTCTGTCTCTTTGAAACGTCGTAATGTTTCCAGCCCATCCATGCCTTTCATATTAAGGTCCAATAAAACCAGATCCGGTTTAACCTCAAGGGCCAGATCTATCCCTTCCTGACCTGAAGCTGCTTCACCCACAATTTCAAAACTCGGATCATCCGAAATGATCTGTCCAACACCCTTACGAAATAACGGATGGTCATCAATCAGAAGTACTCTTATTTTCTCAGTCATGTTTTTCTCTCGCTATAATTATTGTACTGACTTTGGTGTAAACACCAATCGAACTCGAGTGCCTCCATGGCGTTTGGCCATCACTTCAAGATCCCCTCCCAGGCTATTGGCACGTTCCTTCATGATGATCTGACCATGATGATCATAGGTGTTGGTATTAGCCGTAAAACCTATACCGTCATCTTCTATGGTTAATACAACATTTCCATTTTTACGTAGCTCCAGGAATATCGCTACATTCTTTGCTTTAGAGTGCCGCACGATATTGGATAGTGCCTCCCGGAGCACGTGTAACATATGAAATTCTTCATTGACCGTCAGACGGCAGTTAACAAGTCGATAATCAAGATTGATGTTGATACTGGAACGCTGTGAAAACTCATCAATCGTGGTTTGAATAGCATAACCCAATCCCCGTAAGTCCATATGCACCCGGAAGGTGGTAAGCAGTTCACGTAGCTCGCGATAAGCCGAATCAAGACCTTGCCGAAGCTCACCTATCATCTCTGCACTTTTTATCTTGTTATCGCCAGCCGACTGAAGCCGAGCCAGTTGGATCTTCATAAAGGATAAGGATTGTGCCAGGGAGTCATGCAGTTCTCGGGCAATGGCGGCACGTTCCTCCAAGACAGCCAGTCGACGTCCCTCTTCATCATGACTGTGAAATTTGGTGGCCATCGTCAGTAGTTTTGCAGTAATTTCCAGTACCTGGATTTCGGTATTTTCCAGAAATCTGTCTTTTTCTGTCTCAATCAACAAGATCCCAAGTGCTGACGCGGGCCCACTGAATGTCACTCCCACACAGCGAATTTCTTCACCTTCCGAATTCTGTTCCATATAACTGGACATGTTGTTACGGTGCAATTCATCGAATCTTTGATTATCCAGTTTTGGCGGCGGATGATGCGAAAAAATGATTTGTTCACTGGAAATAACCGCGGCGTCATCGGTGTAAATAATCGCAACATTAGAAAAATTCATCGCTCGTTCAAGTGAATAAATCACTTTGAGCAACGTTTTTTCACTTAGAATTTCATGACTGGTCGTCTCAATGAAATTAAGAATAAACTCATGAGAACGCAATAAAATAAGCAGTTTTTCATTGGTACGTTCGGCCCATGCAACCTGTGAGGCATAGCCTTCTATTTTGGCTGTCATTTCAAAAATACGTTGCTCAAGGCGAGTAAATTCATCAGCATTTGGTTCCTGCTTTTGAGCAGGGAACTTGAACATCAGGAAGGTCTGTAACCTATCCATGCGTTCAACCAGAAAATTTTTCGCTCCCAACATAATGGCAATGATGCAGCTATAGAGAAATAGCAGGCTGATGATATTAAGCAAAGCGATCACTGAAATTTTGATTTCACTATCCCGATGCAAAGCATCCGCCAGCTCTTTATAAGAATCCAAAACATTTTCAGCCAATCTGAGCTGAGTGGCCATACGAATGTTCAGTTCTGCTACGCCATCAAAGTTTTTCTGGGCTTGTTTAATATCCTCAAGCGCCACTTTTAATGCATCATTTTCCTGATTAAGCATCCAGGCAACAGATTCATCCTCAATATCCAGGTAATTTTTTTTCATTTGAGCCAATGTTTTCTGTGCATCAGACGGTCGCAGGCTATTCAAATAAAATAAATGTTTATCCCAATAAATCTTATGTACATTAACCTTTTCAATTGCACGCTGGCTTGAAATCATATAATCCAACAAAAATAAAGTTCCTGCCTGAATTAAAAGCACTGTCATTGCAATACATAAAAGCAACGTAATCAGCTTGGAAAAAACAGCTCTTTGGCGTATGCTTTTAAAAATATATTTCAGGTCAAATTTCTTCAAAACCGGGCTTCCCGATAAAGCTGTTCTCAAGGGTCAGAACAATGGGTCTCATTATATTTACCATGATCATGTTAAGCATGATCACAGCCATCGTATTTGGTACATGGTGGGACAGCACAGCCCCATTCAAAATACATTTTGCGGTGGCGGCAGCCATATTTGCAGCATTATTTTCTGCTGTACTTACCATTGCCTTTTATCCTCGTAGCCAACGGAAACTGATGCTGGCTGGCAATCAGCCATCAGACAAGAATCTCGGTTGGGCAAATGATGTTGCAAAACGGCTATCAACACCCTCTGCCGTTATTGATGGTTTTAATATCATTTTTGCCAATAATGCCTTCCTACGTGAGCTGGGAATGAATGGTATGCGCGAACTGGTCACTAATATGCCACTGACCAATATGGTGCACCCCAGTAATCATGCTGCGTTGACTAATTTCATGCGACATATGAAAACCAACCATGAACCACATCAGACACTTACGCTACGTATGCTATATGTCGATGGCACGACCATACCCGTACATATATCACTGTCACCACTCAACTCCGAGGGTCAATCAAACCTTAATTTGCTCCAATTTTCTTCCATCACACAAGCGCAAAATGATTCAGAATTAAAATCAGAAAAATTCAATTTCCCAAGCCTCTTAAATAATATCAGACAAATCATTTTTATAAACAATGTCGATCAGGATATTATATATGCAAATACGGCCTGGGAAATACTGACTGACTTTAGTGTTTCAGAATCAATAAACAAACCTTTTTTAAGTTTTATACACCCTGAAGATATTTTACTTGTTGAATCAAGAATGAATTCACTTATTCAGGGAAAACGTCAATATTTTCAAATCGAATGTCGTGTCATTACTAAAAACGGTTCATATCGATGGATCGAAATCCGTGCTTCCCGCAGTTCCAATTTTAAAGGTGAACGTTCCAGTGTCATTGGCACGTTGACCGATATCACTCAGCTCAAGCAACTTGAAGCAGCGCAGAAACATAATCGTCACTCACCCGTAGATATGATTATGACCAATATTCCCAGCATGGTTTACCGTTGTAAAAATGATCGTGACTGGACGTTTGAATTTGTCAGCGATAGTTGCCTTGAAGTCACTGAATATCAGCCTTACGAGCTGATAAACTCAAACAATGTCACCTATATGCAGCTGATTCATTCCGAAGATCGACCTCGTTGTTGGGAACACGTACAGGAACAAATAGCCAAACAGCGAAAATTCCAGATGATCTATCGTATCTGTACTCGCACCAACAAAACCCGTTGGGTGATGGAACAAGGTGAAGGTATCTTTTCTGCCAGTGGTGAATTGCTAGCCCTGGAAGGTGTTGTTATCGATCTGAGTAACGATACTTCCTCTCAACTTGAGTTTGGACTACGTGAAATGCTTGAAAACAGACCCGATTTAATAAAATAACAGCCCCCCTTAATTAAGGGGAGCTGTGACTGTGATACATTTAGTAAGCTAAATCAGAAACTGCGTGAGATATATCCGATAAATTGGTCATCCCCACGATCGCCCCACCAATCTTCATCAGCGTTGGTATCGGTATAGTTCACACCTACAGTCCAACCTTCAGAACCAGCAATCGTTAGGTCTTTACTCAGACCAATCAGGTAGTCTGTGTAATCATATTCACTGTAATTTTCGACATCCAGACGACCAACGTGCGCTGATAAATTGAAGCCCATTGGCAAACCGTAAGCGAAATTCAATTCATAGTAACCTGTGCCTTTGGAATCACCATTTGCGTCAGCGCCCATAGTATTGTTATTGACACCGCCCCAATCTGTCAGCGTACGACTATATTTAGCAGTAAACCATTTCCAAGTCCCAGCCACATAGGCTTCTGTGGTATCAAAATCTTCATCACTACCACCGGCCAAGCCTGGTACTTTCTCACGATCAGGATAGTAGAACTGCAATATACCCACATCGACACTAAAGTCATCGGTAAACTGATGGTAATAACCACCATAAAAGTCTACTTCAAGACTGTTACCCACATTAAGATCTTCTTCCAGACTGGAAGCCCATACGCCCGCATACCAGCCACTGGTATGAGCATAGTCAAAGCCACCCTGCAGAGCCACGTCTTCATCACTAAAATCAATACCACGGAAATTGTATTGACTGAACAGACCGACATTGGCACTGACACTATGTGGCGAGGTTGTTTCGGCAAATACTGATGCGCTCGTCATTAAGCTCATCCCGGCCAACCCGGATACCACCATATTTCTCATTTTCATTTTTGTTTCCTTCTGGGTTTTTAAAGGTAATGCGAACCGCTGGCCGGCATTAGCCAGCGGCCAGTGCTATGGACGAAAGCCCATATTCTTTGAAAGGAAATTTATTCCGGCTGGGTACCCAATCCCAGTTCGGCTCCGTCTTCTAATGGTTCCAAATAATCGATGACGGTTTGTCGATAAAGATCCAGGCCCTTATATTCGGAGAGATCAGGATGCAGATTAGTCAGCACCCGACGTAGCCGTTTTGCCCATTTTGGATAAGTGATCAATTCATCGAGGCTGATAAGATAACCACGCACACTGAAGGCAATCGCATTACTACGTGGCAGACGGAATAGCGCCTGCAATTCAACACGAAGGTGCACTTTCTCTCCGACATTTTCCGGAGTAACAGAAGCGTTATCCGGTCCCCATAATGGAAACTCTTCAGGAGAAGTATCAAGACGTGGATTCACCGTCATGGTCCAGTTAAGTCGGCGCACCGGACTGCCATATTGCAGATGCAGCAAATATTTCAGTGCCCGGTCAAAAATGCCGATTTCATTCGCTTGTGGAACCGGGCCATGCCACTCTTTGAAAGACATTCCGGCATCAAAAGCGATTGACCAGTCGGCCTGACTGGTGACCATACCCATATCAGCAAACAAGTCGTCGTCGCGATGATCCATGATGATCCAGTCACCCTGCACCTGACGGCTGATGTATTCAAACGGCTCCATTGGCAATGTACTGGTATCACCAAAAGTAAAGGTCTGATCAATTTCCAGTGGTTTGTTAATCCAATGCCATTGATTGCCATTTTTGGTCAGTTCAAACCATTGGGGATAATCTGTCGACAATGAATCCATGATCAGTTCGACCATGTCCCATTGAGCGTCCATCATGTGTGGCAATGCAATATAACGCGTAGGATCGCGTTCAAGAGTCAGACGTCGATCCTCACATTCGGCGATGTAATGCTCATCAATATCGATGGCATATTCAAAAACCGATCCCGGGTTGGTTGATACATGCTGCTCGATATTGACGCTGTACATGTATTCATCTTCGGCAAACGGAAATGGAAAACGCCGTATTGCCTCAGGTGAATTACGGAAAGTGTAATCGTCACGGAAAGTTTCTTTTTTAAAGGCTGGAGTATTCATAAGACGTCCTCAGATATTGAGTAATAATTTCTGACAGCGGGCCCTGGAGACGCAGGGCATGATTTTGTTGCCAGACGCTTTCTCGGCATCAGACAGATAATGATCGTTATGCATCAGTGCACCATCGCACTCCAGAACTTCCACTTCACAGCGCCCACATGCACCGCCACGGCAGAGAAAATCAGGTTCCAGACCAGCCTCTTCCATTGCTTCGAGCATGCTCATATCACCAGGGACTTCAATTTCCATATTGGACTTGACGAGTTGCACTCGAAACGAATCACCGATAGGTGGTGCCAGGAACTGCTCGCTATGAACATGCGTTTTTGGCCAGCCTAAATCTTTGGCTGTCAGTAATAATGCATTGACCATCGGCTCTGGACCACACACATAAATATGGGTACCAAGAGGTTGGTTGGATAGAAGGTTATGGAAATTAATTCGCTGTCCTTCACTTTCAATATGCAGATGCAATCGATCACCACACATTTGTTGTAGTTGTTCTACAAAAGCACCATGCTCAGCTGAACGGAAGGCGTAATGCATTTCATAGTCATCACCGAGTCGGTTTAAATCAGCGATTTGCGACATAAAGGGCGTAATACCGATACCGCCGGCAACCAGAATGTGTTTTTTTCCTAACTTGGAAAGACTGAACAGATTGACGGGATAGGTTATCTGCAACGTGGATCCTACTTCGACGCCGTCATGCATGAATACCGAACCACCACGCGAATTTTCCTGTCGACGCACTGAAATATGATAACTATCAGTATTTTCCGGAGATCCCATCAGTGAATAAGGATTACGATGGATTCGACCATTGATGTTCATCGACACTACTACATGACTGCCACCGGAAAACCTCGGTAACGGCTGGCCATTTTCTTGAACCAGCGTGAAATGTTTCACCATATCGGTGACCTGTTCGACATCGGCCACTTTTACGTTCAGGATACTCATGGATAAACCTCTTCAATCTGTGGAATGTTGCCAGGCTCCTCTGCATCCACCATCACCCCCATGTACGCACCAAGACGCCGGGAAAAATGGTCACGGACAAACAGATGTCGACCACAATTGCTACATGGGAAGACATTGTGATGAACATCACGTGTAATGGTTTTGCAATGAACGCAATACACCGGCCTTGCCAATGTGCCGCACAACTCTTTCTGCACATCAACATCTTGAACACCAGCAGCACGGGTTTTCTGCAAAACTTGCCACATAAAAGCTTCGCTGCCTGCCACATAAAAGTGGGTTCCCATCGTGCAGTCTTTTAGTCGTTGTTCCAGATTTGCCAGCAAGCTTTCTTCTGAATCACAAATATCAAGCTCCTCCAGTACGATTTGCTGCAGGATGTCTGAATAATTTTTTTTGGCCGTTGGTAAATCTGCATAAAGCACCTGAATAGGCTCTTTGGGGTACATCTGCTGAAATAATTTAAGAACAGCAATACCACCCTCGCCCCCGGCTACCACCAGATGTGCAACCGCAGGGGTTTGCCATACCAGTGAGTCGTACAGTGGTTTGCTTCTTATCCAGTAACCTCTTTGCATAATGATTTCCTCATTAAATCTGGCTAAGCGCGACCAGATTCCTGGCTGGCGCTGTGCAGACTATTTACTTTTGTTGTTCCGGATGAGTACGCAGGCGCATCGGATCATAGAAAGGCATTTTGGCAACATAGGCTTTGACCGGTTGTTTGCCTTCCACCATCACTTGAGTCCCTATCGCGAGATGATCAGGATGCAAATGCACCAGCGCCAGAGATTGCATCAGGTAATTGCTGTAACTGGAACTGGTCACCACCCCAATATCTTTACCGTCATGGGTAATACGAGAACCAGGCTCAACAGCCTCGGCGGTCATACAGGTAATACCGGCCTGCTTGAAGCGTTCTTTGCCTTTAGAGGCCAATACAGCTGCTTTGCCGATATAATCGCCAGGTTTATCCAGATCGACACCCCAGCCCATATTGACTTCCCAGGGGGTGGTATCGCCCTCAGGCATCTCATAGGGGAAAAACAGCAGACCTGCTTCTACACGGGTAAGATCAAGCGAATCCCAGGAGGCGGCAATCACACCAAATGGTTTGCCTTTTTCCAGAATCATGTCCCAGATATGAATGGCATCATCGGCACTGCAGTAGACTTCATAACCACGCTCGCCAGAATAGCCGCCACGGGCAATTTTGATAGCACAGCCAAACAGTTTCGCGTCAACATGACGGAAATAAGGCAGCGTTTCCAAATCAAAGTCCAGATGAGGATTCAGCACTTCCAAGGATTTTGGTCCCTGCAATGACAGGATATGTACATCCAAGTCCGCTGCGATCTGAACATTTTTACCCTGAGAGAGCTTCTCCAGCTGCTGTGGGGTGGCACCGCTGCCATGTGACAGGCGGAATTGATTCGGCGCATCGCAAATTACCATAATGTCATCACATAACGCACCAGTCTCATCCACTTCAGCTGCCAGCCTTGAGGTACCTGGTTCCATTTTGGTGACATCAATGGTGACCAGTTGGTCCACTACTGCCGTTGCATCAGGACCGCTCACATTCAGAATATTCAAAGCAGATACGTCATACAGACCTGCCCGAGTACGAACAGCAATCACCTCTTCATCAGCATCCGATTTATAGCTCCACGGAATCGGCATATTGTTCCAGGTGTCCCCATTCAATAACGAACCGAGTTCCTTATGACGTACATTCAGGATTGAATTTCTAAGCATTGCGATCTCCACAGTCATTAAAATTTATGGCATAGACAAACCATAGCCCAGCAAGCAATGCTCGAAAATTCCCAAGATGGCGTACTCCCAATGGAGTAAATAGCCATACTCGAATTTGAACTCGTTGAGATCTTCTACAAGATCAAGAATATTTATTAAGCCGATATAGATTTTGGGAGTTGCTGTAATCGTTGCAGGGTTTGAATCATTTCCAGCACAACCTGGGCTGACTCTTTGCCTTTGACACGAGCTCGGGTACTCGCCTGTTCTTCGTTTTCGGTCGTCAGAATGGCATTGGCAATAGGGACACGGTAATGCTGCTGTATTTCCGTAATGGCCCGAGCTGATTCATTGCAAACCACCTCAAAATGGTAGGTTTCACCGCGAATCACACAGCCTAACGCTATCAGACCATCAAATTTTCCGCTCTCCGACAGTTCTGATAAAACCAATGATATTTCTAGTGCGCCTGGTACGGTAAACAGCACAATATCGTTGCTGGCTACCGCCGCTCGATTAAGTTCATCGATACAGCCGCTGACCAAGGCGCTGCCAATGGCCGGATTAAAGCGGGACTGAACGATACCGATCCGTAGACCTTTGCCATTCAAACCAGCTTTCGTTGCTGACACTTTTAGATCATCTGTCATACCGATTTTCCTTCATATAGATCGCGAAACCAACGGGGATGTCTGCCAAGGCAGACACTGCCAGTAACCCCGCCAGCCCACGAATTTAGGAGGGTCAATTGTTATTCCATCACTAATTGTTGAATGTTCTGAGAGAACAACAATCCCTATAAATCCAGCCTATTCAAAATGGCTGCGCAACTCTTCTTCGATTTCGAAAATATCGCCGACAATGCCGTATTTGGCGATAGTAAAAATCGAAGCGCCTGGATCACTGTTTACAGCAACAATAGTCGGCACATGTTTCATGCCCGCCATATGCTGAATCGAACCGGAAATGCCCATCGCTACATACAGTTTGCAGGATCCAACCACCTTGCCTGACTGACCGACCTGACGGGATTTTGGTAACCAACCGGAATCGGCAATAGGTCTTGAGCAACACAAAGTGGCATCAGCCATCTCAGCCAGCTCACGGAACTGTTCAACATTGGCTTCTTCGGCAATACCCCGGCCTATCGACATAATGAAATCGACCGTGGTGATATCAATATCATCTGCCCCACCAGCCTCAACAAATTCCAGGTTAGTACTGCGTGATTCGATATTGGTCATATCTTCTGACGATACCGATGGAGAAGCTTTTTCCTCAGTCGGTTTGAAAACGCTTGGACGAATGGTCAACAACACACATTGCTTGCCTGGAAAATCCAGCTCTACATTGACCTTCTGGTCATAGCCGGATCGTGTCGCCACCAGTTCATCGCCATCATATTGCAGTCCATATACATCGGTAGCAAAGCCATAATTACCCTTGCGTGCCAGAGTGGCTGCGTAGCCTAGAGAATCGACACTATGAGGGAGCAGAACCACTTCGGGATCCAGCTTTTCCATCAGCGAAGTGATTGCAGCTTCAAAGATATCCGGATCAAACTCGACAGTGGCCGTTTTTACCGTGATGATTTCATCTACACCGGCCACTGACAGATCGGCAACATAATTTTCAGCCTGTTCGCCAATCACAGCTACCACAACCTTGTCATCAGCCTGTCTTAGTTCCTGTGCCGCAGCAATAACTTCCAGTGAGATAGGTCGCAGTTCGCCACGACGGTGTTCAGCAATTAATAAGAATGTTTTCATGGTTATTCCCCTTTGAACTCACGAATAATTTCAGCCAGTTTTGCTGCCTGTTCAGCAGGTGTACCTTCAATCATTGAGGCCATCCCTTTTTCAGGAATATACATGCGCCGTACACGTGATAAAGCAGCATCAACACCAACATCACTCTCACTCAAACCCAAATCACTCAGGCTGATTTCATCTACAGGTTTGGCAGCTGCCTGCTTGATGCCACGTAATGAGGCGTAACGCGGGGTATTGATACCAAGCTGGATGGTGAGCACTGATGGGCAGTCAATTTCCACTTCCTGTGAAAGTCCGCCTTCCAGTTCCCGGGTGATTTTGGCTTTATTACTGCCAGGCTGATATTCAAGTCCTGCAACCACTGCCGCATGAGGCCAATTAAGGCTGGCTGCCAGTGAAATACCGGTTGAACCAGCTGCTTCATCTGATGACTGCACACCAGCAAATACCATATCCGGTTTTTCTTTTTCGACGACAGCGGACAGGATGCGACCAATCGTGACAGAATCAGAACCTTCCATTGCATCATCCCAGACTCGAATAGCGCGATCAGCACCTTTAGCCAGGCATTTTCTCAGGACGTCATCGACCCTTTCCGGTCCGACCGATACCACCACCACTTCAACTTCGGTGTCAGATGATTCTTTGATAACCATCGCTTCTTCAAGTGAAAAATCATCCCACTCGTTGAGGTCGTAAAGCAGAAAATCCTCATCGACATCAAGTTGATCATCACGAATTTCGAAGTCTTCATCTAATGCAGCGACTTCTTTAACTGCAACCAGTATTTTCATCAGATTTATCTCCTAGTTGACTGTATAAAACAGCATTTCTAATGCAGCTAAGGCTGCAAATATTTTTGTGTAAACCATTTGAACACCATAAAACGGACGGATAGATCAGGATCGTCATGCAGGCTCCAGCGGTCGTGATCATTCAGTGAAGGGTTGGATACCAGCATTAACCGATGCAAGTAATACGGGTCTTCCAGCAGAGGCAGCAGAGTGTCTCGCTCGGCCTTTGGATTAATAATTACGCCACGACGTATATCAGTCTGTTGAGAACCCGACAGTCTTATCAAAATGGCTTGCGGGGTATTAGCGTTGCTGGCCACTCCGCTCAGCACGTCGACATCATCTTCAGCAGACAGCATGCCGAGCACATCTGCAGGGGTGTTCTTTTGATACGCCACACCGGCTCTGACCCAGACGCTGTTATCTACAGAAAGCCGTCTGAGAATATCGATAGATGTCAGTGGGTTTCGCGTTACTGCACGACGAACTTCATCATTCTGGTCCTGGGCCAGTTTATTAAGCAGCATTTCATCTAATTGGGGATGACGGGCTACTCTCTGTCTAACCCAGTGATCTTCATCATTAGCCAGCTGCTGCAAATTTTCATCTGTCAGGTCAGTTCGACTCGCCAAAGCCCGACGCACAATATTGGTACTGTTATGGATCATCTGGTTTGCGAGCTCTTTGCTCAGAGATGGATTACCTGCCAGAGTACGAAGCACGCTGACGTCATCATGTTGCGCCAGAATGGCTAATTTTTCCGGGGATAACCGGGGATTTGCCGCCAGATGTCTTAGAATGTTTATGTCTGTTTCATTAAATGCCAAATCCAGCAAAAACTGTGGACATCGGATATGAGTCACCACAGCGGATCGGATAAAACAGTTACCTCGCTGATAGAGCTTTTCCAGTAATTCAGGGGGTGTTTCAGCATGGACAGCCAGTTCGTTATCAAACATATCGGGATAACGTTGTTCAAGGCGATTCAATGTATTTGCATCGGTATTTGGATGCGCAGCAATGGATTTGAGAATTGGAATGTCATCCTCGCTCATAGCCAGACTGTTCAGTAATGTCGATGAGCTGTGTGCATGCTGAGTCAGCAGGCTGATCAACTGCCGATCATGACCACCTTTTTTATAGATAGTGTTCAATGTGCCGGCACGACTGGATGGATTTTTATCCAATCTTAACCGGATTGTTTCATCCTCGATTTCCGCCAGCATTTGCAGCACTGCTGCAGGTGTATGCTCCCAGCGAGCCAACAGAAGTGTGTTGCGACGCTCCTTACAAAGTATGTCGCTCAACTGCTGTTTTTGCTCACCCTCAGCCAGTTCATACACTGCTGCTGCACTATGCAGATCGCCACTGCTTATCGCACAGTTAATCAGTGCATCGGCAGTCTCCGGCAGGCAGATATCAGGCGGAAACAACATCGGCATCGATGACCTCAACTTCATCAAACTCGACACATTCATTGACCAGCTCAATTAACTCTTTCACGACGAATTTGCCTTCATATCCAGCGGTTTTGAGTGCATCTTCAAACATGGTCAGATCTTTCGGGCATGACACGATAAAGACATCAAGCTCTTCAATTTCTGCTGCCTCACGCATCCGGTTCTCAGACGGTTTTTCAATACCGACCGGATCCGGAATCCAGATACGACCACCACCGGCACCACAGCAGAAGGAGTTGTCACGATTACGATCCATTTCGATCAGTTCACATCCCAGCAACTTGATCAGTTCACGAGGTGCGTCATAGCCTTTGTTATAGCGTCCAAGATGACATGGGTCATGGAATGTCACGCGGTAATCGAGTTTTTTGTTGAGCTTGAGTTTGCCCTCTTCAAATAACTGCTTGAGCAAGGTGGTGTAATGCTGAATTTCAAATTCACCACCGAAATCCGGATACTCATTACGAATCGTGTTGAATGAGTGAGGGTCGGTGGTTACAATCGAATTGAAATCACATTTTTCAAGGGTGCTAATGTTGGCATTCGCCAGGAACTCGTAGAGCCCTTCCTCACCGACTCGACGCACATCATTACCGGCATTCATTTCTGCTTCGTAAAGCAAGCCGAAATCAACGCCTGCCTGTTTCATCAACTTGGCAAAAGAGCGGGTCACTACCTGGTTTCGGGGATCAAAAGAAGCGTAGTCGCCGACAAACCACATCACATCAACCGGTTCTTTACGTGCATCTTTAATGGTGAACGGTAATTCTTTGGTCCAACGTGGACGTTTACGCTTCGATTCATTCATCGAGTTGCCGTTTTTATGGATTGACTGCATGGTTTTCTGCAGAATCGGTTCCATATTGCCTTCATCTACCAGCTTGCGACGCATCTGCACAATGATCGGAACATGCTCGATCGCTACCGGACAAATCTCCACACAGGCCATACAAGTTCGACATGACCAAAGTGTTTCCATGAATACCTGACCGACATCCTTGCCATGAACATCCAGCTCGGCCTGTTCTGGCAGCTCCTTGGATTGCAATGATTTATTGGCAAATTCACGTAATGACAGGATCACATCACGCGGTGATAACGGTGCACCTACAGCAGTTGCCGGACAAGCTTCATGGCAACGGCCACACTTGGTACAGGAATCCAGATGCAGCAACTGTTTCCAGGTAAGGTCAGTAATGGTTTTGATACCAATATCTTCCTGATCTTCCGGCACACTCGGCAACCGCTTACCGGCCATCGGATCACGGAACATCAAAGACGCTGATGCGGTGAAGATATGTTTTACTTTGGTGTATGGAATCAGTGCGACAAAGGCCAAAGCCAACACACCATGGAACCACCACAGTCCAGTGCGGAAATTGCCTGCTGCTTCTGCCCCCATGCCCAGGCCAGCCATTACATGTGCCATCAGTGCTCCGATGGGTGACCACCAGCGATAATCCCAGACAGTTGCAGTTTCACTTAACCAGACCAGACGTGCGGCTTCCAGTAAAAAGCCTGTGAAGCCAATCAGGATAAGCGCCCATAAAAAAGCCCAGTCTTCGCGGCGGTAACCACTGCGATCATAATCGGGGTCGCCGGGCTCACGATCCGGGCGAGCATAGTCAAGTTTGGGCAGCTTTAACCATTTTCTGCGGTACATCATATAAAGCAGTCCCCCAATCAGGCCGACACCAGCCAAATCCAGGACCAAGGAGAACCACAGATAAAAATCGCCATACCAGAACGTGATACCAAACAGGGGTTCCAGAATGTCGTATTCGAGGGTAATCGTGGCTGTGCCGATAAACAGCAGCACAAAGCCAAAAAATATCAGTGCATGGGCACGACCAGCTGACTTATCACGCCGTTTAAGGGTGCGATGCGTAGCCATGGTCTTGCACATGTCTTTAAAGCGTGCAAAAAACTCACCCCAAGAAGCATCAGGCTTGCCGCGACGATACTTGCGGATCTGCACATAAACACCGTAAAGAAATATACCGATAGCGGTATAGCCAATTACGTAGAAAAGATAAATTGACCAGTTTGAAAAGCCTTCAAACAGAATTCGAGTAATTTCATGTGCTTCATTCATGACACACCTACTTTCCTGGGAAATTCATAATGATTGAGCAAACGGTAGGTGTGCTGCCACAATTGACAGCACACAACCGGTTCCTGCTATTTAGATCTTGTACTCGATCTCATGGTTACCACCCGGCATATGCGGTGTGCCCCAGGCAATCGTTTCGCGTTTGTATGGCAGCGGGAATTGAGGATTTTCAGACTCAATCTCACGTGCCACACGATGACCGGTAAAGGTGGCATCAGCGATATAACGAGGCGCTTCAGCATCACCAATCAGGTACACGCCTTTGATATCGTTCTCAGCCCATTCACTTTCACGAGCCTTGAGTTCCTGATAAAGCTTGTTATCAGATTTACGACCTGTGACCAGTACCAGAGAATCAAACTCCAGCCAGCGATGCGTTTTGTTCTCGTCACGTGGCAATTTGCCAGGGCCACGGTAGCTGCGACGTGAGCCATCACCCCACATGTTGTAAATTTCCAGACGTCCGGTTTCAATGCGGCTGCAGAAATGATTGCCAATTTCTTCGATATTCAATTCGTGCAAACGACGCATCATATTTGGATATTCCAGGGTGAATTCCATATATTTCGCCAGGTGGACACCCGTAACGATGGTGACTTCATGACCGTCATTAACCAGTTTTTCAGCCAGACTTGGCGCCATGAAATAACTGTCAGCATTGAGAATAACGACACGCTTACCGATTTTCTTTTCACCTGACATAACTTGTTCAGGTGTTAATTGATCCGGTAATGACGCATCAGCCCCGGGAATGGCATCATGAGTCAGACAGTTATCCCCATTGGTATGCCATTTGGCACCGGTAGCGATAATGACTTTTTCTGCACCATATTCCAGTACATCATCGGCAGTGAGCGCTTTTTGCCCCAGCGCCAACACACTGTTTTTGTTTTTCTTGACCAGTTTCTGCAACTGGGTTTCACGATAATCACGGTGATATCCCCATTCACCCAGGCCTGGTAAAGATGCAATCTGGTTCAAATGGCCACCGACTTTTTCAGCGGTATCGTAAACGTGAACCACATAGCCTTGCTCCATCAGTACACGCGCAGCCTCAGCACCTGAAGGTCCTGCACCAACAACCAATACTGAATCAGAGGAAGTGGCTTTCTTGAATTTTTCCGGATGCCAACCGCGGCGATACTCTTCACCCGCTGTCGCATTCTGCGTACAGATCATTGGCGGGCCACCAATTTCCCAACGGGAAATACAGACATTACAACCAATACATACTCGAATATCGTCGTAACGCCCTTCTTCGATTTTCTTCGGTAAGAACGGATCTGAAATAGATGGACGTGCCGCACCAATAATATCGGCATAGCCTTTGGTGACGATTTCAGTCATTTTTTCCGGATCGGTAAAACGGCCTACGCCGAGTACTGGTTTTTTGGAAACTTCTTTAACAAACTTGGTCCACGGAACCTGATGACCTTGCTGATAGAAGCGTGATGGACCGGCATCTTCACCCCACTCAGCGATATCACCGACATCCACATCCCATAAATCAACCAGAGGATCAGCCATCTGAATGAACTTCATACCATCTTCTTCAACTTCGATTTGGCCCGGCCCATACAGGGTATCAACGGCAAATCGAGTCGCAATGGCACAATCACTGCCAACTGCATTACGTACTTTTTCTAATGTTTCAAGCCAAAAACGTGCCCGGTTTTCCAGTGAACCACCATATTGGTCAGTTCTTTTATTGTAATAAGGATTTAAAAATTGCAGTGGCAGGTATGAGTGCGCGCCGTAAACATAAATAATGTCAAAACCGGCATCACGTGAGCGATAAGCTGCATCAACGTAGTATTGCTGGACCCGTTGGATATCGCTCAGATCCATCTCTTTACAATAACTAAGAGTTTCAAATTCTGAAGCAATCTGACTTGGGCCCATCGGGGTTGCCCGACTTTCCAGACAAGGCGCATGAGCACCGCCGTACCAAAGTTCCACACCGGCTAACGCGCCAAATTTATGGACTTCATCGGTCATGGCTTTTAGATTACGTACGTCGCCTTCATCCCAGATACGGGCAGACAACCGCATGGTGTCGTCAGATTCAGGGTGGATCGAGCAATATTCAGTATTCATTGCAGCCCAGCCACCCTCAGCTTTCAATGAGCGATGAGCGGCCTGGAAGCCAGGTTTATCTGAACCGGCACCAATACAATGTGGTACCTGATAAAAACGATTTCGAAGGGTTTTGGGACCGATTTGAATCGGTTCAAATAATATATCGTGCTTAGGATCGCGTGCCATATTCTGTTCTCCATTATTGTGAGTTCGGGCAAGCTTATTTTCAGCCTTGCCAAAGACCACAACAATTCTCCTGATGTGTTACCACCTAGGAAGTACGTGAGGCTTGAGCGAAGTGGTTACTATGTCGGAGAGAGTATATGGGCTGTCAGATATGACTTAATGAGCACAAATTCCGCCATGCGTTGAAATTGATTCGAATACATGAATTTTGAAAGAAAAAATGCTGGGAGTTGGCACTACAGATCAGCCACCAGCAAACTGCTGTAAAAGACAATAAGAATGCCCGTCAGCACGACCAGATAAGGCAGAATACCGGCACGGCAAATAATATCGCCTCCATTTTCATCCAGTGACATGTCTTCACGCATGGCTTTGGGAAATACGCCTTTATCTACCAGGTAATGTCGCCAGATAAAAATCGGAATCACCAGCAATGCCAGCAGAATGCCACTCATCAATGTTCCCTTTCCCCAGACATTCGCCCCCATGCCCATCAGCACCATATTTACGTATGACAATAGCGTACCAATAGCAATCAGCACTGTTGGCGCACGGTATGGTCGTTCCCAATTTGGTCGATCCAGTCGATGAATCCAACCAGCATTGAGATTGAGAAAATTAAAAATGATATATCCCACATTGGAAGCAGCAAGCAGGAATACATAATCAGACATGCTAAGCAGCACCAGATTGACAATCAGGTTGGTCCACATTGCTGCAGTCGGCGCTCCCTGTTCATTTACCTTGGATAGATAACCGGGCAACATACCGTCAATAGATCCCTGATAAAGAGTGCGTGATGAACCGGCCATAGTGGTCATCACTGACAACAGCAACGCCAGCACCAGCATCACCACAAACACATTGGCAAACATACTATCCCCACCCAGAATACCGGCCAGCACATTCGCCACCCCCATACCACTGTAGATTTCTGCCGATAACATTCCATCATAAACTGCCGGCGCCACAACCTGACCGGCACTATTGAGCGTTTCCCGCTCTACAAGCTGTCCAAGTCCCAGGTGACCCTGAAATGCCAGTGGTACCAGTGAAAACACTGCAATACACAATAAACCTGAAAAGAAAATGGCCTTGAAAGTATCGCTTTTGGGATTTTTGAATTCCCGCGTGTAACAAACCGCCGTTTCAAATCCATAAGTTGACCAGGCTGCGATAAACAGCCCTCCGGCCATCAGTTTCCAGCCTTCAAGGTTCCATTCACCATCGATCACCTGACCGATTGAATCATAGGCCAGAGGTGTCAGAGGGGTAATATTGGATAATGGTAAATCCCCGGTAATCAGTGGCACCAGGCCGACCAATATTAATGGCAACAAACCGGTCAAACCAAAGATCATGGTGGCACGTGCCGATCGAAGTATGCCGCCATTCTGTATAGCAAACACCACCAGCATCAGGGCACTACCGATGATAAATGTCGCGTTGATTCGCAAACTCAAACCGTCTTTCAGGTAGGACAGATCGACCAGCGTGATTTGCCAACTATTGATGACGGCATCAGGGGCAAACAGGGCGGAGAGAATATACCCTGCTGCCAACCCCGATCCGATAGCGAGTACCGGCCCCCAGGCTATCCAGTTGCACCATACTGATATCGGCGCAACAATCTTGATATATCGAATCCAGGCTACCGCACCATAAACCGATGCTCCGCCTGTTTTATGTGGAAATAATCCGGCGATTTCAGCATAGGTAAACGCTTGCAGAAAACCAAAACTGATAGAAATGATCCAAATCAGCCAGGCTGGCTGGCCGACTGTTGCTGCTACCGCCCCCATGGAAAACAGCACAAGTGCCGGTACGCCACTTGCTACCCAGAAGGCTCCGGTCCAGTTAATTCTACGGTGCAAAGTTGATGGATCTGCCCGATTTTCGGCCAGCAAATCAACGGCTGCCACATTGGCAATTACTGAAGGCTCACTCACCCGTTTACCCCTGTAGTTACAGCTCTTTGGCCGTATTATTTAGTTGTTATTGCTTACATTATCACGCATTGAAGAGGGTCAAAATACAATTCACAAACAGCTCAAAGCTGGGTATCTGACAATATGATTGTTATAGACATGGTATGGCAACACACCTTTAGGCGTACTTCCAAGGTGGTAGATGAATAGCTGACGTGAGTTATAGAGACTTAATACGTTTTGACAAATATTCTTGCACACACTAAAGCCACAAGGCTTAGCCCAAATATAATTACAAAAGCCAGCACATCGGCGTAAGGATATCCCCAGAATTCAGTCATTGGTTGTTACTCCATCTAATAGACCGGTATCCAACATGCGTTGTCGACCAAAGTCAGACAAAGCAAACTCAAACAATAAACGATCCTTCGCAATCGCTTCACCATCATCAAGCCGATACCCGATACGGTTAATGAGTCCGGCTGAGGCCAGCTCATCCAAAGCAATACTAAAATGATTAATCCAGTAATGGCCCTGCAGCTCATATTCAACCATTGCCCGTTGAATCAGTTCAAAATCCCACAAACTCGGGGACTGATTTAACGTGATCAGCAAAAAACCCTTTTGTGGTGGTTTCATGATTTCACCTCACGAAGAGTAGAAATGTTCTCAGCCGGTTCACGATACATAACAAAGCTGCCGGTTACGGTCAGAATCAGGCCCAACACGAAATACCATTCGGGTAGTTCCAGCGTGAATGCCATAACAAACAAGACAGCAAACACCCCGTATAAATTACCGATAGCCTCACCCCGGCCCACACCAATCAGTGAAAAACTCTTATAAAATGAGGTATAACAATATGCATGAGCAATCGAAGCCAACACCATCCAGATCATCACCATAGGGCTGGTCAGCATATCTACCAGTAATGTAATAATGGGTAAATCTGTCAGCAGGTAGATCATTGGCAATACCAGAATGCCCCAAAACAGAATTTCAAAGCTGAAGCGACATTGAATACCAACATCAGGATCAGTAACGTCCATTGCACGCGACGCTACTGCCCCCTCAGCCCCCCAACCAATCGCTGACATGATGCCACCCACATACCCAAGCCAGGCATAGTTTTCGCTTATATCAATTTCCCCAAACAATCCTGGACCATAAATGACCATGCCGCCCATGATAATAATTGCCATGCCAAGTGCAGCACGGCCGGAGATTTTTTCGTGATACCAGAGTCGCGCAATTATTGCTCCGACAACGGGATAAAATAGCGAGGTAATCGCTGCAAACACAGGGCCGACATAGCCCATCGCCATATATGAACCGAAAATGGCCATCGGACCACCACACAAAGAAGCGAGTGCATACCATTTAGAGATTCGTCTGAAACGCACAATAGTGCGTCCATAATCACGTAACTTGCCCAGCATTCCGTTCCAGATAACTAGAAACAGTAATACTACAACAGCGTGGATCCAGGTCATCACAGCCGTGGCAGCCAGACGCATGCCATGATCTCCGCTATGAATACTGACAAAGGGTTCTTCATACCACATTGCTGTACCGGGTACATACCAGGCACCCCACAGCACAGCGGTCCATAAAGCCCAGGTAAAACCCCAACGCTGACTGCGTTGGAAATGATTGTGCAGTGCTTTATCCAACGATAATGACATTAAATTTCCCTACAACGCCTGTATCAGTTCTGCAAGAGCAGCATCCATCCCCTTTTCCGACTTTTCAGGTAATACATAGTCTTCCACTACCAGACCAAACCCCGTCATATTGTGGATTTTGCGTGGGCGTGTCATCAGACGCATACGTCTGATTCCGAGATCCAGCAGAATTTGAGCACCGATGCCATAATCCTTCAACTCAATACTGGCGACAGGCAAAGAATCCGGACTGCTGATTTGCCTGAGAATGTCCTGTTCGGACTCATCACGTCGTAACAACACAATCACACCGGCCCCCTCGCTGGCGATTTTCTGCATTGCAGCATGAATACTCCAGCTATGGGAGTGTTGCTTGGCATCAAGTAATTCAATGACTGATAACGGTTCATGAACTCTGACTAACGTGCTGGCAGATTTTGTTGGATCTCCATACAGCATGACCAGATGCGTTTTATCCGTTGTAATATCCCGGTAACCGATCAACTCAAAATCACCAAACACCGTATTGATCAGACGACTGCTTTTGCGTTCAATCAATGTTTCTGTCTGATGCCGATAGGCAATCAGATCAGCGATGGTGCCGATTTTCAGGCCATGCTCACGGGCAAATCCCTGCAGATCAGGCAATCTCGCCATGCTACCGTCCTCATTCATGATCTCGCAGATCACTGCGGCCGGGGTTCTATCAGCCATTGCTGCAATATCGCAACCGGCTTCAGTATGGCCTGCCCGTGCCAGCACACCGCCAGGTTGTGCCATTAACGGAAAAATATGCCCTGGCCGAACAATATCGGTTGGAGTGGCATTCGCTGCCACTGCAGCCTGAACAGTTCGAGCACGGTCTGCAGCAGAAATACCAGTGGTCACGCCTTCTGCGGCTTCAATGGATACCGTAAAGTTGGTGCTTAACTGCGCTCGATTATGTTTGACCATCAAGGGCAGTTCCAACTGACGACAACGTGCTTCGGTCAATGTCAGACAAATCAGTCCCCGGGCATAACGGGCCATGAAGTTGATATGTTCTGCTGTGACGGCATCGGCTGCTATCACGATATCCCCCTCATTTTCCCGATCCTCATCATCAATCAGAATAACCATTCTGCCCTGGCGTATTTCATCAATGATTTCTTCTACCGGAGAGATTACTGTCGATTCAGAAAGCGGAAAACTGGGTGGCTGTAATGGATAGTTCATAGCGATCCCCTGCTTTTCTGCAACATGGCATAAGCCGAATGGTTATGTATCGACTCGAAGTTTTCACATTCAATAATGTAATCGACAATGGCTTCACAGCTATTTAACGAGGCAGCCACATCACGCACCAGATCTTCGACAAATTTTGGATTATCGTATGCATATTCGGTGACGAACTTTTCATCTGGGCGTTTGAGCAAGCCGTAAAGCTCACTGGAAGCCTGTTTTTCAATCTTCTCAATCAGAGATTTTAGACTGATAATCTGTCCCAATTCCGCAGTCACGGTAATCATTGAACGCTGATTGTGAGCACCATATTCGGAGATTTTTTTCGAGCAGGGACATAGACTGGTTACTGGAATCGCTACTTTGAGTTTAAGACTGAGCGTTTCCTGCATATTGGCAATCAGCGTGATATCGTAATCCATCATACTGCTGACGCCGGAAACCGGTGCCTGCTTACGAATAAAAAAAGGAAACTGCATTTCCAGGTGACCGCTATCTGCTTCAAGCTGAGTCAGCATAGTTTCCATGAAATCGCCGATAGTATCCGATGACATCACCAGATCAGGCGTTTCCAGCAGCTCGATGAAGCGTGACATATGCGTGCCTTTCACATCATGGGGCAACTTCACATACATATTGAAGTCAGCTACCACACGAATAGGCGCTTCATCAGCATCACTCTGAAAAAATATGGGATAACGCAGAGATTTTATACCAACTCTATCGATGATTAGGCAGCGTTTATCTGGCGTATTCTGAACATCTTCCAGTTGAATATGCAGGGGTAGGTTCATCGATCTATCCTTCTGTTTTTAGATTGCTGGTTAATCACCTGCTGTATTCCTCAAAAAAAAGGTGGATCAGCCTTTGATAACAAAAAACTGCTAATTTTGTTATCTGGCCTGATCCACCCAACGCCTCAACGAGAGAACGGATCGAGGAAATTAAATGAAGCTGAATTTAAGCTGTAACTCAGCAACGATTACATTATTACGTCGAGCAAGGGCACTAACAATTCCAAAGAAGGATTACTCCCAAGTAGTTAGAAAATCACTGTAAATTTGTGATCAAAATTACACTTCATTAGAACTGCAAAGTTCCCATTTTTACTATATGACCCGACGACTTTATTAATCTCCCGCTGCAGCATTTACAACGATCTCTGGCTGCGAGCGTGCTTCATATTGAGTGTAAAGCCAGATAGGCAGATACATTCCCAGAACAATAAAACCAACCCATGTAGAAAACCAACCCACTTCAAGACTGTTCAGATACACCACACCGATCAGGCAAAGCGGAATATTGAACAAACCGAATAGCAGAGCAACGTTCTTCCAACCTTTTGGCGCTTTGAATGGTCTGTCCAGATTGGCAAAGTTAGGATTATTTTTAGCTTTGACATAAGCAAACAGGCTGATGCCATTGGCACAGGTATAACCAATAGCTGAAGCAGCTAAGATGGCCGCCGGTGTACCCATCGAAATTAATATCAGGTTAAAAAGACCGATAACCACCATTGCCACAACGGGTGTTCCTCGTGAATTCAATTTGCCAAATACTCTCGGTAAATTTCCTTCACTCGCCATTGAGTGCATAGCTCTGGCAGAGCCAAGATAGGCTGTTTGAATAATCAGAATCATTGCAGCAATCAGCATAATAATGGCAATCATTGCACCCGCCTTACCAAAGGCAGCTTCAGCAACTGGAATCATTGGTGACAAGGGTTCAGCAAGAACACCATCAACTCCTAAAACGCCGATAACAGCCGCCTGGACCAGTACAAAGGAAAATAAACAGATTGCCCCACAGACAAACAATGCCTTGGGAACGTCCGTGCCTGGTTTTTTATATTCAGGACCATAAATCGCTGCGGTTTCCCATGCACAGGCACTCCACTGGGCAATCGCAAACAAACCGAATAAAATCAATATATGGTGCATATCCCAGGACCAATCTGCAGGCAACCAGCTGTTTGTGATATTACTGATTTCCACTGCCCCGGTAGCAAAAGGGGTAACAGTCATTACCACCAGTGGTATCAACGAAATGGCTGCCAGGATGTAACCTAAAATCGCACTGTCTTTAAGACCAAAGCTGTTGATGATAAGCAGTACACTAAAAATCACACCTCCTGATATCAAAGAGAGCTGATATTCGGTAAACATCGTTCCCAGCACCGGAAATAGTCCATGCAGATAACTACCGACAAGTATGGCAAAAATCGCCAGTACTGGATTCCATGCAAACCAGTAACTCCAGGCACTGAAACCACCGATAAGCTTTCCTTTGTCATAATTTCCATCGTAATTCTGGGTTTTGAATACATTTTGGGCAAAACCAGGTAAACCCGAGGCTTTAGGAAAGGTAGTGGCCAATTCAGCATAGGCAAGATTTTGCATAAAGCCCTGCAGTACCGATAAACCCCAGATAAGGATTGCTGCAGAGGCGACCCAGAGGGGAAAGTAACCCAATGAAGGTAAAATCAGTAACGGTACGCCGGACGCAATAGCCAGCCCCTGCTTCCAGTCTATGGAGCGTTCAAGGTCATTAGAATGCTCTCCTGTGACGGAGGCACTTGTAGTGCTCATGTTATTTTCTCTCATAAGAATCATCTCCAGCTTATTAAGCGTGTAATTTCTTGTAGTTATTATTTTGATAAGTAATTTAAAAAAAACATTTAACATGTTGAATACAGGTTCATTTCAAACCCGCTTTGAACTTAGCTTAATAATGAGGGATTGATAATTCTCCTCAATAAGTACTCCTTTAGGTGTACCTGTCAGCCGATATGCAATGCAAACTATTAAGAAAAATGTCCAGCTCCATCGCTCTATAAACTATTTCTGCTTTGCCATAGTCCAGTGCAACCGCGCCCACATATACGCATCCATGATAGATATGGCATAAATAAAAACCCCACCGGCAAACTTGCCAACCAGCGAAATATCCGGCGCAGCCAGATTGAAAGTAATGACCCCCAGAACCATCATAAAAAACACCATCATCAGACCTCTTATAGGTGCATGATTCAGTACCTGACCTACCCCGGGCAATAAAATAGCGACGAGCAGTACGAGGTATGGATGAACGGGGCGGAATGGTTTTCGCAAAGTCTCGCTCATGCGTTTTTGCCTCCAGTTAAATGCTGTTGTAAACGCTGTAGTTGACGCGTCAATGCTGCTATCTGATCAGAATCGATCGGTTCGTCATCAAATTGCACCGATCGCAAAAGTAAATAATTACCCCTGTCAGCCTGACGAATCAGATATGTCAGTCGAACTGCATCGGGGGTTATAAGAAGTTCTTTGACTTTTTGATCGGCAAATATCGTCCTGACATCAGCGTCAATTGCCTGTAGTTCTGGCGTCACACCCCGACTCATATAACGGGCATGTTCCGGCCAGCCAGACAATGGCTTAATCGGTTGAGACCATTGCCATGACGGACTGTAAAACTCGGTATTCTGTGGTCGTACCAGAATATCGAGACTGCCGTTTATGGCAGGAGTGTTAGGCAGTTGAATATGCAACCACATCACCGGAATCTTACGGGCAGTAAGGTTATCCACCTCAACCCTTAAACTCAGCGGTGTCTGATTAAAAACACCTTTTAATGAGGCATAACCGGCAGTATTAAAGTGAGTTTCACTTACATTCATGACCTTTGCGAAACCATTAAGCAAATTCGCACGCGATTGAATCACCTGTCGATGATGTTGTTTATATAGCCACCACAGGGAAAAACTAAACACAATGACCAGCGTAAAAACACCGAGCTCAGACATAATATCCTCCCCACCCTAGGGCTTGTTGATCTTTCATATACACCTCTGTTGTGAGCTGAAAAAGCGTCAATCAAGGCACGAGGAGCGCCTTTTAGTTATTCTAAATAAGCGACGAGCAACGCAGAGTGGCGCTTTTTCAGTCACAACCCGAAGGGCTGGGACTATTTTTGCGACCACCTGCGTTGTCAATCACTTGTGTAGGCAGCTACACGGCGTGCTTTCCGCCTTGTTGGACACAAAAATAGCCGCCAGCAGTGGTGGATATGAAAGATCAACAAGCCCTAATACAAAAAATAATTGACTGAACATTGAGAAATCCTCTGCAAAACAGTAAAAAATCGTGAAAAAAGACCCCGCAGTCAGCTTTTCACTCACTGCGGGGTCAACGATTAACGCACCACCGTTACCGGGCAATGCGCCTTACTGATAACCTGCTCGGCAATAGAACCAAGCAGTACCTTAGAGACACCGGTGCGGCCCACAGACCCGGTTATCACATGGTCATAATGATTTACATCAGCAAAATGGATAATTGCTGCTGCCACATTATGTCCCTGTACCGTGGTGCAGGACACCGATCCGAGCCCCTTCTGTTGGGCCTTATCAAAAGCTTGCTGCAACTCCCTCTGTATCTGCTCATCAGCTGCTCTGAGCATAGTAGAGTCCCAGAAGTAGGTTTTAGTAACATCTTCTCCAGTCGGCCTGATCACATGAATAAATGTCAGTTCAGCCTTCGCCAGAAGTGCCATTTCAACGGCAAACTCAACGGCTTTTTCAGCACTGTGAGAACCATCTGTTGCACATAGTATTTTTTTCATTTCCGCCTCCTCCTTTAATAACCTTTCGGCCGTGGCCAAGGCATGGTGAACTGATCACCGCGTTTCACAAACTGATAACGACGTTTTACAAACCACACTGAAGCAACAATGTAGAACGCCATAATTGACAGCAATGAAGCGCCGTAACCGAGGAAAGTAGCAAAATAAACCACCGAACAAAGCGCTAGCAGTGTAAATGCCGGAATAGGATGAAACGGATGAATGTAGCCACGCTTAATCACATCCAAAGGCCACATTTTTCTGAATCGCATCATATTGAAGGACATAAAGGTATAGCCCAACAAACCTGACAGAATCGAGAATGTAATGACCTGATCCAACAGACCGGTGAATGCAAATGAAACAGCTATTGGGATCAGGAAGATGATGGCCCGGAATGGCGTTCGGTAATGAGGATGAATGGCTCCGAACCAGGTTGGCATATAACGGTCACGCCCCATTGAAAACCAGGCTCTTGCCGCATCATTGATACATCCGTTAGCAGAAGCAATCGCCGCAAACATGGTGCCGATAAACAACACTATCTGCAGCGATGGATTACCAATAATGGATGCCGCATCATACAAAGGAGTAGTTGCCTGTCCCAGATATTGCCATGGCATCAGACCCGTGGAAACATACCAGGTTAAAGTCGCAGCCACCAGCAGGGTTAGAATTCCACCAATAGTACCTAATGGAATAGCTCTTCCAGCACTACGTACCTCTTCTGCAGCCTGACAGGTTCCTTCAATCCCCAGGTAATACCACATGCCGAACTGCAATGCCGCAACCACCCCAATCCAGCCATAGGGTAACTCAGTTAATAAATCACTATGCTTGAGAATATTGCCAGGATTCAGTGGATCACTGCCAATAAACAAAGCAATAATGGCCAGAAAAGCAAACAGCGTAATGACAAAATTTACCGTCAGGGTCATAAACACCCCCCGGTAATTCAGCCAGGCCAGAAAAGCGATGGTCAACACCACAAACGGCTGGGGATTCAGATCGGCATAACCTGTGGCTGAAGCCACCGCAGCCATCAAATCTCCAACAATCAGTGCATCGGCAGCTTCCAGCATGGTATAAGCCATGACCAGATACAGACCCACATTAAAGGCCATAAGCGGCCCAATAATGTGTTTGGCCTGAGTATACTGCCCACCCGCTGCTGCCACAGTTGATGTCACTTCAGAGTCGATCATCGCCACGCAACTGTATAACAACCCAATTACCCAGCATGCAATCAAAGCACCATATGCACCACCTTTGGCAACTGAAAAGTTCCAGCCCATAAACTCACCGACCAGTACGATACCGACGCCAAGTGCCCAGACATGAAATGGATTCAACACTTTCAGCATTGAAATACGTTTTTGATCTCCACCAGTAGAAGTAGATTGGCTCATTTGTCTTCTCCCTCGTGTTTGATTTGCTCCAATAATTCATCAGAGCCTTCTCGAGAACTGACCAGTAGCTCCTCATCAAACTGACGAGAGACGCTCACGGCATCGACTACAATCCATAACAGCAGCCCGGCAGAAATGATCCAGGCGGCATAGCTCAATAAATCCCAATAAATCATCTCGCGTCCCCCTGTTCGTTATTTGCCTGGCTACCAGCAGTACCGAATTTTTCCGCAATCACCTCGCGGTATTGCCTGTCTGAAACTCGGAGAACAAAAAAGAAGTAACCGATAATGACTAACGCCGTGATAATCAGCATGACCGGGTCGATGGTGTAATCAAATCGGTCGTTAATGATCTCAGCAGCAGCTACCTCATCAAAGCCTAGCTTTTGCCACTGTTCCTGTTCCACGGGTGAGACATCAAGAGACTCCCAGGTGATTACCTGGGCAGACGTTGTTTCATCGGCTGATTTGGTATCAGACTCCAGAAACAAAGGGATATAAAGACTTACGTAAACTAAAAATAGAATAAATAAACTGTCAAATAGTTGACCGCGTTTATGCTGAGTTTTGGGGATATAGTTAGTCATAGCCTTTCCTCATTAGTAGACTCTTGCATTAATTTTTTCGCTTCTCGATTTTCATCAAGATGCTTAATGTCTAATTCGTAAATGAAATTCTTATCTTCAGCGTAGTGTTTGGTCATTGCTGCCACTGACGCCGTATTGAAAATCACTAACAATGCACTGGAAATTATCAACACCACTCGGATGAAGGGATCTTCCACAATGCTCAAGATACTAATGAGGACAAAGCCTATTGCCAGCCAGAGTAAAACGATATCTGACCAGGCCATAACACAGTCCCTTTTGTACATACTTTCTATACGTTTTTTTAAATTATTATTCATAGTTATGTCTCTCTCTGATTTAAAGATAGTTAATGACTACACTTTTGCCTCCTCTGTGAAATGAAAAAAAAAGGGCTGATGCCATCATGAATAAACTGACTTAAATTGACGGGGTAAGGATCTCTTTAAGTAGGTTTAATCAAAACAGCATCAGCCCTTGTCTCGATTACTCTTAGTAATGCGTTATCAGAACTGCTGTTGGCCTGGTATCCAGTTAGTACCAGCGAGTGGTACTCTGGCCATTGCAGCGGATTCCACTGTTAAGGCCACCAAATCTTCAGGTTCAAGGTTACGCATATCATTTTTGCCACAGGCACGTGCCAGTGTCTGTGCTTCCAGTGTCAGCACACGAAGATAATTGGCCAGACGACGTCCACCTTCAACTGGATCCAGCCGTTTGCTGAGCTCCGGATCCTGGGTTGAAATACCTGCCGGATCACGACCTTCATGATAATCATCATAAAAACCGGCAGCTGAACCAATCGCTTTGAACTCTTCATCATATTTAGGATCGTTACATCCCAATGCGATCAAGGCTGCTGTACCGATGGCAACTGCATCAGCACCCAATGCCATACATTTAGCTACGTCAGCGCCGTTACGAATACCACCGGAAACGATCAGCTGTACTTTACGATGCATGCCCATTTCCTGCAGCGCCTGAACGGCCTGTGGAATAGCGGCCATAGTTGGAATACCAACATGTTCGATAAAGACTTCCTGGGTTGCCGCCGTACCGCCCTGCATACCATCAACAACGATGACATCAGCACCGGCTTTAACCGCAAGCTTCACATCGTAGTAAGTACGTGTGGCACCGACTTTGATATAGATAGGCACCTGCCAGTCTGTAATTTCACGCAATTCAAGGATCTTGATTGCCAGATCATCCGGACCCGTCCAGTCTGGATGACGGCAGGCACTGCGTTGATCAACGCCCATCGGCAAGGTACGCATTTTGGCGACCCGCTCAGTAATTTTCTGGCCCAACAACATGCCACCACCACCTGGTTTAGCACCTTGTCCCAACACCACTTCGATAGCATCTGCCTTACGCAGATCATCCGGATTCATCCCATAACGCGATGGCAGGTATTGATAGACCAGTTTGGTTGATTGACCACGTTCTTCAGGCGTCATACCACCGTCACCGGTTGTGGTTGAAGTGCCTACTGCAGACGCACCACGGCCCAGAGCTTCTTTTGCATTGGCCGATAAGGCACCAAAACTCATACCGGCTATGGTTACCGGTGTTTCGATAACGATCGGTTTTTTGGCAAAACGGGTGCCCAATGTCACTTGGGTATTACATTTTTCACGATAACCTTCCAACGGATAACGAGACATACTCGCACCCAGAAATAACAAGTCATCAAAATGTGGCAACTTACGCTTGGCACCCCAGCCACGGATATCATAGATACCAGTTTCCGCTGCCCGACGAATTTCGGACATGGTCGACCGATCAAATGTCGCTGACTCACGGAGCTCGGTAATGTATTTCTTTTTTTCACTCATAATAGATTCCTCGTAAAATCAGCATTAATACGCAGAAGCGTTATCGACTTTGAAATTGTATAGTTGACGGGCTGAACCATAACGTTTGAAGGCATGGGGATCTTCATCCACCCCGGCACGCTTGAGTAAATGACTCAGTTCCTGGATGTGTTCATCACGCATTTCTTTGGCAATGCAATCCGCACCCAATGATTTCACTTCGCCTTTGACGTAAATGTGAACTTCATACAGTGAATCACCCAACGCATCTCCGGCGTCACCACAAACCACGAGGGTACCGGCCTGTCCCATAAAGCAGCTCATATGGCCAACATTGCCTGTTACGACTATGTCCGAGCCTTTCATTGAAATGCCACAGCGTGAACCAGCGTCACCTTCTATAACCAACAGCCCACCGATAGAGGTAGCGCCTGCAGAAGATGAAGCATTACCTTTAACGCGGACACTGCCAGACATCATGTTCTCTGCTACGCCTTGACCCGCACTACCGTGAACCACGATATCGGCTTCTTTGTTCATGCCCCCACAGTAATAACCGGCATGTCCCTTGATATCGACTCTGAGTTTCTGATCAAGACCTACGGCCAGGTTGTGCTGTCCTTTTGGATTAAGCACTTCCCACTCTGTTTCAGTACATGCAGCAGCCTGGTCATGTAACGCCTGATTTAAATCACGCACTGTTTGTTTTGCTAAATCAATAGTTTTCATTGTGTTCCCCTTAAGCACTTCTGGTCAGTTACTGCCACGTTCCCAGGCATAGATAGTTGACGGTTCAGGTTCCCAAACCTTGGCATTTTCGATTCCTGGCAAAGTGGTTAATGCCTGATATTCAGAGGCCATCGCCACATAATCATCGGTTTCTGCAATAACAGCCGGTTTGCAGGCGATCGGATCACGAACTACTGCAAAACCATCTTTGGTGCCAATAGTAAAGGTGTAAAAACCATCTAACTCTTTTAAAGCGTGTTCCAGGGCTTGATGCAAAGAATCACCTTGCTGCAAGCGATAGGTCAGAAAACCCGCCGCTACTTCAGTGTCATTATCGGTATCAAAGTGAATACCATTACGTTTCAATTCCTGACGCATACGGTTGTGATTCGATAGAGAACCGTTATGTACCAGACACAGATCCATTCCGGTTGAGAATGGATGACTACCCGCCATAGTCACCGCAGATTCAGTCGCCATACGGGTATGGCCAATGATGTGAGTTCCCTGCATTTTGTCCAGGTTGAACATATTCACGATACGTTCTGGCAGGCCAACTTCCTTGAGGATCTCAATCGAAGTACCGGCACTCATGATCAACACATCAGGATGATTTTCATGCAAATAGTTTTCGACAAAGTCAGCATCAGTTTTAACTTTAAAAATGGCTACCTTGCTGTTTTTAAACCAATCGACCTTGGTAACCAGTGCTTCTTCAATATCTTTTGCCAATTTTTCCCAGTCATAATTTTCATCTTCATGACGCAGGGTAAATTTGATACCGCTATCGACGGCATCGCCATAGATGGCAAAGCCGGCACTATCAGGCCCACGTTCTGTCATCGCAATCATCATTGGGGAAAACAGTTCACCCAAACGACTTTGATACTTATCATTTTTTAAATAAAGACCAACAATTCCACACATTAGATTTCTCCTAAAAATTCCGACTAGTCGGCTGCTTAATAAAATTCAGCGTAACGATCAATTTCCCAGTCAGAGACGTGCCGCATGTATTCCACCCATTCCATGTGTTTCAGTTCCAAAAACTCATTTGCCAGACCATCGCCTAAAGCGCCTTTTACAACAGTGTCTTTTTCAAGTGCCAGCAATGCTTCATGCAGGTTCTGAGGTAAGATATTGATACCCTTTTCTCTCAACTCCATCGGGCTGAGGTCATAAAGGTTGGTGTTATGACCCTCGCCGGGATCGAGCTCTCTTTCAACACCATCAAGGCCTGCAGCGATAATCGCCGCAGTGGTCAGGTAAGGATTGCATGAACCGTCCGGGAGTCGCATTTCAATACGTCCGTAAGGAATGCGAACCATAGTTGAGCGATTGTTATCGCCATAAGTGATGTACGCAGGTGCCCAGGTAGCTCCAGATAAAGAACGACCCACTACCAGACGTTTGTATGAGTTAACGGTAGGTGCTGCCAAAGCGCACAATGCCGGAGCATGTGCCAGCAGACCGGCCATAAAGTGATAAGCCAACTTGCTCAGGCCATGCCCTGCCGGATCACTGTCATCATGGAACAGGCATTTTTCGCCATCACCGATCGAAATATGCAAATGCATGCCATTGCCGGGACGGTTACTGAACGGTTTAGGCATATAAGTACAAATCATGCCTAATTCATTGGCGATCTCGCTGGCCGCCATCTTGAACATAATGAAATCATCGGCACTTTTCAGGCAGTCTGCGTAGGTATAGTTAATCTCGAACTGGCCATTAGCGTCTTCGTGGTCAATTTGATAAACATCCAGACCGACTTCAATCAGCGATTCCGTTAATTTTTCCAGGAAGACACTCTGACGCGTAATCCCTTTATAGTCGTAGCAAGGTTTTTGTAATGTATCGCTATCTTCAAACGGATGAATATGACCATATTCATCTTTTTTGAGCAGCGAAAATTCAGGCTCAAGGCCGGTAAACATGGTCCAGCCCTTTTCTTCAAGACGCTTTATCTGGTTTTTCAATACAACACGAGAATCGAAGTTATAGGGTTCGCCGTTGACATGTCCGTTACAGATAATTCTTGCATAACCAGGTTGCCATGGGATCAGTGACAATGTCGACAAATCGCCCATCGCCATGTAATCAGGGCCGTTTGGCTGAATGCCCATGCCACAGATAGCACCACCAGCAAAACCGGCACCGGTTTTAATGATGTCTTTAAGATGTGCAGAAGGGACCGATTTAACCTTGGCCACACCATGAATATCGACAAACTGTGCTAAAACATATTTGACGTTGTTGTCTTTAATAAATTGTTCTGCCTGTTCTAAAGTTTTCATCACTTTTGCTCCTGGTTATCGGTGATAGGCTCACTTAGGTTTGTTTCTGGCTCAAATTTCATTGCCTGACCTATGGATTAATTTATTCAGCGCCGGATGGCTTAATTACTATTGAAAAACTGGTTGATACCAACCGGTCCGCCGCCTAGCTCTTTAATAATATTCAACAGGGTCTCCCACAAATAAACGCCAAAAGTGCCATCGCACCAGAGACGCAATAGAGATTGACCTGCCACTTCCTGTCTGAGAACAACCACAGAGACACCTGCAATTGAGGTCATCGCCAGTTGATTGTCTGCCAACATTGGCCCGCTCAGATTAATTGCACATACCTGGGCCAGTAACTCTTCAAGCAACTCGCCACTTAAAATAAAAGACGCATCATTACGCAGCACGACATGAACACCGTCACCACTTTGCAACTGTTCAGTTAATTCTTTGCACTGCTGTACGCCAATCGGGTCTTCCAGCAGAAATTCACTATTTCCAAGACGCATGACCAGCGTTGCATCATGACGACTCCAGCTGTTTGCTGAACCGGGTAATTCAATCCCTTTTGCTTTTAAAGAATCAGTTGCTGCAGGGCCTTTGATAGCGAAACGTGTCAGGCAACTGACATCGCAAATGGCCAGTGTTGCAGCATGACGACTTTCCACATCCGGATCGGAATAGCGATTAACAATCGCCATGCCGTTAATAAAACCCATTTCCGGTTTCAGAGACGTCTGGGCAAACGCAACTGGACTTTGTAATACAACATTTTGCATATGCTGGCTCCTTAGCCCTGATTCAAACTTAGAAAAGAGTGCTCAACTACTTCAGCCATTTCGATCCGTCCACTATCCGTGCGAATCGCAAAGCGATGACCAGCCTTGGCTTGTTCTGGCAGGACAAAGGCAAAGCCAATGACCCGATTTACATATTCACTGAAAGAAATACTGGTCACCCGACCGGCAATCTCACCCTTTTCTATTACCAGATTGCATTCCTTGGGCAGTTCACCAAAATCCGCATCCAATACAAAGGTAACCAGTTTTTTCTTAACAGGTTTCTTCTGCAGGATTTTCAGGCTGCGTTGACCAATGAAAAAGGCTTTATCCATTGCCACCAGTGATTCAGCATGTGCTTCAAACGGATTCGTTAAACCATCAGTATCGTGACTAATCAGATGATGTCCCATTTCCAAACGCAGCAGACGCTGGGCATCAGTACCAAAAGGCCGTAGTCCATAGGTTTTGCCTGCTTCCATAATTTTCTGCCATACATGCAGACCGGCACTCGATGGAACATGAATTTCAAAAGCCAGATCCGAAACAAATGCCACTCGCATCACTCTGGCTTTGACACCGGCCACTAAAGCCTCGCGATATGCCCCTTGTGGAAAAGCTTCTTCCAAAAGGTCCAGATCAGTCAGTTCACTGAGTATTGAACGGGATGAAGGACCAGCCAATGTCATGGCAGACATCACACCAGTCAGATTCACCAGAGTGACCTGCATGCCCCAAAGCTGCAGATTACGTTGCATTTCACGATATACCGTGGCTGCATTGGAGGAATTGGTCGACACGTAAAACTTGTCTTGATCCAGACGGACTGCTACGCCGTCATCAACAATTACGCCGGCTTCATCAAGTAACATGGCGATACGGCTATTGCCGACTTTCTGACTGGCAAATTTACCGGTATAGAAACGTTCCAGAAACGCAGCAGCATCTTTGCCAAAGACTTCGATTTTGCCCAACGTACTGCCATCAATCATGCCAGCAGATTTACGAACAGCCATCGCTTCCTGTTGCACTGCCTGCTGACTGGTTAAATTAATACCCAGTGGCAGGTAATAAGCAGGTCGCAACCACACACCAGCTTCCATCATCACCCCGCCTTCTTTCACATGCCATTCATGCATCGCTGTATGACGATGTGGATGAAAACCGCGTCCGCCTAAATGACCGATCGGAGTTGGATGAAAAAACGGTCTTGCTGTAGTGGAGCCAATTTTTTCAACTGGTAAATCCCGTATGCGAGCCAGAATACGAATAGCATTCATATTGGAATGCTTACCCTGGCTTGGTCCCATACCAACAGTGGTAAAGCGTTTCATTAACTCAATGTTGTCAAAACCTTCCTTGGCAGCATTGATAAAATCTTTTACCTGAATATCTTCATCAAAATCGACAAAGTTTTTGCCTTTTGGATGATTCACAATTGGGTAAGGATGACTGGGCGAGTTACCACGATGTGCCATAACAGCAACGGGATCAGCAGTACTCTTGCCAAGATAGCGTGCAGCTTCAGCACCGGCCCGTTTTCCGTCCAGCAACCGTTGCTCAAGTTCAAAGATGCCATTGACTTTACCGGCAGCAAATACCCCTTCTGGCAGCTGATTCGGCACAAACTGCTGAACCGCCTGGTCATAGCGCATCTGAGTACCAGCCTGATAAAGCAAAGCTGCAGCCGGGGCCCAGCCAGCGCTCATCGCAACACCATCACAATTCAATACGACTTGCTGATGCAGGTCAGCCTCGGCAGTAGCCTCATTATAAGGACATACAATAACGGCACTGACACCCAGTTTGTCGGATGAAGGCACTACTTCATAAATACAGCTGCCCAGATGAACGGCGATACCAGCCTGTTTAACCTTTTCAGTCAAATCACCTTCGGCACCAGTTTGACGCATATCAATGACGGCAACTATTTCGACTTTGGCTGCAGCCAGATCCAGTGCCGCCCGATAGCCATAATCATTCGCAGTGACCAATACACCTTTTGTAAAGGGTTTAACCGAGTAACGATTCACCAGACGTTGTGCAGCTGAGCTCAGCATCACTCCTGGTAAATCGTTATAACGAAATACTGGAGGTTGTTCAAAAGCACCGCTGGCAACAATTACTGTACCCGCACGAACTTTAGTAATGCCACGTTTTTCAACAATTGGCACCAGATGATCAGTGTAATAACCACCGGCATAGGCATCAGCAATCACCTGAATATTGGCGTGATTGAGTACATTTTCTGTTAGCTGTTTCAGCAAAGAACCGGTATTCACATCAGTGGCCATGTCATAGGTCAGACTACCGCCAATTTTGCGATTTTCATCCACCAGAATGACCTGGCTGCCAGCTTCGGCTGCTTCGAGTGCTGCAGAAAGTCCTGACGCACCCGCCCCGACAACCAGCACATCACAATGTGCATAGCGTTTGGCACGGGTGATTCGTGGATAGTTGAAATTGACTTCACCCAAGCCGGCCGCCTTACGGATCTTGTCTTCCCAGAAGGGAAACATCCATTTAGGTTTATGGAAAGTTTTGTAATAAAAGCCCACCGGCAGAAACGCCGATATCTTATCGATATAACGACCTTTATCTTTTATTACACCACCATCGGTATTGACTGCTGTCAGCTGCATATTATGAGTAACCGGGATCACATCAGCACGGATATTGGTGTCAACACCATCCGTCATCAACGCATTGACATCATGATTGGCAAAACTCAATAAACCACGCGCACGGTGATATTTGAAACTACGACCCAAAACCTTAATGTCCGCAGCCCAGAGTGCACTACTAATGGTATCGCCTTCATATGCTTCGATTTGTTGGCCTTCATATTCGAAGGTCAAAGGCATATCACGGTTGATCCATTCATTCTCTTGTTCAGCGATACGCAATGTCATGCCTTATTCTCCTGACCGTAAAGATAGGTCCGGCTGACTTTATCTGTCAGCGTGTTTCTTTCTGCGATAAACCAGGTGCCGCTCGGACCGTGGTACCACCACTCTTTTTTCAAACCCGGCGCCCCATGCCGGTAATGCACATAACCAGCCCACTCTTTATCACTGCAGGTATCTGGGTCGGGCATCTCTCTGTATTCCCCACCGTAGGTAAATTCACTCACCGGGCGGATGCCGTTAACGGGGCATTGAAGTAATTTCATCTTGCTATCCCTAAATTAGTGGCCGACCGAGGCTGCGCCTTTTTCACCGGTCAGCTCATAATCTTCAAATCGTGATAGACGGAATGATTTGATCATATCCGGGGCCATATCTCGGGCGATGGTTTCAGCCATTGTCTTGCCGCTAATGGGAGTGGCTTTAAAGCCCCAGGTACCCCAACCGGCATCAATGTAAAATCCTTCGACTTCAGTTTTGCCCATGATCGGAGCAAAGTCCGGCGTCAAATCAGCCATCCCTGCCCATTGCCGTACGACTTTCACATTACCGAGGAATGGAAACATATCAGTGATATGCGACGTCAGGCCTTCAACAAAATCCAGTGATGAACGGGTTGAATGAATTTCGTAAGGATCCAGTGATGACCCCATAACCAATTCACCGCGAGAGGACTGGCTGACATAAACATGCAAGCTGCCGGAAACCAGGATAGTGTCTAACCAGGGTTTCATTGGCTCAGTCACACATGCCTGCAGCGGATGGATCACAATGGGTGTTTCAATATCGACCATTTCGCAAATGCGTGGCGTAAAACCAGCGACTGCTGATAACACGCGGTTGGTACTGATATAACCCTTGTTAGTCTGCACACCAACGACCTTGCCGCTTTTCACATCAATACTGGTTACTTCAGTGCTCTGGAATATTTCCACGCCCATGCGATCAGCTTCCTTTGCATAGCCCCAGGCAACAGCATCGTGACGGGCAACTGAACCTGGTGCGTGATATAACGCGCCAAGAATAGGTGCCTGACCACTGCAGGAAATATCCAGTTGTGGGCATGCTTTTGAAATCTCATCAGGGCCAACCACATAGCTTTCAACGCCTACATGTTTGTTGACTTCTGCACGCCAGCGCATGGTACGCATGGCAGAATCGGTATGCGCCAAAGTGAAATGGCCACGGTTAGAATAAAACAGGTTGAGATCGAGCTCTTCTGAGAGATCTTCAAACAACTTGACACTGGCATTGTAAAAATTGACACCTTCCGGAGTCAGGTAGTTGGAACGAACAATAGTGGTATTGCGTCCGGTATTACCGCCACCGATATAACCTTTTTCCAGCACTGCAACATTAGTGATGCCGTGATCTTTAGCCAGATAATAGGCTGCAGCCAGACCATGCCCGCCGCCGCCAATAATGACCGCATCATAGGTTTTTTTCGGTTCAGTACAGTCCCGGAAAAAACGGGGAGCCGGATGTTCTCGACTGACTGCATATTTCAAAAGTCTTAATGGCATTTTTGCCCCTCATTAATATGTTTGCCATTCCATCTACTACCTAATAGGTATAGAGAACTACCACCTTTTAGGTAAACTTTGTTTCACATGATGAAACCATGGGTTCATTTACTCACGTGAGAAATCGGATGTCAACACCTCAAAGAAACTTTTTTTCATCATATGAATCTTTCGTGACCTTCCACAAAAAAAATTCGTGTATGATCAAGGTTCTATTAAGGGAAAAGGCAGGGAGATTTAAACGGCGTGAACGATAAACTAGACATGAATGGAATCGAAAGCACTATAAAATCGCTGGACAAGCACCTTGGCAACACGCTGCGCCATATTCGTCTTGATAACGGACTGACTATTGCCGAAGTTGCCAAACGGGCCAGCCTGAGTCGGGGGATGCTTAGTAAAATTGAAAATGGCTTAACGTCACCGAGCCTGGAAAAACTGGAACATTTAGCGAATGCGCTAGGCGTTACCCTGTCCAAACTGTTTCATGATTACGATACCCCCAGAGGTGGTGCGCAATATGTTAAAAATGGTGAAGGGATGGAAGTGGTCAGACGTGGCACAAAATCCGGCCACACCTATCATTTGCTCGCCTACGATCAGGGGCCAAAAAAGTTATTTGAGCCTTTTTTAATTTCGCTGGAAGAAGAAAGCGAAGTATTTGCCCCATTTGAACACTCTGGAGTCGAATTTATCTTCATGCTGGAAGGAAGGCTTGAATACACTGTCGGTGATGAACGCTATATTCTGAATCCAGGCGATTCACTGACATTCAATGCTGAACAACCACATCGTCCTGAAGCCAAGTTAAAAATGCCTATCCGCTATCTGGCGATCATTTATTACGACAGTTTGGATGCTATGGAGCATGAGCAGGATTAACCAGATTTAAGGGGCAACAGCCCCTAGTTGTTTAGTCTCACCTAGTGCTTGACCAATAAACCGGCCATGCGCTCAAAGTTTTCCATTAGAAGTTGTTTCATCTCGGGGTCGTAATTCAGTTTTTCGATGGCCAGTTGCATGGAAGCTAACCAGGCATCCTTGTGTGCTTCGGTGATTTCAACATGCTCATGGATTTGTCGCACATTGGAATGCCCCCACTTCTCAGCATAAAGCTTCGGCCCGCCAAACATACCCGAGAAAAAATTGAACTGTTCCATACGGGCGTGTGCCATACCATGACCGCGTAAATGCAGCAGATGAATCGGCCGTCCGACTTCTGTTGTTTCCAATACATCACAAAAGGTATTAACCAGCTTTCGAATACCCTCAGCTCCCCCCAAATTATCGTATATTGAGGGTTTTCTACGCTCAGCCGTCAGTGTCATTATGCGACTCCACAATACTTATCTGTATCATCGAGTCTAGCGCCAGAACATCTAATAAGTTAATACACAGGACTAAGTACTACTTAGATAGTAATACGCCGTCACAATCGCTAAGGATTAAACCAGGCTTTAAGCCAGCCAAAAAAAAAGTGTTAACCAATTTCGATCAGCACCTCTCCAGGTGTCACCCGATCCCCTTTAGTGACATGGATCGCTTTGACTTCCCCATCGATATTAGCCAGCAACTCGGATTCCATTTTCATGGCTTCGATAATCATCGTCGATTGTCCGGAGTTCACTTTGTCGCCAACATTGACAAGGACTTCAACCACATTACCTGGTAATGGTGTGGTGACATGACCAGGATCGCTGGCTTTTTTGCGGCCTTGCTGAGCACCACCAGAAACAAATTCGCTGATGGTTTCAAATACGACTTCTTCGGGCATACCATCGACTGACACATACATTTTGCGTTTGCCGCCACCAACGTCGCCGACACCGGTAATGGCAACATCATATGTTTCACCATGCACATCGACTTTAAACTCGGTTGATACCGTGCCTGGTGCTTTACCTTTACTCTCAGGAATCAAAGGCTCTGGTTGCAAGGTTCCATCCAGGCGTTGCTGCAGGAATTCACGGCCGATATCGGGGAACATGGCAAACGTTAATACATCTTCTTCGCAGGTTGCCAAATCCCCTACCTTGGCACGTAATTTATCCATTTCAGGGGCAATGGAATCGGCTGGACGTGATTCCATCACGGTTTCATTGCCAATGGCTTTGCGTTGTAATTCGGCATTAATCGGTGCCGGTGGCTGGCCATAGCCACCCAGTAAATAACGTTTCACTTCATTAGTGATGGTTTTATAACGCTCACCACTTAATACGTTATAAACCGCCTGAGTACCGACAATCTGTGAGGTTGGCGTGACCAATGGTGGAAAGCCCAGATCTTCACGGACTCTTGGGATCTCGGCAAATACTTCACGGATACGATCCAAAGCATTCTGCTCTTTCAGCTGATTGGCCAGATTGGACATCATGCCACCGGGCACCTGATTGATTTGAACCGAAACATCTTCACACGTGAATTCGCTTTCGAACTGATGGTATTTTTTACGCACTTCACGGAAATAATCGGCAATTTCCGACAATAAATTCAAATCCAGACCGGTATCCCATTCGGTTCCATTTAACGCCGCCACCTGGCTTTCCGTGGCAGGATGACTGGTGCCGCCAGCAAAGGCTGATATGGCGGTATCAATCCGGTCAACGCCCGCCTCAATGGCTTTCAACTGACACAACGGTGCCAAACCAGAGGTGGAATGACTATGAATCACTAATGGTAAATCCACAGCGGATTTAATGGCTTTGACCAGCTCATAAGTGGGATACGGAGCCAGCAGACCGGCCATATCTTTTATCGCAATGGAATCCGCGCCCATATCACGCAGCGTTTTAGCCTGTTCAACAAACAATTCAGGTGTGTGTACCGGACTGGTGGTATAAGCGATAGTGCCTTGAGCATGTTTACCGGCATCCTTCACCGCTTTTATTGCGGTTTCCAGATTACGCATATCATTCAACGCATCAAAAATCCGGAACACATCAATGCCATTCTCAGCGGCTTTGGCCACAAAAGCCTGCACCACATCATCCGCATAGTGACGATATCCCAAAAGATTCTGACCACGTAACAGCATTTGCAATCGTGTGTTGGGTAACATGCCACGTAACAACCGCAACCGTTGCCATGGATCTTCTTTCAGGTAACGCACGCAGGCATCAAAAGTCGCCCCGCCCCATACTTCCAACGACCAGTAACCCACCCGATCCAGCTTTTCGCAGATCGGTAACATGTCATCAGTACGCATGCGGGTGGCAATCAATGATTGATGTGCATCACGCAGCGTCACATCAGTAACTTGAATTTGTTTCATTACAATTCTCCGGCTAACTTGTTTTACCAGCCTGCATGCGCGGCGATGGCCGTAGCCAATACCAGTGCCAATGCGGTGGGATGACGTTTATCTGAATAGGTCAGTAATTCGGGATGAGCAGCTACAAAGCTGGTATCAAATTTTCCTGCTCTGAAATCGGGATGTTTGAGGATCTGTTGATAGTAACTGGCCGTGGTTTTAATGCCATGCAAACGCATATCATCCAGAGCACGACGACCGCGATCGACTGCATCTTCCCAATCCAGTGCCCATACCACCAGCTTCAAACACATCGAGTCAAAATAAGGCGGGATTTCATAGCCGGTATAAATCGCGGTATCGACACGAACACCCGGGCCACCCGGTGCATAGTAATGTGTGATGCGACCGAAACTGGGCAGGAAATCATTTTTCGGATCTTCAGCATTGATCCGGAACTGCAGGGCAAAACCCCGGTAATGAATATCTTCCTGACGATATCGCAAGGTTTCACCGGCGGCGATGCGCAATTGTTCGCGAACAATATCAATACCGGTGATCTGTTCGGTAATGGTGTGTTCGACCTGGATCCGGGTATTCATCTCCATGAAATACACCTGATTTCCGGTCAGCAAAAATTCAACGGTTCCGGCATTTTCATAACCAACGGCTTCAGTGGCTTTCACCGCCAACCCACCAATATAGTTACGTTGTTCTGGTGTTAACTGAGGACTTGGAGCAATTTCAATCAATTTTTGGTTTCGGCGTTGGATGGAACAATCACGTTCGTATAAATGCACCACATTGCCATGACTGTCTGCCAACACCTGTACTTCAATATGCCGTGGGTTAACGATGCACTTTTCCATAAACACTTCAGCTGAGCCAAAGGCTTTGGTCGCTTCAGAAATAACCCGCGGAAACTGTTGTTTCAGTTCAGCCGGTGTATCACAACGGCGAATACCTCGACCACCACCACCGGAAGTGGCTTTGATCATGATGGGGTAACCAATCTCGTCAGCAACCGTTAATGCTTCTTCAATATTTTCAAGGTTACCGTCAGAGCCTGGCGTAATAGGAACACCGGCTTTACGCATGCTATCGCGAGCGGCAGTTTTATCGCCCATCTTTTCAATGACTGAGGCTTTAGGGCCAATAAAGATAATGCCGTTTTGTTCGCACAAGCGGGCGAAACGAGCATTTTCAGACAAGAAACCATAACCAGGATGAATCGCATCACAGCCGGTTTCGACGGCCAGATTTACCAGCCGGACCGGGTCCAGATAACCTTCCAGCGGGTCGTCGCCAAGTGAATAGGATTCATCAGCGCGTTTCACGTGTAAGGCATAACGATCCGGTTCAGTATAAATTGCCACTGAACGAATCCCCATTTCCGAGCAGGCCCGGACAATTCGAACAGCAATTTCGCCGCGATTGGCGATCAGGATTTTTTTCAACATAGCTCAGCCTCGGCCAGATTTGTTGGCAAAGCGTAAAACAAATTACTGATAAACAAAAATCAATTAAATATAATTCACCGATAAGTAAAAACTTATCACTCAATATACAGGTGCAGTAAATGGCGCTCAGTCTTCAACAATTAGTATCCCGTTTGTCATTCAGACAAATGCAGGTTTTTCAGGCGGTCTACCAACATAAAGGTTATCGCAAAGCAGCGGAATATCTGGGTCTTACCCAACCTGCGGTCAGCTCACAAATGCGGCATCTGGAAAATGCACTTGAGCAGCCACTGTTTGAATATATCGGACGCCAACTGTATTGCACCGAAGCAGGTGAACGGGTGGCAGTGTTTATAGAACGTTTATTTGGTCAAATGAGTGAACTACAAAGCGAATTGAATTTATTGCGGGAAGCGCTCTCAGGCGATTTACGCTTAAGTATTGTCAGTTCATCGCAAACTGTCGTGCCCTATTTACTAAGCAGCTTTCTGAAAGAATTCCCAGCGGTAAATGTTCATATCGACGTTGTAAACCGTACCCAGGCCTTGGAAAGATTAAAACTGAATATTGATGATGTGGTCATTATGGCAATGGTCCCTGAAGGACGCTCATTAAGCACATTACCTTTCCTGGATAATGAACTCATTGCTGTAATCAACAACCAACATCCTTTGAACAAACAAAATCAGGTCTCAGCAAAGCAGTTTTTTGCCGAGCCCATGTTGATACGAGAAAATGGTTCAGGAACTCGGTTTGCCGTTGAACATCACTGTCAGCAACATCGTCTGCAAATTAAACCGACTATGGAATTAAGTTCCAATGAAAGCATTAAACACGCTGTTATTGCCGGTCTTGGAGTAGCCATCCTGCCAAGGTTAAGTGTGATTGCTGAGTTACGAACCGGACAATTGAAGATGTTGGAAATTCAAGACTTTCCCATTCGCCGTTCATGGTGTCTGGTTCACCCAATGGGCAAATATCCGTCACGTGTAGCCCAGTCTTTTATTGATCATGTGTATGAACGACTGGAACAGATCCACACGCATTTTCAAGAGGTCTGATAATGCAAAGTTGATAACGAAGGCCTAATCATAATCTCTTAATAAACACTTAAACTTGCCGCTCATATACTAGGGCTTGTTTATCTTTCATCTCCGCCTCTGTTGTGAGCTGAAAAAGCGCCAATCAAGGCACAAGGAGCGCCTTTTGTGAGATACATCCATGTATCTCACCCCATTGGGGCTTACGCTCAAAAACGCTCCCGGCGTTTTTGTAGTTGTTCTAAATAAGCGACAAGAAACGCAGACCGGCGCGCGCCTCCCTGGCGCGCCGGCATACCGTCCGTCCGTGGACATAAGTGGCGCTTTTTCAGTCACAACCCAAAGGGCTGGGACTATTTTTGCGCCCGCCAGCGTTGTATGAAATACATCCCTGTATTTCACCGCTACGCGGCCAGCTAAGCTGTTCAAATGAGTTCCAGACTCATTTGTCAATCACTTATGTAGGAAGACTACACTGCGTGCTTTACGCCTTGTCGGACACAAAAATAGTCTCCAGCAGTGGTGGATATGAAAGAAAAACAAGCCCTAAGCGAGATAACGTTCTCGTAAATATAAAAAATGATGGCAAACAAAGGAGAGAGAAATGTTACATGACGATAACCAACGCTATGGCTCCATCACGCGTTTTTTTCATTGGGTAATCGCCGTATTGGTGTTGCAGCAGTTTTTTAAATTTGCTGATCGGATTAATGAAGGTGAACATTGGCTGGGTGATACCTTTGGTCCATGGCATGTCTCCATGGGTGCCATTATTCTGATTCTCACAATCGCGCGCCTATTGTGGACGATGAAACAAAAACCTCAGCGCCCAACTAACCCGGGAATGGACGGCACTATGGCCAAACTGGCACATCGTCTGATGTATCTATCCATGCTTGTTATGCCTTTCCTTGGGGCCTTATATATTTACGGTAAAGGCTATCCGGTCAAAGTGTTTGGTGTTGAACTGATTGGCAAACCTGCTGGTGAAGTTCCGTGGGCACTTTCCCTTGGTGAGTGGCACTCTCCTTTTGCATTTTTATTAGTCTTTCTGGTGATCGCCCATATTACCGGGGCGCTATATCATCACTTCATCCGAAAAGACGATGTTTTAAAACGCATGGCAGGTTAAAACTTCGCATAAAAAAGCCCTGTAGATTAAGTTCTGCAAGGCTTTTTTTAATTTAACACTAGGGCTTGTTGATCTTTCATATCTACCACTTCTGGCGGCTTTTTTTGTGGCCGACAAGGCGGAAAGCACGCAGTGTAGCCACCCTACATAAGTGATTGACAAATGAGTCTGGAACTCATTTGAACAGCTTAGCTGGCCGCGAAGCGGTGAAGTACAGGGATGTATTTCATACAACAGAGGCGGAGATGAAAGAGCCACAAGCCTAACGCTCTAGGCGTATTGTTTTTCCATCACTTCAATAAGCTGATCAAGCTGATTCATTGGAAGAGCATTAATCCCTGCGGCCGCTTTACGTCCACCACCGGTTGGAAATTGACCGGCAATCTCATCAGCGCCACTCCGGTTAGAGTTCGGTGCCCGTAGACTTACCAGATAGTGATCAGCATCTTTTACTGAAACAATCGCATGTGCTCGGTCGGGAAACTGGTTTGCCAATTCATTACCCAATACCCCACTGACACGACGCGCCCACTTTTCATCAGGCAAACAGATAACGGCTAGCTTGTCTGTTTGATACTTTGGGGAAATGGTTAAGCCAGAACGCATATCTTCGTTATAACCGGTTGAAAGCTTTTCATAAGCCGCACGATTATCATGAATAAAATCAAAGGGGGAAGTGTAAGCAACGCACTGTTTAAATAACTCGGCCGGATGGAATAACAAATCATCCGTATTGGCACCATAGCCGTTGTAATTAAGATAAATCCCCAGCGAGGATAACTCTTCACGTTGGGCATCGCTCATTCCGGCTTCGTCAGCAAGTTTATCTGCCACAGCAGTCAGATTATCACCATACGCAGCAGTAATAGCCCACTGATGAAATTGTCCATCAAGATAGTTATCAACGATGAGTGAGGTACAGGTAGTTGCGGCCATATCGATATAAGCAGATAAGCCGGCATGTTGTGGAATATCACCGGGTTGATGATGATCGGCATAAAACACATCGGCTCCTGCATCAAGCAAACGCATTAAATCAACGGCATTTTTTTCCATTGAGATATCCAGCACTGTCAGCTTGTCACCTGCATCAGCCAGTACGTTCTTAAGCAGGTTAATATCACGCTTAATGCCTGTAACTAACTCGGAGTCCCTCGGTTCGGCAAGTCGCAATTGCACCAGCGCGCAAATGCCATCGGCATCGCCATTAAATACATCAATAAACCGCATCTTAAGCCTTACTATGGATGATATTGTTTGTCCGTAAATACTCAATTACCTGTGCCACGCACTCGGCAATATCACATTCGGCCGTATTCAAAGTGACTTCAGCCGCTTCTGGAGCTTCGTATTCGGAATCAATCCCCGTAAAGTTCTTAATCTCACCCCGACGGGCTTTTTGATAAAGACCTTTTGGATCTCGCTGCTCACACACACTAAGTGGTGTATCCATATAGACTTCGACAAATTCATCTGCTTCGACCAAGTCACGTACCAAACGGCGATCAGAGCGAAAAGGTGAAATAAAAGCGGTTAAAACAATTAATCCAGCATCGGCAAACAACTTAGCCATTTCACCGATACGGCGAATATTTTCAATTCGGTCATCATCAGAAAAACCAAGATCTTTATTCAGCCCATGTCTGACATTATCACCATCCAGCAAATACGTATGATGTCCTAACTCAAATAAAGCCTGTTCTACTGCACCGGCAATAGTGGATTTGCCTGAAGCACTTAAGCCGGTAAACCATAAAATAGCAGAGCGCTGTTTTTTTTGCTGACTACGATCCGCTTTGCTGACTTTGTGCATGTGCCAGACAACATTCTCCCTTTCCACAGGCAAAACTCCTTAAATTTAGCTTCAATTAGATTTAGATGAGACTATTAAGAAAACAACTCTGTATTCCAGCTCACCAGGTTGGTTAGCTTTTAAAACCCTATTGCCTGCACATTTACTAGGACAGCTAAGCAAAAATAAAAGTAAGTGCGTTTATTTTATCTCGGACTCAATCAAATCAACCTATGCAAAACGGATTAAAGTTAACAGTTTATTTTTTTACAAAAACTACGCTCTTTAATCCGTTATCAATGCATAGAGTTTACTAACAAAAATGTACTACGTTACAACTGACTTAATTGTTCAGTAATTTTAGCCACCAACGCCTCATCATTCTCTTCATTTGCCATACGTTGAGCGCGCTCAAATGATTGGCGGGCCTCTTCAGGCATACTCAAGGCAACATAAACACGGCCAAGATGATAATGGAATAAAGCAATTGCATCATCACTTGAAGCTGCTGTCTCCAATGCAGGTCTGGCATCTTCATAATTACCCATTTTGTAGTTTACCCAGCCAAAGGTATCGGCAAAATAAGGTTGTTCAGAATCCCGAAAACGGCTGGACAATGTTAATGCCCGCTGCAGATTTTCTGGCGATTCAAATTGATCCGTCAGCAAACTGGCGAGATTGTTGGCAGCAACATCAATTGAAGGATCTCGGGAAATAACTTCTTCATATAAATCCCGGGCCTTTTGAAACTCTCCCATAGATTCATATGTTGAGGCCAGCTGTAAAGTAAGAACGTTATCTTCAGGTAATTTTTCCAGACCTTGCTGATAAGTTGAAACGGCCTGTTCCATATCACCTTTTTGATGATACATACCAGCCATCATGCCATAGCCTCCACCCCACTGAGGATTCGTCTGAATTCCTTTTTTAGTGACATCTATCGCAGCATCCCAGTCGTTCTGCGACACATAGTAATTACTTAATACTGAGTACCCATTCAACTGTTGAGGATGATCCGCAATGTGTTGATTAAGGTATTCAATCATCTTTTCTTGCTGTTCAAGACGTACATAGCTTTGGGCCAGCTCCTGCAAGGCACGAGTAAGACCAGGATCAATCTGTAAGGCCCGATCATATTCAGATATGGCCAATGTATAATCTTCAAGCCCTTGATACATCTGAGCACTTAAAAGGTGCGTCAAAGCCGACTCAGAATCCCCTAAAGACTCCAATGTTTTCTGGGTGCCAGCCCAGTCACGTTTAAGAATTCGGACTTGTGCTAAAGCCTGTAATAACTCTTCAGAATCCGGATTACCTTCCAAAGCACCAATCAATACATTTTCAGTTCGCTCCAGATCATTGCTACGCATAAGGCTACTGGCAACTGACATGGCAGCCTGAGGATTACGTGGATTGACAGATAACGCCTGCCTGAAGCTATTCTCAGCTAATTGTGCTGAACCGGTTTTCATATAGACTTGAGCAAGCAAAACCATCGCCTCATCGGCTTCAGGATTATTACGGATTATTGTGCGAAGATTACTTATCGCAGAATCAAAATCCTCATTACGAATTTGTAATTTTGATTTGATCAATAACGCCTGTTCATTTTGTGAATCAATGGCAAGAACTTCATCGGCCATTTTTTCAGCCTGGTCAAAGTTTTGCTTGCTGGCTTCAAGGCCAGCTAATGTCGCCTTTGCTCTCAAACCACTATCGGTATCAGGTTCAGCAGCAATAATAGCTTCCAATTCAGCCACCATATCATCGGTTTTACCCTGTCTCTGCAACATTTCCAGTTTGGCAAAGCGTAATTCCTGATTATCAGGGTTTTCTGCTAAATATTGATCAAGCTTCGCTACCGCAGCATCGGCATCAGAATTATTTAAAAAACCGACATAAGCCAGTTTGGTTTCAATATCATCAGGATTAGCAGCAATATAATCTTCCATAACCTTACGTGCTTCCTGAGGACGGTTTAATCCATCATTGAGCAATTTAGTACGAGAAATCGCAATCCAGCTTTCATCAGGCATTTCTTCTGATAGCGATGCGAGCAATGACTCCATTGCATTAAAATCTTTTTGTGCTTCGTAAATACTCAACTTAATCATTTTTACTGGCAATGAATCTGGATGAGAAGCTAATGCTTCGTCAGCAGCAGAGATTGCTGCGTCATATTGTTCAGTTTCTTTGTAGAGCATTATTCTGGCTGACAACGCCTCCATAGACTTACTATCTATAGATAAAGCCTGATTAATTTGCTTTTCTGCTTCGTCAAATTTTTCCTGTTTGATATACACAGTTGCCTGAAGCAATATGGCTTCGATATTTTCCGGCTCAAGGGAAAGCGCTTTTTCAGCCCGCTCCATTGCTTCTTCAAGCCGTCCAGATAGCAATTGTATTTGACCCAGTTTAACAATGGCATTGACATGATTTGGCTCCAGGGACTCTACCGTGGATAAATTGGCATACATCCCTTTCCAGTTCTGATTCTTTTCATCAATCAACGCCAGTTGGTAATAGCCTTCGGCTTCTAACGGATTAATTTGCAAGGCATTGCGGAACTCTAACCGGGCTTTGTCATAATCCCCCTCATTCATAAGCTCTTTACCGCTTTCAATGAACTTTTCAGAAGATTCCTCGGCAGAACCACAGCCTGAAATAACACCAACCAATAAGGCTGTAAGAACGGTACGTTTTAAATTTTTCATAGCCATATTCCTAAACTTATTCTGCAAGATAACGTTTAATTTCCGGTGAAGTATTCTTCATAAGCGACTGGATTCTGGCATCAGCATCCTGATGACTCTCACCTGGAAGCACAGGCGTGACATAGCGAACCAGTGCGCCATCTGTTCTGTTTTCCATTAAAGCATCTTTGAATAAAAACCACTTATTCAAATATTCATTAGCAATCTGTCTGCCGCGCCCCTGGAACCAGTAATAAACCAACTGTTCCTGATCACCATTTTTGATAATAACGCGGTTAATTGGCTCACCCATGACTTCGGTTCGGCGAAAATCTGCAATCTCCCAACCACCACCCGGGATACATACTCGCGGCGAATGGGGTGACTGACCTTTACGTTGTGATTCATAGTAAGCCACATAAAGGTTAACAATAGTACTGTCCATTCCCGTGAAATTAACAAACAGATAATCTGTCATCCCCAGCTTATCAACCACACGTTCATCTAACTTTTCGTGCTGTCCGATCCAATCGTTAAACTGTAATGGGAAACTAATAAATTCCTGATGCTCAGGAACTGCTTCAACACGGTTATCGAAAAATTTGGTAGCAAACAGAGCTGTAATTAAAATCAGCAGAACGACTATAAATGGTTTGTAGGAATACCCAAGCGAATCCCCACTGAACATTTTATTCGCAGGTGCATGATCCACTACACCAAAAAGCTGTGACAGTGTTTTGCGACTAGGTGCAATTTTCTCCAGCAACACCACCAGTAAGAAAAGCAAAGCCGCGCAGGCCATAAAGATAATCCAGCCCTCAAAATCATGCAGAAAGCCTTCTGCCATTGAGATGCCCCAATTATCGACCATGACGCCAATAGCACCGATCCGGAAACTGTTCATCAAAATGGTAATTGGAATTGTCATCAGAAAAACGGTGGCACGCTTCCAGAAAGCCGCTTGATAAAAATACGCAGCAATAAATCCCAAACTCATTAATGGAAAGAGATAACGCAGACCACTGCAGGCCTCAACTACCTGAAGTTGATAAACACCCAGGTCAATAATATTGCCTTCCAGGAATACCGGAATCTGGAATAATCGAATGACCTGAACACCTAACCACGAGGAAAATAACTGAAGCTTGGCAGTAAGAACGACTTCTATAACGTAGGGTAAGGGAATCGCAAATAAAAGTAACAGTATTGGAGCAAAGGTATATTTAGTTGCTTTGCCGACGGTTACCATCGAAAGCCCAAGCAGAACCATTACAAAGGAATATTGAATAAGTAAAAACAGCGCGCTGATTTCGCCCACAATAAAAATAATTATGGCAACCAGTATCACGAACACCCCAGACCACAGAGGGGGCCCTTTTGCAGCATTAATTAAATTACGTTTTTCCCATAGAATAAAGAGAGTAACTAATGGGATTAAAAAACCATGGCTGTATTCTTCCTGGTTGCTCCATCTTGAAACAGCTTCAGCAAGCCCCGCCCAATAGGCTATTATGGCTATTGTGAGTGCAAGGATAAACATCCCTGTCGTCTTTATATTAAACAAAGTCTACCCCTCTTCCCTATTTTTATTTATTTGTCCAGATTAGCCTGAATCTGGGTAAAACGCCAGACAAGCGTAGCAGTGTAACAATCTTGTCAGGAAAATCTTTTAAGAACATTTGTTTATTGCAATTTCTCAGTTTGCCTTGATAGATCATTATCCTGGCGAGGACATCCATTGATACGTTTTGAATATCTTCCCCATCAATAATAATATTTTTATTTTTTTCCAAGGCGGTTTTAAAAGCCGAGTCTAATTCGGGTAACTGTTCAGCAGAGATATTCCCTTTTAGGCTTACTATGAAATCTTCATGATGCGGTAATGTATCAGCTAAGACTTCTGAGTTGCTAGGGTCTATGTTTCGTTCAAGCTTCTTTTTATATATAGATAGAGGCAATGTTTGTGTCAGCAACATCTGTATGAATCGCAAACCATCACCAAAGTAGCGTTTATATAGCTTCGGTTCCTGTTTAATTCGCCATAACCATTCAATACCAAAACGTTGCCATTTTTCAGGGGCACGTTGAACACTACCTGCAACAAAATTAATCACAGCTCCCAAATGACTAATAACTGGGGCATTTAAGCTGTCTCGATTTTGCATAATCCAGCGCTGTCCTTTTTTCGCGCCTAGCGCAACAACAATAAAATCAGGCGCACAAGCATTGATATGCTCAATAATGCTCTCTTTACTCATGGCTTCAATCGAAACAAACCCCGGATCATAGAATCCACAACTATCCATACCTGGACTGATTTTATTCAATTCATGATGCGCTTTTTCAGCAATGCCGCTTTCACCACCAAAGAAAAAAACCCGAATTTTTCGCTCTCTTGGTTGATCTGATAAATAAGCAAACAGATCTGATCCGGCAACTCGTTCTTCAATTGGTAGGTTAAGTAGCTTAGCGACCCAAATAAGAGGCATGCCATCTGCAACAACCAGATCACTTTCAATCACCGAGTTATAAAATTCAGGATCATCCTGTGCCATGACGGTGAAATTAAGATTAGGCGTAGAGACAAAACAGGGAGTCTGTTGTTCAATAGATTCTGAGATAATCGCTGCAGCATCTTTAAGTGATACGGCATCAAAAGGCAGCCCCAATAAACAATACTGATTCCTAACAAAACTCAACGGAGGTGTTGAAGCTGTTAATTTCATTTTTTTATTCTGCTATTTATTGAGGTCTGAATTAACTTTATAAGCTTTGCCACATTTTTATTTAACAAGAACTCATCCTCAACTCGTTGCTTGCCTCCTGAAATCAAACGTAATCTGGTATCAGGTGAATCCATAAGTTGGCTTATCACCCTAGTTAATTCAATATCATTATCAGGAGATATCGTTAGACCGGAAATATTATTTACCACTAATTCTGGAATACCTGAAAGCTCAGTTGAAATTACCGGTATCTGGCAAAGCATGGCTTCCATTAACACCACGGGGATACCGTCCATATCACCGTTACTGTCTTTTTTACACGGCAACACAAACACATCCAAACCGCTTATAAACTCAGCCACCTGATCATGGGGTAAGGCGCCGACAAACTGGACTGACTCGTCTGTTAATCCGAGTGAAACTGCCTGATTTTTTAAGGCAGATTCCAGCGGACCATTACCCGCAATTTTCAGACATACTTTTCGATCACTTTTAACCAGTGTGGAAATAGCATCGATAAGCGTGTCTATTCCTTTTTTTTCAACCAATCGGCCGACTGTACCAATAGTGAATATCTCATTCTTTTGGGTGGGTTTAGCAGGAGGCTGCCATCCCTGGTCAACACCACATCGAATAATTTTAATTTTTTTAAAATCGGCGTCTAAATTCTCAAGAAATCGTTGATTAAATTCTGAGATGGTGGCAAAAAATGCAGAGCGAGCTACCTTTTTTTTGAGTAACCAGCCTCTTTCAAATAAATCATTGGCATGTGCCTGGACACTAAAGCCAATGCCTGCCATCGGCGCAGCATACATAGCAATATCCGTAGGGATATGAGCAAAATGCACATGCAAGTGTTGAATTTTTTCTTGTTTTAACTGTTTTGCCAAAGTTGCAGCATAAAAAAAACGATAACCAAGACCCAAGGCAGAACGGGCAATCAGACCTTGATTGAAAACATCACTTATTAATCTTCCAGCAGCGTGAAAATACCCACTCGGACGAGTAACTAACATAATCAGGTTATCCAATAAAACCTGAAACTTAGCTGTCTCGTACAAATGAAAAACGTTATTTCTTAACTGACTAAGAGATGATTCAGTGGCTAGATGCCCCGGCCGATGAACCGAAAAAGGCTTTACTTCAACCCCAAGTTTATTGAGTTCTAATATTTCGTTATAAACAAATGTTGCTGATAGTGCTGGAATCTCGGGTGCCAGATAAGCTATTCGCAATGAAGAATCGGCCTTATCAGGCATATTGTTGATCCCACACCTTTGCCTGCTGAGCATTTAGCTCTTCAGTTGCTTTGGTTTTACCTTTTAATAAACACTGCCATTGATATTTATTAATAAATCGAACCAGTTCTTTATCATCAAATCGAGGCTTACCTTGCATCATACTTTTCACATATCCCCACCACATGGCAGCACCGCCAAGGAAATAAGGAGGATGTAACATGCGAAAGATCGATGATGCTGTCATGTAGGTAAGGCCGGTTCCCATAAAATACTGGCCAAATCCATGACGCATGCGTCCAGTCACAATACCTTGCTGGCTTGAACCCATTGGCCGCAAATGAATAAAGCGTAAATCGGGTTCATCCCAACTTACTGCAATCCAACCCATTTGCCTACATTTATGACAATCAATGCCATCCCACATAACCTGACGTACAAATCCACCAATCGCTTCAAAACAAGTGCGTCGATAAAACTTGGTCATACCCACCGACATTTCATCACCACATTTTTCGCTTATCAGTTCACCAGTTTTTTTATCTCTAAAATAGGCCTTACCGCTGCAAGTCCCAATCCGAGGATTCTGTTGCATCCGCTCGATTAAAATTTCAAAATATTTAGGGGGTAAGTCCAGATCCAAATCAAACTTACAGACATAATCAAATTGAGAAACATCAACTTGATCGTAGCCATGATAAAAAGCTTCGATCACACCAGGCCCTACACTACGATGCCCACGGTTTTCACGAGTGATGATTTTGATAAATGGATATTTTTCTGCATATTCAGCCAGAATCTTCGGGGTTTCATCGGTCGATCCATCATCCACAATAACCCACGAATCTGGCTGCACCGATTGGTTCACCACACTATCCAGCGTAATACGCATATAAGCTGATTCATTTCGGCAGGGTGATACTAAAAGGTATTTATTGTTCATAAAATTCCATCAAAAATTATTGAAAGCTGACCGCATGTATTTTTCTAAACATTAAATAACTCACAATGAAAAAAACTGTCATAGGCAGAAGCAAAGCCACTATTTCTGAAACGTTATAGCTCACTAATATAGCTTTCATTGGCATTACCATTTCATGTAGAACGAATAAAGGAAATGCCAACATTCCAATTACTGACAGAGTCTGCAATAAAAACCGACTTAATTTGTTCATATGTTGATATTTAGTCAAACTAAATTCAAAGATTGCTAAAAGGATAAATATAACGCCTATGTATAGTAACCACCGCCAAAAATATATTTCCTTAATTGGCCATATATTCCATCTATCATCAATTCCACTATAAAACCAAATTATAATCGCACAGATAATAATTGCTGGACCTGAAATACTTAAAAGAGCAAAACTTTTTTTCTGCTGAACTAGGCCATTAAGCCAGATTCCTGTTGCTACACCTATCAGGGCACCAGAAAGTAATAAAAAATATGCATATTTAGCAGTGAATAATAGTTTGACGAACTCTACCAATCCTGTCGTTGCCATCACCCCGAATTTATCAATTACAAACACATGCAATGAATATGAAAGCACAGCAAACAATAGTGCTAAAGCAATCGGATTCTTAGACTTATTTAATAATTTAAACCAGAAAAAGAGTGTGGCAGAGATTAATAAATAAAAAGTAAGAACTGAGAAAAATGAGTTCGTAAAATCTGTAAGATTTACCCCGCCCTCTCGGGTAGCTATTTTTTTCCAAAACTGTACTCCGGCCAGAAGACATATTCCTAAAAATAGAAAAACAGAGGTTTTGAGAAATATATTTTTCAAACGTTTAGGGTCTCGTTCCATTAAAGGAAATAGAGAGTAACCAGCACCTATACCATAAATCAACACGAAACCCGGTGTGCCCATAGCAAGAACTGGTCCCATCATGGCAGTGAAACCTTCAGCATTAAAACCTGGGATCCGCTCAAGAAAACCTTGATGCCAATGCGCAAAAATAACAATTATGACCATCAATCCTCGAACAATATTGATTGTCATACTGTTTCGAATGACTGGCGATCTTATTTGATGCACTTCTACTACTGATGAGGTGGTTTCGAGTCGTGCAGCAATCTCCCGGATTGTCATACCTTGAAGCATACCTTTTGAAATGTTGCTTGGCACACCTTTGCTTTCCATGGCAATCAATGCACCAATGGCTGAGAGAGAATCGCCTCCAAGATCATAAAAACTTGAGTTTACATCTATATTCTCGAGCTTAAGTACATCACACCATATAGCAGCAATATTGCTTTCTTCTTCAGTGACAGGCTGTTTTGTTGCTTCAGATGATTGACTTAAAGGTTGTGCTTCCACCGTTTCAAGATACTCTTGGTACAACGCTGCTAATTCCTTTCTTTTTACTTTATTCGTTGAAGTGACAGGAAATGTATCAACTGCAAACAACTTAATAGCACGTCGATTATTCAATCCAAATGATGCAACCACATCCTGTGCAGCTTTTGTTAAAAGCGACTCATCTAACGAAGCATCTTTCAAAAATCCCACCAGAACAGCATGCCCAGTTAATTCATCATCAACTGCTGCAACCGCTATCCCTTCTTTAATACCTAAAGCTTGCCGTAACTCACGCTCTAAAGCATCTGGGGATAATTTTGTACCCCCACAGTTAATCAAATCATCAGCACGACCAAGATAATAAAGAAAATCTGATTCCAATCGACCTAAGTCACTAGTATGAAACCATCCAGCATCATCCACGTTACTAACATATTCACCACTCTTTAATAAGGTAGTAGCAACATGGGGACCGCGTATACAAATACGACCTATATCTGAAATTTTAAACTCTGTTTTCCCATACGCTTTACCAACTGATTCGAGGTGATCGCCTTCAGTTTGATCAATCCTCAAAAAACTACTTCTTGATGCCTCAGTCAAACCATAATGTTGAGCGATTTTGGCATTGGTAAATAACCCTTTTAATTCTTCTTTTTCTAATCGGCTCATATATTGACTACCGATCTCAATCCATTTTAATTTTTGAGCTTCTTTACCAAAAATTTGCTTATTTTTTAAAAGAACTCGCCATAGACTTGGCACGGCAGACACCGCATTAATCTCATCTGCCGCCAACATATCGCGTATCTCAAGTGGATCAAAACCTTGCTCAGGCAGAAATGCCTCTCCACCGGCGGCAGAGACAGCTCTAAAACGGCCCAATCCAAATGAAAAGTTTGCAGGGATACCAACGTATTCTCTTATGGAACTATCAACCTCCATAATGTCATTCAGTCTCTCAGTGACATCTGACAAGGCTTCGTGAGTTAACAAAACACCTTTAGGTTCACCTTCAGTACCAGAGGTAAAAGCAATTTGCGCTAGCGTATTATCATTTCTGAACTCATAGTGTTTTTTATACCAGCCAGTTTGATTTTCTGGCTCGATAACCTTAGATACACCAGTAATTTCTATTCGCTTGTCGTTTGCATCGCGTAACAAAACCACTGTCTGATTATTTGCATAGCTTTCAAAAATGGCCTCAATATATGCAATCGAGTTTTTTGCCACGACACCAACTACTTGTTTATCACTCATACAAATCCCTATTTATAGTGAACGTGAGGCGACTTTATTTATATTCGATTAGGTGACTGCGAATACCACGTAAACTATTTACCTTAAATTCCACCATCCCCATAAACTGTGGCCATTTGCCAAAAATATTTGACACCGAATATAAGATGGATTGTTTTAAACTTTGAAATCGACGTTGATATCGAAGGGTCAATCTGGCAATTTGTAGTGGATAGACCAGAAAAAGCACTGATAACGAAGGCTCCCAGAGGCTTAGACCTATAATGAACATCGGCAATAAAGCTGCCCAGAACAAAATACTTTTACACTCTGATCTACGAAACTTTTCAGTAGATTGACCATGTATAGCATAAGCCTCCGCGAAAGCATGTCCCGCTCTTTGATTGCGTTTCCACCACTGTCCTATTCGCGTCATTGCAGCATCGTGCAATGTCATTTCAACATTTAAACGCATAATTTTCCAGCCCAATTGGCGCATCCGAAAACACATTTCGGGCTCTTCACCAGCAATTAGGCTCTCTCGATACCCATTCACAGCATGTAATGCTGATAACCTGAATACTGCATCACCACCGCAGGCTTTTGCCTCACCTACAGGTGTATCCCACTCAATATCACACAAAAGATTATAAAAGCTTGCATCAGGATATCTCTCACGTCGACGTCCACATACGGCAGCAAAATCAGGATGATTTTCTAAAAAATCCATGGCGTTTCCTAACCAACCAGGTTGAACTTCACAATCTCCATCAACAAACTGCACATAATTGATTGCAGAATAATTTGCTACCAACTTAGCCAAACCGGCATTACGGGCTCGGGCTGCTGTGAATGGTTGAGATAAATCTAATGAAACAACTTCAACGTCTAATGATAGGGCCAATTCGACACTGCCATCTGTCGAACCAGAATCGACATATACGATGTGCTTGATACCTTTGCATAAAGAATTAAGACACAGTTTCAAGCGCTCTCCCTCATTGCGTCCTATTACTACGGCGCCAAGTTGAGAAATATTTTGATTATCAAAGACTTTATCAGACAATTTCTACATCCTCGGCGGTGGTACCAATAATTTTAGCTGGAATACCTGCAACTATCGCATATGCAGGAACATCTTTAACTACAACGGCATTAGCGCCTATAAGAGCATGTTCGCCAATCGTAATATCGCCAATTATTTTCGCTCCTGCACCAATATCCACATGTCCTTGGATAATTGGTGCTTTATTGCTTTTACGGCTTACCCCTATTGTCACTTGCTGGTGTATTAAACAATTAACTCCGATTTTTGCTTTTGGATGTATCACTATTCCATTTGGATGTGGAATAGACAATCCTCCTCCAATAGAACCATTAATCGGAATATCCGCCCCCGTAATGACCGTCCAAAAACGGTAACAAATTACGGCTAACTTTTTATTCAAATTCGCTTGTAGGCCTTTTTTACCTGCGCATTTCTGATAACGACGGATACTCTTTAACAACTGTCTTGCAGGCGACCAAAAGGTCTTTATGCGTTCACGCTCCCAATCAGCGATTTCAGATGAAATCATCAAGACATACCCATCGTCGATTTATTGGAGGTTAAACGAACATCCAGCGTTTGAGCTTTTTCTTTGTAGTTCTGCAGCGTGAGCTCTACGTTAAGCATTTGACCCAATAATGCCAAATCTTCGTTAAAAATTCGTGTCAACTTTTGCTTATGGAGCTCATCAATTTCAGGCCGCATTTTTAATGTGAGACGATTTTTGACTTTATCGCGAAGGCTTTGTGGAATAAATTTACGCCGGATCCAAGCTAGAATCGGATTGTCTACGATTAGTTTGTAACCATTAAATCGACGAACACGCTGACTTGACACATTTTGTTCAGGCAAGTCGTCGTACCAAATGACAGGATTGTTGTAACCTAAAAAAGTAGCCACTTTTTCAAGTTCATATTGTGGCCTTACTCGCAAAGCTTCGGAAAAAACAATATGAATGTTTTCAGCCCCATACTGATCAATAAAGGGGGCAATTTGCATCGAATAACGACTATAGTTGATAAGCTCATCAAATTGATCAATCGCCTGGTTGATATCAGTTTTAATGACATTTTGAGACCACTGATGCATGTAATGGGAAATCAAGCGATCAATTGGATGTCTCACCACATAAATCAATTTTAATGAAGGTAAGTAGGCCTGCATCCTTTTAAGCGTCAGTGGATAATCTGGCAGCTTTGTGTAATGTGTGCTGGACTCCCCACAGAGATCTCCAGTCTCGGCTTTTAAAAAAAGATTAGAATACCATTCAAATCCCAGATTGTAGATGCCATCATCGCTGAAGAAGTTAGGTTCTTTGGGCGTTGACATAAAAAAACCTGGCTGTAATGCCAATTGTTCATGCAACGTACTTGTGGCACTTTTCATAGCACCAATAATAATAAAATCAGGTTTTGGCATAAAAGTCTGGATGAATGTAGGGTTTATTAGGAGTGAAAAAATTAATCCAAATATCGCGCCATTGATCTTTAGCGATATTGGATTGATATCGTTTTGAAAAAAGCACTCTGATTGCAGCAACCAAGGCGCCAATCGTCCAAAGTATATTCGCGGCTAACAATCCACTTCGACCATAAAGTAAATAAAAATAGCGTGTGCGCGACTCATAAAAATACCTTGGTAGACGCTTTCTAAGCTTGGCTTGAGACTTTAGAGGCGAGCTTCCCCCTCGAAGATGAACCACGTGAGCATAAGGAATATTTAATATTTTCCATCCCGCCCTGACTGTCCGATAACTGAATTCAACATCCTCAAAATACATGAAAAACTCGTCATCCAACAATCCGACTTGCTCTAAAACTTCTGCCCGGATTAACACACAAGCAAAACTTGTCCATTGATAAAAGTCCGCAACCTCAACAACAGGTTGAGCCACTACATATTTTGAAAACAACTTTGTAACAACACTGGTACTCGCCGATGAAATTAACTCACTGATTGGCGTATGAAAACGGAAACAGCTCTTTTGTGGTGTTGCATCCTCCCATTCCAATCTAGGACTAATCATACCTGCATCAGGATTTTGATTCGCTGCATCCAAAAGGGATTGAATTGCACCAGGACGCACAATAGTGTCGCTGTTCAGTAGCAAATAATGATCGGCTTTTACAGATCGAATCCCAAGATTATTACCGCCAGAAAAGCCGGTATTATGGCCTGCATCAATAAGTTTTATCCAAGTTGCAGCATGGTTTTCCTGCACCCATTTGTTTAAAAGTATTAACGAGTTATCTCCTGAGTCATTGTCTACGATGATAACTTGCATCGACGTCTTAACGACTTCCCTTTTTAGTGACTCCAAAACATCAACAACTAAGTCAGGTGTTTTGTAATTTATGATGACTATGGCGAGGTTGTATTTAGTCATTACCGAAAAAACTTTTGATTCTTAATGCTTTCAATGCTGGCTCGAGTTTTGGATCGAAACTCCCTTCTCTTTGTTTTATGAGTGATGCCCATGGAAGATTAGCTGTTTCTCTTTCAAGCTTGTCAACTAAATCATCAACTCTACCAATGACACGAGCGGGTATGCCGGCGACAATGGTTCCTTCTGGCACGTTTTTACTAACCACCGCTCCAGCGGCTACAATAGCGTTAGGCCCTATGGTGACGTTTGGCAAAATTATTGCTCCATGCCCCACAAAAACATTGTCTCTAAAATCAACTTTCCCCACTCTATCCAGTTTTTTGTTGTATGCCTTATTGAGTACAGCAATCGATCCATCATGGCCAAGGACGGTACAGTTGGTTAACATGACATTATTTCCCAATCTTGTGTATTCAGGATTTGTCACATTAGTGTATGGCCAGATAGCACAATCCTCTCCAATTGCGTGATAGTTACCCCACTTTCTCTCAAAGCTAGCAAATTCATATCCCGATGGATTGCATAGACGTAAATAAAGCTTTTTAAATCTGCCGGTTTTGAATGCGATTTTTTTTACGATATTTTTTAACATAAGAAACTCTTCACAAGCGAGAGGATAAAGTTAGTGACTTATTGAGCATGAATTGCTTTTTCGAGACTTTCCAGACAGATTTCAAAATTTTCTAATGAATACTGTCTAACCTTTGTCTCTTCACACTCATACGCTTGCTTGATAAGTTTAGGCCAAACCTTTCCTCTTACGCCAATCCAACTTCCATTTATTTGATGCATAACAATCCTGTAAACGTTGGTCATATGGGCTGGTGAGAATATTTCCACCAATTTTAAAGGTTTTATGTCAAACACTCCCCTAAAAATTAAAGGACCTAATGCTGCCCCATGTATTGCAACAATTTTTTCTGCTAAAGAAACTATAGCCAGTTGCTGTAATACGGAATAATCTTCCATATAGATTTTTTCATAGCCTTTTTTTACTAAAAAAGCTTCCACCTCCCGCTCATTGATAAGTTTTCTGGTATCCCTACGAGATATAAAAATATTTTTAGGTAACCCCTGATGAGCTTGAATCAATTTATTCCGGAGATCCGATTGGAAAAGTGTTGATTTAATAATCTCTGGCAAGGCACTTCTGATACAAATTAATGACTCAAGATCATAAATGCATTGAGTTCCTTTTATAGCAGTGTCAGTACAAACAATCTCAAACCCTATTGTTTCGAATAAAGATCGAATGTGTTTTGGTAAGGTTGCAGGAAAAATTAATATTATTTCGTTTTTATTTTCAGAGTGTAAATATTCTTTTGCGCAAAGTGCTATTGGCAAATGAATCGTTATAGCATGCGCAAGATTGCTTGGATAATGCTGCCTGAGGTCAATGAAGACCTTCTCTAAATTTAGTGGCTTACTGGCATTTTTCAGGAAAAGGTTTTTAATTTTTCTTAATTTTGTTTGTACTGGTAAAAAGCAAGCTTGTGATTTTTCTTGTAATTCAAATTGTAATCGACCAGGTTTGGTTGCTACCTCTGGTAGATAAATCTCTTCCACAAATGGTTCAAATGAATCAACTAGATAGGTTCGAGGAGCATAAAGCCAATCGCGATCAATTTTATATTCTGAAAAATTCCAAGTCTGTTTCTGATTGGGCATAGATGAATCCTATTGATTTTTAGACTGGATAATCGGCTCATAAAACTGCTTTAACGATAATTGGGTATTTGCTAAACAATATGACTGAGAAATTCTAAAGCCATTTTGTCTGAGTATTTCTTTTTCTGTGCTGTTGGTAAGTAAGTAATGGAGTTTTTCGATGATAGTTTCACAATCACCATCCTCTGCTACCAAAGCAGTTTCATCAGGGATCATAAATTCATCCCCACCACCACCAGTAAAACCTACAACTACACATCCACATGCCATCGCTTCTATAGGTGGCAAGGAGAAACCTTCTGGATATCCCGTAGCTAAAAAAATATCAGCCTTTTGGTACTCATTTATCAACTCAGCCTGAGTGAGTCCATCAACGACTTTTATCTCATAAGATGTGTTATGCAGATGTTGAATAATTTTTTCTAAATCTTTTGGGTTTTTACGAGACATCGCTAAAATTCTATTATTAATGCGCTTAGTTGGGATTTGTTTAAATTGCTCTAAATCAATCCCATTAGTAATCGTTTTTGCCTCTATCCCCATATGTTCTTTTACATAGCGACTGCAATAATCACTACAGGTAATAACATCGTCATATCCTAAATCTCTATAGGATTTATGTTTGTCATCCTCATCTAATCGTACTCTTAATCCTATCCAGTTTTGCAAAAACAAAACCTTATGAGCCTTTTCAAATAACAAACCTTGATAAGGTGCAAATTCAGTAGCAACTACAATATCATTAGGCTGAACAGAAGCACTAACTTCTGCGTAAGTTTTGTACTCAACGTTATAGCCAAAAAAATTTCCTTTGTAATTTCCCATTAGGACCGGATAAGCATCAAACCCAAGTTCTCGCAACAAAAGACAATGTTGATAAATCACCTTTATTCCACCGACAGGTTTATGAACCGTAAAGAAACAACGTTTGATATATTTAGTCGCCGTCCCATCTAAAATATTTCTGAGGAATGTTTTTAAGGAAAATTTCTTTTTCGTATATAGATCAGGTATCAAATAATATATTTTCGACATTTAGCTTCTACAATTTGTTTATGTTAAGCGTAATAGGAACAACTCATTCAGGTCAGCAAGGTAGATGAATTGCTGACTGACTCTTTGTCTTCTTTTTCTTCCTGCTCGATATTAATTGCCTGTTCCTTCAGATCATACACCCGGCCCAGCAATGCTCCAGCTACCAACCAATATAGTGGATTTAGAGAGGCATTTGGCATTTGATCCAGAAGAATTAATGAAACAATAAGTACATGTGAAGCTAAAAAAATGCTTTCTTTTTTAGAGATATGCTTAGCCTTGGAACGAATTCTAAATGATAACCATATTGGGACGACTATAAATAAAAATTCGGAAATATATCCAAACCAACCTCTTACCCCAAGAGTAATGATCCATTTACCATCTGTAGTACTCGTATCCTGCCCAGTCATCTCATCACGAACTCTATTTCGGCCCCACCCCCCCCAACCGAATAATGACTTACTATTTGCATGTTTAAGTAGTTTTTCCTCATGCTCAAAACGATAACCAAGTGACTCAGCTCGTTCTGGACTAATCGCATTTGCATAGTTCATGATTGTTCGGTGTGGAAACAGGTTCATTGAGCTCATTATGGGATATGAAAGAAACATCGCGGCGATTGCCAATGCAGCAAAATGCATCAGTTTATTACCCATAAAGGTAATCATTAGAAAAGCGAACAGACCGAATACTAAAGCAGCCAAACTTTTTGATAAAATGAGTGTAGCCATGATAAAAAGCAACAATGCAAAGTTATTCACTCGCATACTTTTGGTACGAGTTTTATTCATTGCACTGACAAACGCCAAACCTAAGGCCAAAAAGAAAGCGACCAGTAGCCCATGGCCCATGAAAACTATCGCTCTGAATCCCCCTCCCCGGTATTGCTGTAACCAAGAATGCGGAAAATAACCGTATAAAGTACTGTGAAGTTGGGGACTCATTCGTATTTCCCATAATGCCAATACAGCATAAATCGCTGCAGCAATAACGAAATACTTGAAGATAAGCTGCTGACTCTCAAAGCTTCGGAAGTATTTCACCCCGATAAGAAATGGAAAGATATATAAGAAATTATGAATTGAATCAGATAAGCCATCATATAAACTCAGCCCTGGCAGGTAAAAATATCTCTCGGTATTGGTTACCGAAGTTAAAAAGGGCGAAATTAAGAATGCTAAAAAAACCAATCTCATAGCTTTACTTAAGCCAAGATATCCAAAAGGTTTTTTGTGTAATACTAAATACGCAATCAGCGTAATGACAGTAATTGAAAATTTATCAAATGCCGGTAGACCCGGCAAATCGATGTCAAAACCAGCGGGTAAAAACATATAGGCCCCTAACAAGCCCATTAAAACACCCGATTCAAACCCATAGCGCCGAATCATGTAAAAAACGGCAATTGGCCATATCCCTACAGCTGCATATGCTATTAAGTTAGGCATAACGCTATACCTGTCTGGCTTTTAGAAAAGCCTCGACTGTAGCTCCTATGCCACTCTCAATATCTACTTCAGGTTTCCATTTAAACGTTTTTCCAGCTAGTTGATTATCAAGAATAATGGTCGGTATATCGAAATTCCTTTTGTTCTTAAATTCTGTTTGTATAGTCTTTTGGGTATATTTTTCGACATACGAAATAATTTCATTTAATGAGAATCCTTCTCCACTACTAATATTAAACGTACCTGATTGCAATTTTTTGACGGCCATACTCGTGGCATTAACAACATCAGAAATAAAAATATAATCTCTGATAACAGAGCCATCTCCCCAAATGGATAATTTTGTATCATTTAAAACGCTGCTGATACACGTCCCGATAAAGCCTTGAACCCCCATATGTTTTTGCCCTGGACCATACGGATTGGAAGGTCTGAGTATTGTTGAAGTGAATCCATACAATTCCGAATACATATTTAAATACTTTTCGATAGCAAGTTTTACGATCCCATAACTGCAAATTGGATTGGTAGGATGCAGTTCAGTCATAGGGACTTGCTGGGGATGTCCGTAAACTGTACCACCGGAAGAAAAATAAATTATCTTATTCACATCGGATTGATGCATAACATCTAATAATTTAAGCGTATTAATTAAATTTCCATTAACGTCGCTAATCGGATCTTTGTTTGAGGTACTTGGTACAGAGGTGCTGATTAAATGGACAACAACATCCACCCCAATTAACGCCTCTGATAATGCCATCACATCACCGAGATCCGCCTGAATATTCTCAACGCCAGATTTATAAATTAATGGTGCTCTATCGAATACACGCAACTGATGTCCATCTGCAAGTAATCCATCGACGATATGTGCTCCAATAAATCCGGAACCACCTAATACTAATATTTTCAAATTACATTATTCCTAATCTGTTACGTAATTCATCAATCCGACGCCTAGCCACTACTGGCCACAAGAAATGTTCGGCATGACTTCTAACTGATTTTGAGAATTCTAATCTTAGCTCATTACTACGAGCTAATTTTTGTAGTGCCTCTATCCAAGCCTCTTTATCATGGGGAGGAACAACATAACCATCAACATTATCTCTTACCACACCATCACCTGCCATGGGTGAGACCAAACAAGGTAAACCAGCTCCAGCCGCCAAATAGGTTACCAGAGGACTCCCCTCTTCAAGACTTGGCATCATAAACAAATCCGCTGAACGATAATGTGATGTTAAATCGTTTGTAAACGAAATAAATTCAATCGATGGGTCGTCTTTGTATAAATCTACAATGGATTGAGCTGATTCATCGACTTTACCAATTACTTTAAGCTGCCCTTTGACCTTGGCAGCGGTCCAATAATCAAGCAATAAATGAATACCTTTTCTTGGAATCACGCTACCAACAAAGATAGCTTTGAAAGAATCTTGACTCTTAGAATTGTTATGGCTTATTTCGAATAAGTCACTCTCATCGAGTCCATAAGAAGACTCAACAATCTTATTTTTAGGAACATTCATCTCCAACAAAGACATTGTTACCTGGGGGCTAGGACTAAATACATAATCAGCAAGCATTAACTTTTGATCTTCATCAGCAATACTTTCATCTGTAATCAAATGAATATTGCGTAGTCCTAACGACTTTGCTTCAGTATCTAATATTTTTTTAGATATTCCTTGATGACAATTTATATTCTCAATAATGATTTTTTTGCCAATTGCTTTGAGATATCTATACGTCTCCAATGAACATCCGGGCCATAGGTAGGCCACGTCGTATTGCTTTACAAGTCTTCTGAACTTATTTTCAGTATAGCGGGTAACCCATTGGTTCCCGATAAACTTAGCGGTTAGCTTATAAGTAATTTTGCTATTTATTGCTTGTTTGACGTGAGGTGATTGATTCGCCATTTCCGAATGAATCGAAAACATATCAGACACCACATTTTCGTCGTTCATACCCAAAGACAAAGAATGTGCTGCATAACCGATGCCATACGTATGGATATAGTGCGGTAGATAGGTCAATATTTTGAGGCTTTCCATAGTTGAATCTTATTTATTTGATCATAGAATTTTTATTGTATATATTTAAAAAAATTTATGTTTATACAGAATGAGAGTTGAGTAACTCCATCATGACATTTCAAGTATACTTTCAATACATAGATAATTCCTATGATTCCAGAATATAAAGTTTGTTCGGTTTTTATCACGAGCCAAAAAGCACGAATGACAAGCTCTTGTAGAAATACAGCATGATATAGGATAATTTTTTGTGCCTAGCATGCTTTTTTATGTGAGCTTATTCCTTATCTAGGGAAATTATAGCTAACAATCCTAAGTAGTAAACATGCTCAAATACTCGAAGACAGAATATATTGTGGGAGAACATTTAGACCGTTATTGCTAAGCTCATTATTACAATAGTTTATTTTCATAAAAATAATTTGAACACCTAATTTAAATATTTTGACAATTCCTTAAAATAAGCTTTCAACATTACTCAGGTCTTAAGATGTCTAAAAACTCATTAGTTAGCGTAGTAATACCTTGTTTTAATCGTCAAGAGTATATTGAGCAGGCAATAAATAGTGCATTATCACAAACATATGCTGACATTGAAATTATTGTTGTTGATGATGGCTCAACAGATAGTTCTATCAAAGTCATAGAAAGATATGGTGAGCGGGTTAAGCTAATCACCCAATCAAACAAGGGAGTGAGTGCAGCGCGAAACACAGGATTTTCGTCTGCACGTGGAGAATTCATTATATTTCTGGATTCTGATGACTGGCTTTCTGAAGATATTGTAGAAAAGCATATTCTTACAGCACATAAATATCCTGAAGCCGATATTTACTGTACTGATTCCACGACTGTTAATAGTAAAGGTGAATTAAATCCTATCAATAAAAGTAATTGGCCTGAATCTCCAGATACACCTCTAGAATTATTTCTTCTTACCCCCCCCTCCATTTCCTGCTTGTGAAATGTATCGAGCTCAAACAATAAAAAAACATAATGGTTATGATGAAGATATGCGTGCTTTCGCAGACTCAAGTTTGAGGTTAAAGATAATTTTATCTGGAGGTAAAGTTGTTCGTACTGTAGGGGGTTACGCAGTTTATCGACCTGTTGCTAACTCCATCACAAAAAATGCGTTTAAGTTACATTTCTATGCTATCAAGCTTATCAAAAAGTTGAAGAGATATCCTTTAGTTAAAGGTGATCCATATATTAAGAAATTGATTGAAAAAAGATTGATGAAGCATCGTCTAAGGTGGTGGAGAAATGTTCTATCCCATCATCTTAAGCTTGATCCATTATCAGTCTTAAAGTTTTTTTATTACTTGCTCAGACTTAGCAAAGTAGATCCAGGTTATATTATCTTTTTAGTGCGTGATAAACCATGGAAATTAAATAATCTATCTGTATTTTAATATTTATATACTAATAACAATCAAATAAATATTTATAACAAATTTATGATATTTTTAATACGATATTATATATACTGAACAGATCATAGATAATGTATGCTACCAAAATAAAAAATTAACAATATATTTAATGCACTTATTAATCTATTTCTCACCTTTCATTCTAGAGATAAGCTAATAATGTCTTTACTGGAAAGGAATTTAGCTTATTAAAAAACACCTTTGAAGGAAGTACATGAATATCAAAATACCGGGTGTTCATCATTTATTACGCCGATAAGGAGACGATTTGACTTAAAAGGAAACTTATCGGCAAAGCTATACTAGCTATTCGTAAATACACATGTCGGAAGTGTCCCGGTTGAGCATAAGGTTATTCTGACGAACAGACCAAACCTAACCTAATAACCAGTTATTTATTATTGTGGACGCACTGATCAAGATTTTGGGCAATGTCTGCCTGATGATTATAGATGACTCTAACAGGGAATGTCCGGGGTATTTCGATTGTAACGATACCGTTCGAAAGCTTTTGCCATAATTTAATCCTCGAGTTTCCAAAGTTGTCTTAGATCTCATAGTACTGATCAATCAGTAGTGAATTTTCTTAGATGAAGATCTACTGCATTTCTTATCAGGTTATCCAACGTCACTGAAATTTGCTGCAGGTACTGGCAAATTCACACGGGCTATACTTAAATTTATTGTGGACTAGAGATTAAGGTCAAGGAAGAACATCCACTAAGTAGTATTATTTGATAATGATAAAATTTAAAGATAACATCCTCTATAGAAAATATGGATAGGATACAAGCAACAAAGATATAAATAGACAAAACCGTTGTAATAAAATAACAACTTATCTCTTCAAATATTTTTATCTACGTTAATTCTTTCTAAGAAATTTAATTAACAATTCAAAATCCATCATAAATAAAGAAACCATGCAAATTCAACCTATTAGAAGCCGCGCAATAAATTCGACTTATTGGGTCACAGCAGGCTATGCAACTAGTCAATTACTTCGCTTGTTAAGCAATTTAATAATGACAAGGCTATTAGTGCCTGAGATGTTTGGTGTAATGGCACTGGTAGCTGTTTTCATGAGTGGTATTTCAATGTTTTCAGACATTGGCCTTCAGCAAAATATTGTCCAAAGCAAAAAGGGGGAGCAAAGAGTTTATTTAAACACCGCATGGACAATACAAATATTACGAGGATTTTGTATATTTATTATAGCTTTGCTATTTAGCATTACACTCAATAATTTAAACAAAAATAATCTCTTACCTACAGATTCAGTCTATACAGATTCCAATTTACCTTTTTTGTTAGCATTCATGTCAATAACAGCTTTGATTGGTGGTTTTAACTCAATAAACCTACAACTTTTAAACAGAAAGCTAATGATCTCAAAAATAACTATTATTGAGATACTTAGCCAAGTCGTTGGTTTGTCTTCAATGTTACTAGTTGCATACTATTGGAGAGAGGTATGGGTGTTAGTGATTGCTGGAATAGTATCATCTTTAGTAAAAATGATTCTTTCACATCATCGCTCTCTTGGCCAGAGACCCAATTTTGCACTTGATAAAAATAGTGTGAAAGAAATAGTTGGTTTTGGAAAATGGATTTTTTTAGGATCGATACTAGGATTTCTTTTATCACAAGGGGATCGATTGCTATTAGGGGGGTTCATTAATTCTGAATTACTGGGCATTTATAGTATTGCCTTTTTTATGGCCAATGCCTTAAAAGGAGCACTAAAGAAATTAATAAGTGCCGTTTTTTACCCTATGCTAAGTGAAATAGTAAGAAATAATCCAGATAAACTCAAACAAACATACTATAGATTAAGATTACGTATAGATTTAATCACTATGACAATTGGAGGAATATTAGCAAGTTCAGGTAGCCACATAATCAATTTTCTATATGATGATAGATATGAGCAAGCAGGCTGGATGTTTGAGATGCTTTCAATTTCGTTAATATTTGTTGGCTTTAGCCTTGCGGGTGCTTGCCTTATGGCAAGGGGAAATGCTAAAAGTCACGCATTATTAATCTTTTTCGTTGTTATTTTTCTTTATATTGGATTGCCAATAGGTTTTTACCTTTATGGAATTGTTGGCGCTATATTTGTCATAGCTATAAATTATATTGTTGATATTCCATCAACATTTTATATGATGCACAAAGAAAAACTACTAGATCTGAAAAGGGAATTTATTATGTTACCTTTATTCCCAATTACCTATTATTTATCATCTTACATTCTCCAATATTGGATTTAAACATGAAAGAACCTCTTGTTTCTGTATTAATGCCAGTATTTAATGCTCAACGTTTTTTATATGAAGCTGTTCAATCAATATTATCTCAAACGTTAGTCAACTTTGAATTAATTATTATTGATGATGGCTCAAAAGATGATTCCTATAAAATTGTTGAAACCCTCTCAAATATAGATAAACGAATTAGACTTTATAGACAAAATAATTGTGGTATCTCATACACGCGCAATAAATTATTATCCTTAGCTAAAGCTGATTTAATTGCTTGGATGGACGCAGATGATATCTCTCATCCCACAAGGCTAGAAAAACAATACACTTATTTACAAGCTAATAAAGAGTATGTTGCTATTGGGACTTCTACGATTATGATTGATGAGGATGGTGATGAAATATTTGATTGGAAAGCCCCCCTGAAACATAGTGAAATAGATAGCTTTCATATGAAAGGTAATGGAGGCGCTATTATATTTCCTTCTTCAATGATGCGAAAAGAAAATGTTACTGCATTGGGTGGCTTTAACGAAAATTTAATTGGGGCCGAAGATCTGTGTCTTTTTTTAAGACTCGCTGAAATAGGCAGACTAGCTAACTTAAAGGAAAACCTATTTTACTATCGGCAACATATTGAAAGTATTTGCCATTCCCAAAAGCCTAATATAACTGAGAATAAGTTATCTGTTATCAATAATTGTAAATTGCGTCGCGGGATTGTTCCAAACAACAATCTAACTCCAATAAAATCATTATCAATAATATCTTTTAATGATATTTATTTAAAATGGGGATGGTGGGCAATTAAAGGGAAAAGATTTCATACAGCAAAAAAGTATGGCTTTAAGGTGATACGAAATAATTTTTTTTCACGCCAAGCATGGTTAATCGTTTATTTTTCTATATTAAAAAAAAATATATCTTAATACTCTATAGTTTAGGATTTATGAATCGTAACTAGAAAAAGAAGCCAGTTGCTTTGTTTGCAACTGGCTATAGCCGAACTAATGATAAAAGTCTAACTTAATCATTTTTTGTTATCTTAATAAACATCTTCTGCCACTGTATGCTCGACACTGGGTGACTTCAACTTCAGAATAATCTGACCGTGCAGCTTCTGTAACGTCTTTAACTGTAATGGAGTTAGTATTACCTAATGGTCTGGTGTAGCTAGAAGTTTCATTAATCTCCACATTTTCAGGAACCACTTCAATAATAGGTTCTGTTATTAGTAATTGGCGCTCATGTGAAACTGTAATGTTAGCAATATTTTCTGATACATCATCATTTAGTGAATTAAATCTTTCAGAGTCTCCAGCTGGGGAACTTCCCGTGCTAGTTACAGTTGATTCCTCACCAAAAGAAACCGAAGCATTATCATCAATAACTTCAACTTGTTCTGTGGTAGTTATTGTGGGACGTGAATAAGAAGTATCGTTTGTAACATTCGCCTCTTGAACAACAGGATTTTGTGTACGAATACTTGGCAAGCTAACATCTTGAACATCAATTTCCTGTGATGGTGGGGAAACTATATTATCTGCCACTTCGCTATCTAAATTTAATGAATCCTCATTGATAGAAACACCGTTGTGATTCGAACAAATATTTTGTGATACATCAGTTGTCACATTAGCAAGAAAACGCTCAAAGCAAGTCTTGCTTGTGGTTGTAGAGGGTAGTGAAATGTCATTCCCCCTAACTACAATAGGATTCTCCCCACCAATTGATATACCTACAGCAGATTCATTATTTAAGATAACACGATTATTTCTGATGTAAACATTTGACGATTTAATAGAGTTTTCCTCTCTAACTGGAACTTTTACACCCGCTCTGAGGACGTTCCCTTCGTCAATAATCTCATTATTTTCAATGATTGCACCTTCACAAGATGCGCACCCTATTCCAATCATACCAACGTTTATTAATTTATTATTTCTTATAACAATATTTTTAAAAGATTCATCTACTTTATTATAACCGGGGTCAATACTAATACCCCAACATCCCCCACTAACCTTCCCAACATCTTCTTTAATGATATTATTTTCAATTAATATATTCTCAAGCAAACCGTGCCCAACTAAAGATACACCTTGGCATTTTCCATCAACAATGGCTGATCTGTATAAGGTATTATTTCGAACAGTTATACCCTTTTTATGTTTGTTTGAACCAGTTAGATAAATGTTATGGTCTAAACTTGGATGCGTTCCGTTACCTTCAAAATTATTACCCTCAATCAAACAGTCGTTACATGAACCTAAAAAACCAATTTTACGATTATTGATGACATTGGAATTTTTGACTACAAGCCGATCATTTGCTTCATTAGAACCGGCTCCTTCTTGGGGCGCATTATTACCGGCGGCATAAATACCAACATTAAAGCCTTCAATATGCACGTTCGAAATTGTTACATCATCCACATCATTAAATAACCTTATTCCAGCACCACTTTTTGATACTGCCATTATTGTTAGATTCTCAACATTATAACCACCGTCAGGTTTAGCAGCCCCGCCGTTTTCAAAATTAATAGCGTGGATTCCATCAGCACCTATTACTGGACGCTCAAGATCTGCATTACCATATGCACCAATAGTGCAAGGCTTTTCAGCAGTACAATTAGAGTTATAAAGACGTGCGAATTTAGTCGCAGGAAATTTTCCTCCGCGACAAAATAATAGTTTTCCACCAGCCTCAAGTTTGTTAAAACTCCAAATTGCGTGATCATATGTCTTAAATGGTCTTTGTTCGCTTAGGCCATCAGCACTATCATCACCATTTGTGTCGCAAACATAAAAACTATTAGCTTGAGCAAACGCACTAAATGTTGAGATTAAAAATATTGAAAACAGAAAAATTGTTTTTTTCATGATCATCGCCCCCCCTTATGAAATAGATGATACGTGTCGAATAATATGTACATACTACACAAATAAAGGTGATCAAATTCACACATTCACAATTGGTTGATTTTTGAACAAGAACTTGTGAGCTTGTAAGCAAAAAATTCTTGCTTTCAGTAACTATCAGTTGACCAATTTACCCATTGATAAGCTCCAAAAAAAACCCGACCTTTCGATCGGGCCAAAAAGCCTCTGGGGGGCAGAGGATTTTTAAAGGATTTTGTTTCGATGGCTTCATCTCCTTTATTATGGAGATGGTTGAATATTAATAATTTAGTAAGAGCTTAATCGTGATATTTATCACAAAAAGAAATAATTTCGGCTACAAGTGAGAAACTCCCGATAAAAGATCAGACTATCTGAATATTATGCTGCTCTAACAACCAGCTTTTAACGCGCTTTACATCCGGGTTCTCTGAAGCCTTGGCCTCCACAATACGAGAAGATTTTTTGTCCCGCATCATATCTTGTATTAGGGCGACATCAATTTCTTTTTTATCATCAGCAAAGGCATAAACCAAAGCAAAATCGCACAGGTTATTAATACGTCTGGGGATTCCCTCGCTATAACAATAAATTACGGCACAGGCTTCATTGCTGAAAATTTTGTGTTTAGCTCCCGCTACTTCCAAACGGTATTCAATGTAATTTTGTGTTTCAGGATAGCTAAGCGCCTTAAGATGGAACTCTACCCCAATGCGCTGGGCAAATTGCACAAGTTCTGGTCGGTTCAGTTTTTCGATTAATTCAGGCTGACCGGTTAATACGAGTTGCAGGAAGATATCCGAGTCAATATTGACATTGGATAAAAGTCGTAATTCTTCTAATGCCTGAACCGACAAGTTTTGCGCTTCATCGACAATTAATACTACCCTTCTCCCCTGAGCATGCTGCTCAACCACAAAGTTAATATAATCCCGATAACGGCCAGCATTATCTGTAGCACTAGACTCTATTTCAAGCGAATCCAGCACCCAGACCATCAACTCACCAAATGATTCATGAGTGTTATTGATAAGGCCAATAACACAATCATCATCAATCTTTCCTAGCAAAGCCCGTATAAGCGTTGTTTTACCCGCGCCAATTTCGCCTGTCACCACCGTGAACCCAGCATGACTCATCAAACCATATTCCAACATGGTGAGCGCTTTCTTATGATTGGGACTCATATAGAGAAACTGAGGATCGGGTACCAGGTTAAAGGGCTTATGCGTAAGACCAAAGTGTTCTGTATACATAGATTAATAATTTTGATGTTCAGGGGGGCTGGCGGATTTATTTACCACTGTACCTAGCAAGTGTGATCCTTCAAGCATCTGCAAAGATTTAGTAATATTCGATTCAGTATTTTTACCATCCTCGAGGACAAGTAATGTACTGTCAAAATAGCTTGCTGCGAGTGACACATCATCGGTTTGCAAAACAGGCGGCACATCAAAAATAATGACCCGGGAATCATATTGAGATTTAATATCAGCTACCAGACTGGCCATTTTGGGGCTGGAAAGCAATTCAGCAGAATCTTCCGCTCTGCCGACGCCCGGTAAGATAACCAATCGTTTGATACCCGGATTGATTAAAACCTCTGAGAGTTTTAAGTCACCTGAAAGATAATCTTTGAGACCCACCTGAGCATTGAGACCAAAATAATTACTGATACTCGGATTACGCAAGTCCATATCTACCAGCAAAACGGTTTGATTGAGCTCCATTGCAATTGCCATAGCAAGGTTAGCAGCCACAACTGATTTACCTTCACCGGCAGTTGGAGAGGTCACTGCCAGCGTTTGCCAGCGATTACTGCGCATTTTTTTCAGTACCTGGGTCCGTAACATTCTGAACACGGCTGATTGCGGATTATTGTAGAAACCGGCAATGATTCGTTTGCGCTCAAGATGTTGATTTGGAACGTTCACCACTTTTGTCTGAGAATACGATATCGACTCTATTGGCGCGGCCAGTGGATCTTCGGCTTGTGAAACACTCTTCTCCGCTTTAGTTGGTTCTACTCTGATGGGTTCAGGTTTCTGAGCATGCCGCTGTTTAGCTTTTTCAAGCGCTTTCTGAATTCTATCCATAATTAAACTACCGTATTAATTGTTGATACTGTTGTTACAGCAAGCTCAGCTTATTAAGTACTTTGAACCATAATACTTCTAGGTTCATTACAAAGAAATGAAACAATATGACAGCACCTAGGCCAAGGATAATTCCTAAAACGATCAAACTATAAATGATTCGTCTCTTACGGCGTTTTTCATGATCGGTTTTAATAAGCGGGATGACAACAATCGGTGGTTTTCCGACAATTCTTGAAATTTGTGTATAACCACGCACGCCACCAAATAACATTTCAACGAGGAGCCCAAGCCCAACGCCTGCGCCAATTGATCCAGCAAATCCCATTACTATAAGTTTCTTGCGATTTGGCTTTTCAGCGGTATTGGAAATTTGAGGCGGTTCGATCAGGGTAAAGTTTTCACCCTTGTTTTCAGTTTCGAGTGTTTGTGCCAGTTCTGCTTCTAATTGTTTGGCTCTTAACTCTTGATACTTAGCCAATTTATTTTCACGGTCACGGGTCAGATCCCGGTAAGCACGCTGTACCTGATTAGTCTGATAGACACGGTTTTCATACTCTGCCAGCTTCTCTCGCAGCTCTGCCTGCCTTTGTCGCATACGGCCAATCTCTCGTTCTGTTGCATCAATCTTGGCGCTGACTTCTATATATACTGGATTGGTGGAGCCGCTGGCGGTTGGTGCTTCAGTATTCGTATTCTCTACAGGGAGATCCGCTAAACGCTGTTCCAGGCGGGTAATTTCTGCTTCAGCCGATTTAACATCAGGATGCTCTGCAGAATAACGTTGTTTAAGTGTTTGCAAATTACTTCTGGCTGAAGTCAATTGCATTTCTACATCTTCACGAGGAGACGCATTAACTCCAACTTCCGCTTCAAGAGCATCTATCTCACGTTTTACGCGTTGTAAATCAGGGTGGTTAGCTGAATATTTACTTTGCATTGAACGATATTGCGCGCGCAGCTCTTGTAACGCGACCATAGATGCTGAGGGTTGACCTGAAGCATTGCTGATTGTACCAGTGGCTTGCTTGGGAATCATCGAAAGCTGTAACCCCATGGTGGTCATTTGGTCGCTCAACACCATGATCTGATTTTGTATTGACGAGATTTCTTCCTGGATATTCTGAACCGTAGTCAGATTGTAATCGAGCATATCAGGAAGGCTGTCACTGTATTGATCACGAAATTCAGCAATTTCTTTTTCGGTTTGCTGAATTTCTTTCTGCATTCTGTCACCTTCCAGTTTCAAAAACTGGGTGGTGTCCTCTGCTCGATCGGTTCTTGCTCTGGCATTTTCATTTAAGAACTCGGTAACCAGCTCGTTAGCAACTTGTTGTGCTTTTTGTGGTGACTGATCCATAAACGATACTGTAAAGGCGATGCTGGCTCTTTTAGCACGTCCACTGGCGGGATCGGTAACATTTGCCTGAATGATATCCACACTGACATTGTTCTTAAATAACTCCACTATCGGCGCGGAAATGGGAGAGCGTTTTCTTTGTTCAGGGTAAAGGTTATGCTTTTCAACCACCTCCATAATCCGATTGGTAGTAAGAAGTCGTTGCTTGATAACCTCAATACGCTGATCCGCGTAACTGGTCACGGTGGTGCGAATCAAATCTTGTGGGATTTCCTGAGATTCGATCAAAATCAAACCCTGGGATTTAAAGCTCTCGGGAAGTGAGTATGTGAATACTACTGTGCCTATCATCAGAACTATAGCTGGAATCACAATCCAATATTTACGCCTCCACAGGATATCCAGATAATCCCGTAGACCTTTAACTTCTTCTTCCATTATGTACTCTTAAATTTATCGCGATAAACGCAGGCCATCCCAATCATAGTTTACCGTGAGGAAAACCATATTACTGTCGACTTTGTCACCAGTTGTATTAAAGCCACCAAAACTGGTGCCTTTTTGTTGGCGATACTGATACCCCATCTTCAGGGCAAGATTTCTCTGGAGTTGCCAGTTGAGCGATGGCGAAAAAGTAAAAAACTCTCTATCTGTATTGGTGAGATCATCAGCAGAACTTGTTTCCTGGTAGGCGGTATTCACAGAAAACGACAAGGTTTCTGCAATATTTCTGATCCAAGTAAAGGATAGTCGGTCCGTTTCATTTACCACACCTTCACCGGAAGGATTAAGAGAACGAGACAACGAAAAGGTTAACGTATTCAGTTCGCCGAGATAATTAGCAGTAAAATCAAATAATGATCCTGCACTACGGTCAGTTTGGTTAGGCCCACCAAGAAGCGATTGTGTTTCACTTTCCGTAGTACGGTATCCTACCTGTCCTGAAAACGACCAGCGTTCACTCATCATGTATGTACTAGTGACACTTAAATTATAACTGTCATATTGAGACTCGATTCTTTCGGATTCAGATTCGTACTCTGAATATGTCATTGCCAGACCGCCAGTCAAACGTTCTGAAAGATTTCTGCGCCAGCCACCTGTTAACGATATGGATTCATTATCACTAAAACCGCCGGTATCATATGTACGTTCACTGTAATTTAAACTGGTATAAGCAAAATCACGTTCTGTAAATTGATATTGGTAGCTTGGTGCTAGTGATTTTGATGTTACCGTCGCATTAGACGAAAAATCACCGGTATCTTCATCAGCGATTGAACGTTGTGCTCTTTCAGAATAACCCGCATTCAATCCGTAATTACTTCGTTCTGTATTATAGCTAGTCGAAAAATTTGCAAATGGATCCTGACGATCAAGCTCGCTTAAACTGGCATACCTTTCTACCCTATAGCCGGTATTCAGTGCAATTGAACCATTTTCAACTGAACGTGATAACAATAAAGTAGGGGTAATTTTGGTAACAAAACTACCCTCTTCTTCTTCACGTAATTCAACATTATCATCATAACTAAACGTTGGCGAAAAATCGGCACCAATAATATATTCGGCTGCGTTGGCAAAAGGTGATTGAAATAAAGTTGCAGTTAAAACCGCCGTAATAATGTTAATTTTCATGCTGACTCCATCTTGGTGTCGATCATTATTATCCGTAAATTAAGGAATAATAATGACATCACCGCTTTCAAGCAGCACGTTAGATTCAAGTGATTTACCTTGTTTAATATCAGCATAATAGACAGGAATAATTTGCTGTTTCATTCCATCTCTACGCAAAATGATAATGTCATTTTCTTTCGCATAAGTAGTGAGCCCACCAGCTAAACTTAAAGCCTGCATTGCGTCAAGCGGTTGACTCATTCCAAAGGAGCCAGGGGTTAGAACTTTGCCGAGGATATGAATGGTGTTACCTGAAACCTGATTGACGGTAACGTTAACGACTGGATCCGAGATATATTCTGAAAGTTTTTCTTTAAGCTCAGTTTCTACATCAACTACTGTTTTATCTTTGGCGTTTATTTGGCCAGCTAATGGAAACGAAATAGTACCATCGGGAAGAATAACGACCTCTTTCTGCAAAGCATCTTCATTCCAAACTGAAATGCTTAACATGTCACCTGCATTAAGTGTGTAGGGTTCTGAAGCATGAACAACTGTTCCAATCGAAAGTGTCGCTAATAGCAACACTGCATTTACCAATTTATTCATTATTCTTCTCCATGTTTATAATTTACATTCGCTTCGGATGATAACACGTTATTTAAGCATAAAAAAAGGGAGCATTTCTGCTCCCTTATTTTAACTGGGTATTATTGTTGAATTAATCAGTTTTACGCTTTTGATTTAGCACGTAAACGCAGTCCCAATAGGCCTAATAAGGCAGGTGCGAAGAGAAAAAGCGCTGCTGGAATAGGCACAGCCGATACTGAAACATCATATTTCAGCTCATCAGAAGAAGCACTAAAGATATCCAAACCATAGTTTATACCAGTCATAAGCGTGGCGGTAAATGAGTAATCTGAGATGAGATTAAACTGATCAATAACAGCACCACCCATCTCAAATAACGATACGGTAGCTGAACTTAGATTTGCTTCTGGATTAAATGACCATACAATTTTAACGGGTGTATTTTGATCTGTAGATAGATCAAAAAATGATGACCAGTTGGTGTTTGGCTCATCTACCGTTCCGTGACCTAATACAACATCGTTGTTATTTAAGCTAACTTCTTGCGTAGCACCTGATGATCCGGCGGTGGTCAAATTTAAGGTTGCTGCATTTGCACTAATTGAGAAAAATAACGTCATAAAGAAAAGCATCGCTTTTTTCATAAGTCGCTCCTTTAAGGGGTTTGATTTATAGATTCAGTTAAGCAATGCAACCCGGCGATCTTACAGGGTAAGACCCGTGGCTTTCCGCCCCCGCCTCACAACAGGTTTGGCTATTGATAGGAAAGAAGAAATCCTTTCCATTGTGAAAACTTCCCAGCTTTTTAAGGAAGTTAATTTAACCGTAACGTTTTTTATTCAGTTTGTACAGAGTCTTTTCTGACAAAAAATATATAAAAAAGGGAGCTTCAAGCTCCCTTTTTCTTTCTCCTACCCGTTTTAGCCTGCAGTCATCTTGGCTCTACGACGCAATCCAATCAATCCTAATAAGGCGGGAGCGAATAAAAATAATGCGGCTGGTACAGGCACTTCTGATAATGAGGTAACTGACACATCGTATTTTAATGCATGTGATGTAGCATCTAAAATATCCAAACCGTAAGTTTTACCTGCTGACAATATGGCCGAAAAAGTAAAATCGCCCGTTATATCGTACGTTTCTGTAAAACTACCATCTAATGCAAAAATTGCTACAGTAGCAGAAACCAGATTTCTCACTGGGTTAAATGACCATTCAACATCAACAGCAGTATTTGTATCTGCTGTGACGTTAAACATTGAACTCCAATTTGATCTGGAGCTTTCAACAACACCACCACCTAAAACAACATTGTTCTTATTTAAGGTGACTTGCTGTTGGGATGCCCCATTTGAGCCCTCAGCTGTTAAATTAAGAGTTGCTGAGTTTGCACCAGCAGAGAATAAAAAGGCTATACATAATAGCATCGCTTTTTTCATAGCAATTTCCTTCTAAGTGAAAAAATAAGCAATGCAGCCCGGCCATCTTTAGTCAATTAAAGATCCGTAGCTTTCCGACCCTGCCTCACGACAAGTTTGGCTTTATATTGAAGATAGAAACAGAATTGTTTCTAAAATTGAGACTTTCTTATATTCGTGAAAGTTCAGTTACAGACTAACAGTTTTTGTGGATTTTTCAAATCATGTAGGTAAATCGCAGATGCAAAACTTTAGAGTCTTTTGATGATATTGAGCCCCACAAAGAAAAGGGAGCCGAAGCCCCCTTTCCTTGAACCAACAATATTGTTAACTCATTTGTTACTATGCAGCAGCTGTTTTCAGTGCTTTACGACGTAAACCGAAAAAGCCCATCAATGCTGGAGCAAATAACCATAATGCAGCTGGTACTGGTACTGCAGAAATTGACAGGTCGTATTTCAGAACATCTGATGTGGCATTAAAAATATCAACACCAAAGAATGATCCCGCTGTCAAAATAGCAGTAAAGATAAAATCACCAGTGATGTTAAAAATAGTTGGCGCACCAACATAACCACCACCAGGTCCAGTCAACAGACCAAAGGCCAATTGAGCATTACTCAAGCTGTTAGTTGGGTTAAATGACCACTCCACTTTTACTGGTGTATCAACATCAGTAGTAACATCAAACAATGATTCCCAAACTCCTGAATTAGCAACAGTACCACCAGCAAGAACTGTACTGTTGTTATTCAGATCAATACTTTGAGTAGCACCTGAAGAACCAACTGTTGATAATGTCAGTGTAGCGGCATTAGCACCAACTGAGAACAATAAAGCTATACAAAATAGCATCGCATTTTTCATAATAATTTCCTTTAATTGAAAAATTAAGCAATGCAACCCGGCCATCTTCAAAACCCAGCCAGAAGATCCGTGGCTTTCCGACCTTACCTCACGGTAAGTTTGGCAACAAAAACAGAAACAACATTGTCTCTGAACTTTTTATCTCCAAGAAATATCTCGGTGATGATTAAACACTACTACTTCATTTGCATGATTGAAATTGTACTATGGTACTAGTGACAAATTTATTGCAAAAAAATTAAATATTTCAGGCTGATTATAGCTGATTTTCTTTTTCTCACAATATCCATATTTAATGAACTTTATAACAATATTCTATTGGTTGTCCCACTTCATGCTGTGAATAATAGCTAACTGAATCAAGTACATAACTGCAAAAAAAAAGGGAGCCGAAGCTCCCTTTTCTTAAAACTAACAATATTGTTAACTCATTTTGTGTTATGCAACCACTGTTTTCCGTGCTTGACGGCGTATACCGAAGAAGCCTAACAGTGCTGGTGCAAACAACCACAATGCAGCTGGTACTGGTACTGCAGAGATTGACAGGTCATATTTCAAAATACCTGAAGTGGCATTAAGAATATCTACTGCAAAATATGAACCTGCAGTCAAAATGGCAGTAAAGATAAAGTCACCAGTGATATTAAAAATAGTTGGAAAACCAACATAATTACCACCAGGGCCAGAAACCAGACCAAAAGCCAATTGAGCTGAATCCAAGCTTGTTGAAGGATTAAATGACCACTCAACTCTTACAGGAGTATCAACATCAGTTGTAACATCAAACAATGATTCCCAAGAACCTGAATTAGCAACAGTACCACCAGCAAGCACAGTGCTGTTGTTATTTAAACTGATTTCTTGAGTCGCACCATTTGATCCGACAGTTGATAAACTCAATGTAGCCGCATTAGCACTAACTGAGAACAATAAAGCTATACAAAATAGCATCGCATTTTTCATCGTAATTTCCTTTAATTGAAAAATTAAGCAATGCAACCCAGCCATCTTCAAATAATACCTGAAGACCCGTGGCTTTCCGACCTTGCCTCACGACAAGTTTGGCGATTTAAAATAGGAACCATTTCCGTTCCCAACAAATAAAGCCACTTAGAAACAGCTCTCAAGTGACGGTTGAACAATACTGTTAATTTGTTACAAATAATGAGCCCTGCAACACAAAATTTAGCTGGATTAACTCAAATCTTTAATCAAATGTGAATTGATTCACAGTGTTTACAATGGTTTTGCAATTTAAGGAAAGGAACAAAGCTCCTTTCCTCAAGTAAGCAGGAATTCAATACGTTTAAAATTAAGCTGTAGCAGATTTAAGTGCTCTACGACGTAAGCCGAAAAAACCCATTAATGCTGGAGCCATTAACCACAATGCAGCTGGAATCGGAACAGCTGATGGTGAAATTGACAGGTCATACTTCAATATATTTGAGGTTGCGTTCAAAATAGCAACAAGATATGTCGTACCAGCTGTCATGGAAGCATTGAAAATAAAGTCACTACTAATATTAAACATTTGTAATGGGCCACCAACTTCACCAAAAGCAAGTTGGGCGGAACCAAGGCTAGTAGTAGGGTTGAATGACCATTCAATAACTACGGGTGTATCAGCATCTGTAGTTGCATTAAAAGCTGAACTCCAAAGGCCGCGAGCAGCAACAAAACCACCAGCAAGCACAGTGCTGTTATTGTTTAGATCGACGTTTTGGGTTGCTCCAATAGAACCAGTACCTGTTAACGATAAGGTAGCTGCATTGACGTTAATCGAGAACAACAAGGCTGCAAAAAATAGCATTGATTTTTTCATAATTTTTTCCTTTTGATGAAAAAATGAAACAATGCAACCTGGCGATCTTAACTTTAAAGACCCATGGCTTTCCGACCTCACCTCACGGTAAGTTAGGCTAGATTGTCGGGAACAACATTGAACCCGAAATGATTGACTCCCAGATGTTTCTCTCAGCCGACATTTCTGATATGCGCATTACCTATCGTGTTGATAGATAACTCAGTCAAAGGAATTGCAAGTGAGTTTTAATCTTAGGAACGAGTTTAAATTTTTTGTTGGCTAGACAGCGATGTCATACCGAAAATTTAACTCTGGACATTAATATACATCCTTTCCAACAAAACCTCTAGTGATCGTTAATAAAATAATTTTCAGATCAAGAAGCAATGTCCAGGTTTGAATATACTGTAGATCATATTTGATACGCCCTTCCATTTTATCCAGCGTATCCGTCTCTCCACGAAAACCATTTATCTGGGCAAGACCGGTAATACCCGGCTTAACCTTATGCCGAAGCATATACCCTTGGATTTTCGCTCTATATTCTTCATTGTGCGCTACAGCATGTGGCCTTGGGCCAACGATTGACATAGAACCGCCTAACGAATTGAAGAATTGTGGTAATTCATCAAGTGAAGTTCTTCGTAAAATTTTGCCAAAATGTGTGACCCTTTGATCGTTCTTTTGGGCTTGAATGACCTTATCCCCATCTTCAGCAACTGTCATGGTACGAAACTTCCAGACTTTTATTTTTTCACCATCCATTCCATAACGTGTCTGTTTAAAAAACACAGGACCTTTGGAAGTCGCTTTAATGCCAATGGCTATCAATAACATCGGAATGGCTATCAGACACAGTATCAAAAAACTCAAAACAATATCTTCAATGCGTTTGATTGCACTATCAATACCGGCAAAGGGTGTCTCATAAATGCTGATTGCCGTTATTCCCTGATAATCCACCCATCTGGAGTTAAGCAGATTAAAAGTAAACAAATCGGGTACCAAATAAACCGAAGCGGTAGTATCAGCAAGCTTTTCAGTAATCAAACGAATACGGGCTTCAGCTGCCAAAGATAATGTAATAAAGACAATGTCGATTTTTCCTGTACGGCAATCTCTTATTAAGTCTTCGATACTGCCAAGGACAGTCGCTGCATTTTCTTCTAAACGACGATTTGGGGCAGGTTTACGATCATCGTAGAAACCACTGAAACGGTAACCTGTCCATTCCATTTCATCAAAGGATTTTTCCAGTCGATAACCAAGCTTCGTCGCTCCTACAATAGCCACGCGTCGGGTATTTAACCCCTTGGATCGCATTATTCCAAGCACCATTCGAACGATGGCATGCCAGGAAATCAACTCGATAGGTGTAGCGATTATCCAGATTAATATGAAAGGTGTTGCATAGGTTTGTTCATTAATGACAATCAGTTCGATAGCCACCAATACCGCGATACTCGTACCCCAGGAAAATAATACTGCAGTAACCTCGTCCCTTAGATACGTCCCGCGCCATGAACGATAGGCATCCTGTGATTCGGCAAAGAAGTGAAAAAGAATAATTGAAAATAATAAAGACCAGACATGCTTTGGTTGCCATTCAATAGCAAACAAATCCATTAAAGCCAGAAAGGTTACTAATATAATGGCACTATCAATTAGCCTTGAAATAGCATTAATTTTTGAGTCGTAATGTCTGATTTTTCCTTGCGCCATAATTGTCCTTAGGCCATCTCTTATTCTGTTATTTACGGTTATAGGTATCTTGAAGCCTGATAATGTCATCTTCTTCAAGGTAGGCGCCGGATTGTACCTCAATGATTTCCAAAGGGACTCGTCCAGGATTACGTAAACGATGCACACTTCCAAGAGGAATAAATGTTGATTCGTTTTCGCCCAGTAACATGACCTCATCATCCCGTGTGACTTCAGCGGTTCCACTTACCACTACCCAGTGTTCAGCACGATGGTAATGCATTTGCAATGACAAAGATGCGCCCGGGTTCACCAATATGCGCTTCACTTGAAATCGGTCACCCATATCAACAGAGTCGTAATTACCCCATGGGCGATAACATTTACGATGGGTTATAACTTCTTTACGGTTTTGTCGGGTCAGTTCTTCAACGATTGTTTTAACTTTTTGTGCCTGATCTTTATGCGCCACCATGACAGCATCATGTGTTTCAACAACAATCACATCGTCCAGGCCTAACACCGTCACCAGACGATTTTCGCTATGAATATAGGCGTTATGAACATTTTCAACCAGAACATCGCCGATCAACACATTCTGATCAGCATCACGGGTGAAAGCTTCCCATAAAGAAGACCATGAACCGACATCACTCCAGCCCGCATCGAGTGGAACAACCATAGCTTTATCGGTTTTTTCCATAACCGCGTAATCAATTGAGTCACTCGGACTTTGCTCAAAAAGCTCGGGATCAACACGGACAAAATCAAGATCGATAACCGCTTTTTCAAGGGATTGTTTACAGGAAGACAACATCTCAGGCGAAAAGCGTGCGAGCTCTTTAATATATGCGGAGGCTTTAAACAAAAACATTCCACTGTTCCAGAAAAAGTTTCCGGCAGACAGGTAGGACTCTGCTGTAGCCAAATCCGGTTTTTCGATAAAACGTTTTACTGAACTGGGTTTCGACTTTTCTTCTGCTTCAATATAGCCATAGCCGGTGTGAGCAGATTGTGGCTGAATACCAAAAGTAACCAGTTTATCTTGTTCAGCCAGTATTTGTGCTTGTTCAATAGCCTTATGAAAAGCAGTGACATCCGAAATAAGATGATCTGCAGCTAATATTAACAGTAACGGATCTTCGCCGTTATCCATGGCCTTTAATGCTGCCAGAGCAATCGCTGGAGCGGTATTACGAGCACAGGGTTCAAGAATAATGCCTTTAGCATCCAGACCAATCTCCTGAAGCTGTTCAGCTACCATAAAACGATGCTCGTTATTGCAAACAATTAACGGAGCTTCCAGAGAATCCAAGCCATTTAAACGAGTAAGCGTGCTTTGAAACATCGATGAATCGTTAAACAAGGTCAAAAACTGTTTAGGCTTATTTTTTCGTGATAATGGCCATAAACGGCTTCCGGAACCACCGGATAAAATTACTGGAATCATCTCAAGTCTTCCTCACAAGGATTTGTTTATCTTTCATAGCCACCGCTGCTGGAGGCTATTTTTTTGTCCAACAAGGCGGAAATGATGCGATGCAGTTGTTCTACATAAGTCATTTCCAACGCAGTGGGACGGAAAAATAGTCCCAGCCCTTTGGGTTGAGGCTGAAAATGCACCACTCTTCGTTGCTCGTCGTTTATTTAGAGTCACTAAACTGCTCTCCTCGCGCCTTGATTGGTACATTTTCAGTCACAACAGAGGTGGCTATGAAAAATAAACAATTCTAGGGTCTTTTTATCTTTCATAGCCACCACTGCTGGAGGCTGTTTTTTTGTCCAACAAGGCGGAAATGATGCGATGTAGTTGTTCTACATAAATCATTTCCAACGCAGTGGGACGGAAAAATAGTCCCAGCCCTTCGGGTTGAGGCTGAAAATACACCACTCTTCGTTGCTCGTCGTTTATTTAGAGTCACTAAACTGCTCTCCTCGCGCCTTGAGTGGTGTATTTTCAGTCACAACAGAGGTGGCTATGAAAGATAAAAAGACCCTAAAATCTTTCATTTTGATGCCAAGCCCATGCTGTTTCGATAATTGATTCAATGTCCGTAAATGCAGGCTGCCATCCCAGAGCTTTTCTTGCCACTGATGAATCTGCTACCAGAACTGATGGATCGCCAGCTCTTGGGGGTTCAATCGTAAAAGCGATATCGTGCTGAACTACTTGCTTGGCTGCTTCAATTACTTGCAGAACACTAAAGCCATTACCATTGCCCAGATTGAAAGCAAAGGCACCATCATGCTGTTGTAAATATTCTCCTGCCAGAATATGGGCTGAAGCCAAATCGTTTACATGAATATAATCCCGAATGCAGGTGCCATCAGGTGTTGGATAATTATCACCAAACACTTTTAATGTTGATGCTTTGCCGGCAATGGCAGATTTAAGAATATTAGGAATTAAATGTGTTTCAGGTTCATGACGTTCGCCGATTTCGCCGTCTGGATCTGCGCCACAGGCATTAAAATAGCGTAATGCCACAGACTTTATACCATATGCATGATGATAATCCCCCAACACATCCTCAATCATTTTCTTTGATTGGCCATAAGGATTTATCGGCATACGGGAGTGCTGCTCATCTATTAATTCTTGCTCAGGCATGCCAAATACGGCGGCAGTAGACGAGAACACAAGTTTATCGTGTCCGGTTGCTACCATTGCATCCAACAGGTTTAAGGTACCAGCAACATTATTTCGGTAATATAACGCCGGATTTTGTACTGATTCACCAACCAGTGACTTGGCACAAAAATGCATTATCAGATCAAATGGTCCTTCATCCTGCAAAATACTGAGCAATGCTTCGGCATCCAGAATATCGGCTTCAATGAATTGACTCCAGCGAACCGCTTCTCGATGACCAGTGCTAAGGTTATCTAATACCAGCGTTTGATGATTCATCAAGGCCAATGCCTTGCAAATATGCGATCCAATGTAACCTGCACCGCCCAGTACTAAAACTTTCATTTTTATTCCTTGTTGCACCCAAAAACATTGAAATCCACCTAGGCAGAATTCATAGACCTCTTTGCCCGAACTTTAAAAAGGATTTTTTTGAGCGAAACTAAATAGTAATGTTTAACCTTTACAATATATCAGTCCAACTATGACTTATCTAATGTTGTTTAACTATGGAGTTCTTGAACTTCACAGGCAATTACTTTAGCTTAACGTCATCTCTTTTTTCCACAACAGTTTGATAAGGATCTCGTCAATGGCTGTAAAAAGTCTTATAAGAAAATGTTTATTCCCTGCGGCAGGTTATGGCACACGATTTCTTCCTGCAACGAAAGCAATGCCCAAAGAAATGTTACCCATTGTCAGTAAGCCTTTGATTCAATATGGTGTTGAAGAAGCCATGGAGGCAGGCATTTCACAAATTGGTTTTATAACTGGCCGTGGTAAACGAGCCATTGCTGATCATTTCGACACCAGTTTTGAACTGGAACATCAAATTAAAGGCACCTCAAAAGAAAAATTTCTCGATGATATTCGTTATCTGATGGATAACTGTGAATTTGTATTTATGCGCCAACGGGAAATGTTAGGTTTGGGTCATGCCATCCTTACCGGCGAACCGATGATTGGCAATGAACCATTTGCAGTTATTCTGGCTGACGATTTATGCGCCAAACCAACGGAAGGTGGTGAACGTGCATTGAGTCAATTGGTTGCGTTATATGAACGTTATCAGTGCAGCATCGTCGCGATTGAGGAAGTCCCTGCTGATGAAACCCATAGCTATGGTGTCATTTCCGGTGATGAAATCGCTCCGGGTATTTATCAAATTAAAGACATGGTTGAAAAACCCAAACCTGAAGAGGCCCCCAGCAATCTGGCGATTATCGGACGCTATATTCTGACGCCGGAGATTTTTGAATATCTGCGTAAAACCAAACCCGGCACCAATGGTGAAGTTCAAATAACGGATGCCTTGCGCTTGCTGGCACAGGACCGTCTAGTATTAGCCGTAAAATTCAAAGGTCAACGTTTTGATTGTGGCAGCGTAGAAGGTTTTGTTGAAGCCACCAATTATTACTACGAACATGAGCATTTGAATAAATCAGCGTAAGGTAGGGTCTGTTTATCTTTCAGAGCCACCACTGCTGGCGGCTATTTTTTTGTTCAACAAGGCGGAAATGATTTGATGTAGTTGTTCTACATAAATCATTTTCAACGAAGTTGGGCGGAAAAATAGCCCCAGCCCTTCGCGTTGGGGCTGAAAATGCATCACTCAGTGTTGCTCGTCGTTTATTTAGAATGACTACAAAAACGCCGGGACAAGCAATGTTCCAGACATTGCTATTGCATACACTCCATCCATGGAGATAAACGTTTTTGAGCGTAAGCCCCAAAGGGGTGAGATACATGGATGTATCTCACAAACTGCTCTCCTCGCGCCTTGATTGGTGCATTTTCAGTCACAACAGAGGCGGAGATGAAGGCTCAATAAGCCCTAATAAATCTCCATCATCACTGCTTATATAAAGTATTCCATTATCTACAAACGGTGATGCAAATATGGCCCATCCTGAATCTAGACGCCATTTTTGCTCACCGTTATTTATATCAAGCGCATAAAGATATCCATCCATTGCACCAATATAGACTTGGTCACCTGCGATAGCTGGCGATGAAAAGACCGTTGCCTGAGCATCAAATTGCCAGAATGGTTCACCACTTTCTTTATTCAAGGCGAACACCCGGCCATCAGTGGCAGCGAAGATGATTTGCTGATCTTTCAAAGCGGCTGAGGCAAATAGTCGTGAACCCGATTCAAAGTTCCATACCGACTGACCTGTTTCAAGATCAACAGCAAACAACACCCCGGCATCGTTGCCAACATAGAGCATGTTGTCATCGCTAGCGATCACTGGAGAAGCATCAATCGGAGCACCGGTATCCAGAGTCCATAGCACCTCCCCGTCCATGGATACGGCATATAACAGACCATCATCACTACCGAAATAAAGCGTATCGCCATGTCTTGCCGCTGACGAATCAACATGACCGCCGGTTTTAATGCGCCATTTCAATTCGCCACTATGCTTGTCGATGGCATAAAAGAAATGATCCAGGCTGCCAACAAGCACTAGGTCGTTGGTAATTAAAGGAGAAGCAAACACCTTATCCTGTGTTTCAAAAGCCCACAGGAAACTGCCGCTGTATTTATTGAGGGCATAGATATTCTTATCATCACTTCCAAATATGATTTGTTCCTCAGCAACGGCCGGTGTTGAAAAGATCCCCGCCTGAGTGACAAATCGCCATTTTTCTTCGCCCGTCTGATTATTCAACGCCAGCATCAAGCCATCAAAACGTCCGGAAAATATCAGGTTACCGCTACTGACTGGCGAGGATGAGGCACCTACTTCTGCATGATAACGCCAGAGAATTTCGGGTTTTGTCTGTGGTCCTGTCGTTTGGAAATTTCCGCTGCGCTGTATATCAGCTCTGAACATGGCTGAAGATTCGGTTTCCGTTTTTTCCGAACACGCTGACAGGATAAACAATAGGCATAGCCCAATGAAAGGTAATGAAACGTTTGAAAAAAAGGTTCGGCGCATTGTTCAGTGTTCTTGAATTAAAAATTATGAGTAACCATACCAACACTTCAACCACTAAATGGCTAGCGTTTTGGATTAATTAAAAGATTATAGCCTATGCTCTAGGGCTTGTTATTCGGATAAACGGTCTGATCCGATTGGATAACCAGTTCGATCCTTCACCTGCAGAATACGTTGCTTCATGTCTTCTTTAGTGGCGGTAAAAACGTATGGTGCCAGTTCTCGAAGACCTCCCTGAATATAGGGAGAAATCTCTTGATCCTCCAGAAAGAGTTCTGTTCGGACTTCACAAATTCGCATAATTCCATCACGGAAGCCGGCTACACTGTCAGCGGGTCGACGATCTTCACCTAATGTCCAGCCACGACTTTGCCACTCCTGATAACAATCTTTGATCAGACTTTGAGAGTTTTGCATATCGGCAGCAATGACTGGCGATGAAACCATTAAAAAGAGATAAACACTGATTCGATTCATTCGGACAAACTCGCTTTGTTACTCAAACGTATTAGGGCTTGTTTATCTTTCATAACCACCACTGCTGGCCGAGATGAAAGACAAACAAGCCCTAGTATTGACCAACAATGAGTCAGGAAAAATTCCTTTGTTGAGCACTTGGGTCAGTTGATCTTTCAGAGATACTTTTTCTGGAGTTTAATTTTGTACAACGTGGTTAGAAAAGATCTACAGCCCTGGAGATGCGCTGCTGAGGTGCACGACTGCTGTTTTGTGGTGCGAAAAATGGACTTAAATTTTTTGATAAATTCATAAGTCATTGTTTTTATTGTAACTACAATCTTGGCATCCTTCATGCAATAACACAATTGTAGTTTTCTTCAGTGCATGTTCGTTCTCTCTCGCTGCGTGCTGAGCTTTGGGTAAACCTTCGGGTTTACCCTTTTTTTTTGCCCTTTTGTTATTCTCTAAAGTTTTAATGGTTTTAAAATGTTTCATCACAAAACCAAGTAAATTTTTCCACTCAAAGCTGTCTTTGTGGAAAAACTTCTAATAATTCTTCATAACAATCATCTGATCTAGGAAGTTTACATTTATCTTAGCCTTCGGCTTTAGTTCATCAAGATGGCTTTATCGTTAGGGTTGAGGCTGAAAATGCACCACTCTGCGTTTATTTAGAATGACCATAAAAACGCCGGGAGTGTTTTTGGGCTCAAGCCCCAAAAGGGTGAGATACATGGATGTATCTCACAAAATGCTCTGCTCGCGACTTAATTGGCACATTTTCAGTCATAACAGAGGTGGCTATGAAAGAGCAACAGGCCCTAGTGTGAATGGAGTTTTTCACTATCCCGGTATGAAACTTGCGTCAGGCTGATTTAATATCGATTGGAACAGGCAATGGTGATGGTCAATCCCTCTACAAACATTCAGAATTTCCTGAGCGCGCATCAGCTCTCAGCTAAATATGCTCAACAGATTGATCACTGGTTTTCAGACATTACTGATGATTTTATATTGCACCAAAAAAGAGCGAAGCGCCCTATAATCATCGGCATTCATGGTGCGCAAGGGTCCGGAAAAAGTACCTTAGCCGAATGTCTGGTGCAGTTACTCATCACTAAACACCATCAGACTGCCATTGCCCTCTCTCTCGATGACTTTTATCTCACCCATCAGCAACGCATTGATTTAGCGAATTCAGTTCATCCTTTATTAGCGACTCGTGGGGTGCCGGGAACACATGATATTGAACTGGCATTGACGACCCTCGATAAATTGCTCTCGGAAAGAAAAAACATTGCGATTCCACGGTTTGATAAAGCGCATGATGATCGATTTCCTGTAGAACAATGGCCGGTATTAGAGGCTGCGCCCAAGTTTATTATTCTGGAAGGCTGGTGCATGGGGGCCTGTCCACAATCGGATGAATTGTTAACGCTGCCGGTAAATGCTTTGGAACATAATGATGATCCAGATGCCTATTGGCGACGTTATGTGAATCAAAAGCTGGAACAGGACTACCCTGCCCTTTTTCAGCGCGTTGATAGCTGGATCATGCTTAAGGCCCCTAATTTTGATTGCGTTTATAACTGGCGACTGGAACAGGAAGAAAAACTGCAACAAACAGCAGCTACAGTAAGCAACAAAATTATGACTGCTGAGGATATTTCGCGTTTTATTCAGTATTACCAACGTATCACTCAACATTGTCTGGAAACTTTACCGGAGCAAATGGATTATGTTTTTGAACTCAATATGGAAAGAGAAATTGTGGCCTTGAAACGTCCGAAAAAATCGCCTCCTTCAGTTACCTGCCCCAAAGCATCCTTACTGGTTTTTACTGATTTGGATGGCAGTCTTCTGGATCATCATAACTACCGGCATGATGAGGCGGATCCCGTGTTACAAAATCTCAAACAGTTACAAATCCCGCTGATTCCGGTCAGTAGCAAAACCCAGTCGGAAATTGAACAGATAAATGTTTCTCTGGATAACCCTCATCCTTTTATCTGTGAAAATGGCGCCGCTATTTTTATTCCGGTTGATTATTTTCCTGAGCAACCAGCCGATACCAAAACAAGTGGTCAATATTGGGTAAAAGAATTTGTTCAGCCCCGCGCACATTGGCAGTCGATTATCAAATCAGTGAAACCTTTATTTAGTGATGATTTCACTACATTTGCGCAGGCAGGTATAGATGGCATCATTGCCATGACCGGCCTGGATGTTCATGCAGCTGCGCGTGCTGCCAGAAGACAATATGGCGAAGCGCTGGCCTGGCATGGCAATCCCGGTAAACAAAAACAATTTATTGAAGAAGTCCGTAAACGGGGCGCCCAGGTATTAATCGGTGGCCGCTTTTTACACGTTTCTGGTCAGTGCGACAAAGGTCGTGCTATCGAATGGCTTAAACAGGTTTACGAACATTTTTGCCCGGATAAACGCTTTACCAGCCTGGCGATTGGAGACAGTCAAAATGATGTGGCCATGCTGGAAACAGCCGACATGGCCCTCTTGATCCCTTCACCGGTAAATTCATTACCCAAATTAACTCGCCATCATGATGTTATGAAGGCAACACATTGCGGCCCAAGAGGTTGGGCTGAAGGCGTACAACAAGTCTTGAAGCAGCTCCATATAAGCACAGCAATAGTGCATTAAAATCACAAGAGGCTCACATGGCAGATTTTCATCAGAACGGTATTATCACAACATTACATAATCTTACGCATCGTCATCTGGCTGATTTAGAGCAGGATCTTGTACATTTCAGTCAACAGCGTCCAATGGGATTATTGCTACCCTCATTATTTTCAGAACTGCAGGGAGAGGCGCTTCCAGCAATTGTTCAACAATTGAAAACAGTGCCATATTTATCAGAAATTGTGATTGGACTGGATAGAGCCAGTGCTGATGAGTATAAACATGCGTTGAGCTTTTTCGCGGATCTCCCACAACATCATCGAATCATGTGGCACGATGGACCACGGTTAAGTGCTATTGATGCAGAGTTACAGGCCCTGAATCTTGCCCCTCATCAGGCCGGTAAGGGGCGTAATGTCTGGTATTGCATGGGTTATATTTTAGCTTCTGGAAAAGCAGAATCAATTGCCCTGCATGATTGCGACATTACCACCTACAGTACCGAACTGTTGGCTCGACTGATTTATCCTGTTGCCAATCCCATGTTTAATTATGAGTTCTGTAAAGGTTATTATGCGCGGGTCGCCGGCGGGAAAATGAATGGCCGGGTGAATCGTCTATTAATTACCCCCCTGTTACGTGCTCTCAAATCGGTCATGGGACCAAGTGATTATCTGGATTACATGGACAGTTTTCGCTATTCATTGGCCGGTGAGTTTTCGTTTCGCCGTGATGTATTAAACGATATTCGTATTCCCAGCGACTGGGGTCTGGAAATTGGCGTGCTATCAGAAATGCACCGTAATTATGCGAACAACCGTCTATGTCAGGTGGATATTGCTGATATTTACGATCACAAACATCAGGATCTCTCATCCGATGATCAACACAGCGGTTTGTCGAAAATGTCGATAGATATTTCCAAGGCATTATTTCGAAAACTCGCGACCAAAGGCACCGTATTCAGTCCCGAGCATTTCCGCAGTATTAAAGCGACCTATTATCGGATTGCTCTGGATTTCGTGGAAACCTATCGAAATGATGCGGTGATGAACGGTTTGCAATTTGATATTCATCAGGAAGAAGCCTCTGTGGAAATGTTTGCCCGTAACATCATGGATGCTGGTCAGGCTTTTCTGGACAACCCGATGGAGACGCCATTTATTCCTAGCTGGAATCGTGTGCAAAGTGCCTTACCGGATATCTTCGAGCGAATTTATCAAGCCGTTGAAGAAGACTATCAGGAATTTTCTGCATAAGAATGGTTATGACACAAACATCTGAACGCCCGGCAGTTTTCCAAAATGTGCTTTATCACCTGAACAAGGTGTATGGCGATTTTATTGAACCCAAAGTACTAGCCTCTTTAGCACATGAATTACTGGCTACTATGCGGGTAAATCCAGATGCACCAGCGCCACAACCGCATCAGAATAAATGGCATGCCTCTGATATCACTATGATTACCTATGGTAATAGCATATTGAAGAATGATGAACCGCCCTTGCAGACACTCAAGCGGTTTCTGGATGATTATTTTGCTGGCTACATTAATAGTGTGCATATCCTGCCGTTTTTTCCTTTTTGCAGTGACGATGGTTTTGCAGTTAAGGATTTTTTCCAGGTAAATCCCGAGTTGGGTGACTGGGAAGATATCAAGGCTATCGCCAAAGATTATCGATTGATGGCGGATCTGGTCATTAATCATGGTTCAAGCAGCAGTCAGTGGTTTAAGAACTTTATTGCCGGGCATGGTGAGGGCCATGATTATTTTTATACCTGTGAGTCTGATACCCCTATTTCTTCAGTGGTTCGTCCACGTACCTCGCCGTTGTTGAGAGAGACTGAGACTGCAGACGGGATTAAAAATGTCTGGTGCACTTTCAGTCATGAGCAAGTGGATTTTGATTTTCGTAACACCGAGGTACTCAAAACCTTTGTAAAGATTATTCGGTTTTATCTGGATCAGGGGATCTGTCTGTTTCGTCTGGATGCTGTGGCTTTTTTATGGAAACAGGCTGGGACCAATTGTCTTAATTTGCCCCAGACACATGAATTGGTCAGGCTATTACGTTTACTGATCGAACAGGCTAAAAGTGATGCCGTCATTATCACGGAAACCAATATCCCAAATCGGGAAAACCTCAGTTATTTCGGTAATGCCAATGAAGCACACTGGATTTATAACTTTTCGTTACCACCGCTTTTATTGAATACACTTTTAACCGGAAATTGCAGTTATTTACGTCAATGGTTAATGAGTATGCCGCCGGCTCAAAACGGCACAGCCTATTTTAACTTTATTGCATCACATGATGGCATTGGTTTAAGACCCGCCGAGGGTTTATTGACCGATAGTGAAATAGCCTCATTGATTTCCACTATGCAGGGGTTCGGGGGGGAAATCTCCTGGCGCGCGGCTGAAAACAATATCAAGAAACCTTATGAAATAAATATTGCGCTATTTGATGCACTACAAGGAACCGTTAAAGGTCCTGATAAATGGCAACAAGAACGGTTTATCTGTGCCCATGCGATTATGCTCGCTCTGGAAGGTATTCCCGGAATCTATATTCATAGCCTGCTAGCCACAGGAAACGACTACAAACGACTTGAACAACATCAACATAACCGCGCCATTAACCGTCATCAATGGGATGATGCGGCCATTCGTGCAGCATTAACGCATACCGCCAATAACCATTATCAGATTTATCATAAAATGACCGAACTGATTAAGCTGCGTATGGAGCAGCCAGCTTTTCATCCCAATGCAACGCAATTTACCTTGCAACTCGGTGATACATTATTTGGCTTCTGGCGACAAAGTATTGATCGTCATCAAAGCATCTTCTGTATATTTAATATCAGTGATCAGCCACAAACATTACGCGTTGCCGATCTCAATCTGGTTGCGACAGATGAATGGCATGATCTCATCAGTGGTCGTGCAACTGACTCCTGGCAAAGTGAAATTCAGCTAACGCCTTATCAGTGCGTATGGTTGAGTAATCGCTGATTTATGCCACCTAATAAAACATAAGGATTATTATTCATGACAGCAAACGTTTCTATCCGTAAATGTCTGTTTCCCGTCGCCGGATATGGGACACGTTTTTTGCCTGCAACCAAGGCAATGCCTAAAGAAATGCTGCCCATAGTTGATAAACCATTAATTCAATATGGTGTTGAAGAAGCGATGGAGGCTGGCCTGCGCAGTATGGGATTTATTACTGGGCGAGGTAAAAGAGCTATTGCAGATCACTTTGATACCAGCTTTGAACTTGAACATCAGATTCAGGGAACCAGTAAAGAATCACATCTGGATGACATTCGTAATGTGATGGATTCCTGTGATTTTATTTTTATGCGTCAACGCGCGATGTTGGGGTTGGGCCATGCCATTTTGACCGGTGAACCAATTATCGGTAATGAAGCTTTCGCAGTCTTGTTGGCAGATGACCTATGTGCAACACCAGAATCAGGTGGCAAACGGGCATTGGGCCAACTGGTTGATCTGTTTCAGAAACACCAGTGTTCCATTGTGGCAATTGAAGAAGTTCCGGCCGAGGCAACAGGTAGCTACGGTGTGATTTCAGGCGATGAAATTGAACCGGATGTATATCGCATTACCGATATGGTAGAAAAACCAAAACCTGAAGATGCGCCCAGTAATCTGGCGATTATCGGCCGTTATGTTCTGACTCCAGATATTTTCGATTATTTACGTAAAACGCCCCCAGGTGCTAACGGTGAAGTGCAAATAACCGATGCTATTCGGGCCATGGCGCAGGATAAACCGGTCCTGGCAGTTAAATTTAAAGGACACCGTTTTGATTGCGGCAGCATCGCCGGTTATGTTGAAGCTACCAATTATTACTTTAATAAGCAGTATGGTTCGTAATTAATTAGTAAACTAGGCCGCTGTTTTTAGCCAGCGGCCCAGGGCTTGTTGATCTTTCATCTCCGCCTCTGTTGTGAGCTGAAAAAGCGTCAATCAAGGCACGAGG
>NZ_DFLS01000008.1:144997-303724 GCF_002375415.1 Methylophaga sp. UBA3613 | reverse complement strand
GCCTTTTGTGAGATACATCCATGTATCTCACCCCGAAGAGGCTTGCGCTCAAAAACGTTCCTGACGTTTTTGTAGTTGTTCTAAATAAGCGACGAGCAAAACTTCCGCATCCTGCTCACGCCCCTGACCTACATCCTTGTAGGCCACGCAGAGTGGCGCTTTTAAGTCACAACCCGAAGGGCTGGGACTATTTTTGCGGCCGCCTACGTTGTCAATCACTTATGTAGGATGGCTACACTGCGTGCTTTCCGCCTTGTCGGACACAAAAATAGCCGCCAGCAGTGGTGGATATGAAAGATCAACAAGCCCTAGTTCAGTTTTTGGCAACTTTCATCAGTATTCAGGGATAGGTGCGTAACTGACCTACCACAACGCCCTGGATGCTGAGTCGCTTTGCATCGATCGTAACAGGCTCAAATTCGTCATTCGCTGGCATTAAGGTAATCGTTCCATCCTGGTTGACCAGCATGGTTTTCAGGGTCGCATCAAAACCATCGACTAAAGCCACAATCATGTCTCCATGTCTGGCCTGCCGGGTTGATTCAATCACCACATAATCGCCCGGCATAATACCTTTGCCAATCATCGATTCACCGCTGATTTTCAGGACATATCTACCCTTGCCTTTAAACATGATGCCAAGATCAATTTCTGATTCGTCGGCTACGGCCTCTATCAATCTGCCTGCTGCAATTTTTCCCATCATGGGGAGAATAAGCGATTGATCGGCCCCCTCCTGCTCAGTTAACTGTAAGCCCCGAGTTCTTCCCGATAATCGCTCCAGATATCCCCCGTCAATCAACGCCTGAATGTATCTGTGCGTGGTGCCTTGTGATTTGATTCCTAACCCTTCGGCAATTTCGGTAACCAAAGGTGCTTCATCATTTTCTTCAATGTAATGGCGAATAAAGTTGAGCGTATCTTGCTGTCTTTTAGTTAACATAAATTTTCCCCTAGCGAGAGAACATACCGAGAAGAGAAAATATAGAGAATCTTCTTCTTAAATACAAGCAAAATCTGTCATTTATCGTGCGTAGTCGCCATATCATTGAAAACGTAGAAAAACAGTTTATTTGAACTGGTATAATCTCCGCGCAAATGATATCGTTTCCAGTTAAAAATGAATTGCTACGAGGTAATCATGTTCAAAAAAATTGATGAATTTTTGATGCAAAAATTTCCACATATCATCTTACTCTTCACCGCTTTCTGGTTGGGGTTAGTGGCTATCGGGTGGTTTTTGTCTAAATAGTTACAACTGCTTTTTAGTGAAAAAAAACAACACTGGTTTGATTTGATCCAGATCAATGTCTTCTAGCCCAGCCAGCACGATAATCAACAACGAAAACTTGTTATTAAGCAACGTTGTTAAGGAGGATTATCATGCACAAGTTAGAAGAATGGCTGATGGAGCACTTCATTGAGTTTATTGTATTTATTTCAGTGGTCTGTATTGGCCTGGTAGCATTTGGTTTATTCATGTCCTGAATAGACCACTCTGTTTATACATTAAAGAGCTGGAGTCTTTAGAGGTAATAATTCCGGTTACAGTTTAGTATCTGATAATAAAACTTAATTTGCTTTATCGGATTGCTGGCTGAAAGATTGTTTCGGGGTCACATCTTTATGTAGGGCCGGGTATCAAAATACTGAATACGTTTCAGTTTACGTTTTGGTGTCTGATGGAATATTGGATGTCCGTTTCAAGCTAAAACAATCAATATCCAGTTTGTTAAAACTTAGTTATTATTCGGCATATTCCATTAAATGCTGAAGCATTTTTTATGCATTAAATAAAACACCTTATTATGCCTCCATTGTCAAATGAACAAATTTGGTGTAACCCTGCCAACGTCCTTTAATAGGCTCTAATACGCCAGTTTTGAAAGTACCAGATAACTTTATTTAGCTTTCTGAACGTCGCTAAATCAGCTTTCTAAGTGCAATACTACAGAGTTGAATTTTTAGTGTTCTATCGGTGCAGGATGAACGGCGATACCGGCTGATAAATTACCATACAAAGCGTTACCATCAATTGAGCGAAATTGATATTTGAGCTTATCTCTTCCTGCAACAAACTTTTTGTTGATCAATACAGCCATTTCAGCACATCATTATCTAATGAACGATGTAACCGAAAATAATACTCAACAAATCAGAAACGTATTTTTTGTATCAGATCGGACCGGTTTGACCGCAGAATCTTACGGAAAATGTCTATTGGCGCAATTTCCTGATATTGAATTCGAAACAATTACTCTGGCTTTTGTCGACACTAAAGAAAAAGCTGAGGAAGCACGCGAGCAAATTAATGCGCTTTGTGCCGAATCGCATTTGCCCCCACTGGTTTTCAGCACCTTAGTGAATAACGAAGCCCAAGAGATTATCGAAGACTGTGATGGATTTGTAATCAGTTTATTTCATCAGTTCATCGGTTCGATGGAAAAATTTCTGAATATTGAATCATCACAGAAACTCGGTGTATCGCGAATTTCAATTAGCGATACCACTTATCAGAAACGTCTGGATGCCATAGATTATGCGCTGACGCATGATGATGGTATTCGTCCCGATCAGTATGAAGAATCTGATATCATTTTAGTCGGTGTTTCACGATGTGGTAAAACACCCACCAGTTTGTATTTAGCAATGAACTTCTCCCTCAAAGTGGCTAACTATCCGTTAACCGTTGAAGATTTGGAAGCAGAAGAACTACCTGAGTATCTTAAAATTCATCAACATAAACTTGCCGGCTTAACTATTAAACCGGTGCCGCTGAGTCGAATTCGCCGACAACGCCGCCCTGATAGTAATTATTCCTCTTTGGAAATCTGTCAGGCAGAATTAGACAAAGCGATGATTATGTTTGAGAAAGTGAATATTCCGGTATTTGATACTACAAATACTTCTATTGAGGAAATATCCAGCCGTGTTGTTCGCTCTATGGGCCTCGCGCGTGAGCGCATCCGCGAATCAACCATTACATTTAATAAAACTAAAAATTTAAGGTAGTAGTCATGACCGAATATGTAATTCCACTTGATAAGTTGTGCATGAATGATGTCGGCAGAGTTGGTGGGAAAAATGCTTCTTTAGGTGAAATGTTGCAGAATTTAGCACCGTTGGGTGTAGCTGTTCCAAGCGGTTTTGCGACTACGGCAGATGCTTACAGAGAGTTTTTAAAGCATGACGGACTACAAGACCAGATAAACGAATTATTACGTGAACTGAATGTTGACGATGTCGTTGCACTTCAGAAAGCGGGTAAAACCATCCGTGAATGGATCATGACCATTCCTTATCCGGAAAAAATGGAAGCCGCAATTGATGAAGCTTATGAAAAGCTAGTAGAAGAATACGGTACTTCTACCAGCTGGGCGGTACGTTCATCTGCCACCGCAGAAGACTTACCCGATGCATCGTTTGCCGGACAACAGGAAACCTTTCTGAATGTTTCCGGTTTAGACCATATCAAGTTTGCTATCAGAGAAGTCTTTGCATCACTGTTTAACGATCGAGCGATTGCCTATCGCGATCACCAAGGATTTGAACACAGCGAAGTGGCTTTGTCTGCCGGTATCCAGAAGATGGTGCGCTCTGACATTGCTTCTGCCGGTGTGGCTTTTACCCTGGATACTGAAAGCGGTTTTCGTGATGTGGTCTTTATCACTGGCAGTTACGGTCTTGGCGAGATGGTGGTACAAGGCGCGGTTAATCCAGATGAGTTTTACGTGCATAAAACCACATTAACTGCTGATCGTCCTGCGGTATTACGCAGAACTCTGGGCCAGAAAGCGCTTAAAATGGTTTACTCAGGTGATGCAAAATCACCGGTTAAAACCGTTGATGTCGATCCCGAAGAACGATTGCATTTTTGTCTGAATGATGAAGAAATTGAATCATTGGCCCGCATGGCGATGATTATTGAAAAGCATTACCAAAGACCAATGGATATCGAATGGGCAAAAGATGGTAACGATGGCCAGATTTACATTGTTCAGGCTCGCCCGGAAACGGTTGAAAGCCGCAGTGTAAATGTTACTGAGCAATTCATTTTAAAAGATAAAGGTGAATTGTTGGCCCGTGGTCGCGCCATTGGTAGGAAAATTGGCAGTGGTCGGGTTCGGATTCTGAGCAGCCTCGATCAGATGGATCAATTTGAAGCGGGCGATGTATTACTAACAGATATGACGGATCCTGATTGGGAACCGATCATGAAAAAAGCGGCGGCGATTATTACTAATCGTGGTGGTCGCACCTGTCATGCCGCTATCATTGCACGTGAATTAGGTATCCCGGCTGTAGTAGGCTGTGGCGATGCTACTGAAAAAGTTGCTGAAGGCATTTCAGCCACAGTTTCCTGTGCCGAAGGCGATGAAGGTTATATTTATCAGGGACTGCTTGAGTTTGAACATCGGGTTCAGTCTTTGGACCAAATGCCTGAGTTACCCGTCAAAATTATGATGAATGTGGGGAATCCTGACCGTGCATTCAGCTTTTCACAACTCCCTAATGACGGTGTTGGTCTGGCTCGGCTGGAATTCATTATAAATAATATGATCGGTATTCATCCGAAAGCATTGATGGCCGCCGATAAAATGGATGCGGAAGTACAACAGGTTATCCGCGAAAAAACTACTGCTTATGGCGACCCGGTTGAGTTTTATATCAGCCGTATTACGGAAGGTGTTTCGACTATTGCTGCGGCATTTTATCCATCCAAAGTGATTGTGCGTATGTCCGATTTTAAATCGAATGAATATGGCAACCTCGTTGGTGGCGCTGAATTTGAACCACACGAAGAAAATCCCATGATTGGTTTCCGTGGTGCAGCACGCTACAGCTCTCCGGAATTCGAGGCCTGCTTTGAATTGGAATGTGAAGCGATCAAGCGTGTCCGTGATGTCATGGGTTTAACCAATGTTGAAGTCATGATTCCTTTTGTACGGACGTTGAGTGAAGCTGAAGCCGTCATCAAAATTTTGAAAAAGAATGGTCTGGAACGCGGTAAAAATGGCCTGCGGTTGATCATGATGTGTGAATTACCTTCCAATGCAGTACTGGCAGATCAATTTCTGGAATTCTTTGATGGCTTTTCAATCGGGTCTAACGATATGACTCAGCTGACATTGGGGCTCGACCGGGATTCTGCACAAATTGCCGCAGCATTTGATGAACGTGATCCAGCGGTATTGGCGATGCTGGAGATGGCGATTAATGCCTGTCACAAAGCAGATAAATACGTCGGTATCTGTGGACAAGGACCTTCGGATCATCCTGATTTAGCAGCATGGCTGCTTGAACGTGGAATCAGCAGTATTTCACTAAATCCGGATACGGTGGTCAGTACCTGGCAGGCGTTAGCTAAACAGTAAAATCGATTAAATTTGCACCAAACAAAATGAGCCCTCCGGGGCTCATTCTATTTCTGTTGATAATTTATTTGGTAGTATCTTTAATTCAATCAAGTACTAGATTCACCGTCGCCTGGTTATGAACCACGCCGTTGATAAGTATTTCAATAGTGTGTTGGCCACCATAGTATTGCCGGGTAGTCAGTTTTAAAAATCCGTGTGACTTCTTTAGATAGATACTTTCCTTGGCCGGTAAAGCGATGTTTTTCCATTTATAAACTTTCGCGGTGGTCTTGCCGTTGTTTTTGACATACCAGACACGATAATCCACCACCAATTGTTGAGCCTGACTGGTTTTAGAATGGATAGACAACAACATTTCCAATTTTTGACCCAATGTCACATCTTGCTCAGTTAAATCAAAGTCTATCTCAACGGCTGGGTGGTCACTATAACCCAGTAATGGGAATACAGCTGGCTCACCTGCCTTAATCAGACTGCGAAGCCCGTGACGGATAATCCAGCGACGTTGAGGTGTGGAATTTTTCAACCAATCACGACAGATATCGATTACTCGCTGTGGATGGTCTTTACTAATGTCATTTAAATTATTGGCAACAGATTTTTGGACATATTTACTTTTGTCATCTCTGAGCTGACTCAGTATTTCAAATACCGGCTGCGGGTCTTGTTTTAATGCCTTTAAATGCCCTCCCCAAGGTAATCTTGGCCGCATCCCTTCTGATGCCAGTCGCCGGACATGCTCATTCTCATCATCACACCATCGCAATAATTCTTTGAAGGTCAGCTCAAAATGTTGTTCTATGTAGGGTCTGATAGCAAATTCTGCAGTAAACAATGGTGTGAGATGCTTTAACACATCCAGTGCGATTGTCGGCTGCTGCAGCCCTTGCTTTCCAGCATAGTCAATTAATGGCCATGCCATAAAACTATGCCAACCTTTACTGGGCTCCTGATTGGGCCAGTGCGCGGCAACCTGCTTCAACCATTTGGCATTCACAGAGAAATCCTCAACCAGTAATACTGCCAAAACGTTACTAAGATGGTTGACGCGGGTTTTAAGTGGCATGGATTCCAACTGTGACATTGCCATAACCCTGAACTTATCGTCAGGAAAATCCGGTTGATAGCCTTTGATTAATCCTGCTAACACATCGATAGAATTGGCATTTATATGATCTTTTAATAAAGCTGGGGGCGATTCAGCTAACGGATCAGACTTTGCCATTTCAACTCACTCTTTTTTTCAGACATAAAAAAACCGTGGCTCGAAAGCCACGGTTTTTATTTTACGGTATTACGAGAGAGTTAAGCTTGTTGGTTTGCTTTTGTTCTTCTGCGAACAGCCATAAAGCCCATTAAACCTGAACCGAACAACCATACCGCTGCTGGTAAAGGAACCTCACTAATAGGCGGACAGTAGACGCCAGAAACTTCCAGTTTTGACCAAAAAACGTCTTCTGAATTATCGGTGAAAAGCGCTTTCAGTGATAAACCATCAATAATTTCATCAAAAAGACTAGAGCTTAATGAAAAAACATCGTAACCGCCATCTAGCCAGCCAATATGCTCAAGTCCAGTGCCATACCAATTATCTGTATAAGCGAAAATTTTATCCCACCCGAAAATAAAAAAGTTATCAGCATTAGATTTTACAGTTAAAGTTGCTGATTCAATTGTCAAATCAGCTACATCGATACTATCGAAACCCCAGTAAGCGTATTTTCCACTGTTATTAATATCGCCAGTCGTCAAGGTAGTTGAGAAAGGCTGGCTATTATCACAGAGATCACCATTATCACAGTAATGTGGTTTAGGATGATAAAAAGTGGCTGATGCAGTTGTAGAAAAACCTAACATCAAAAGTGTCGCGGCAAAGATTGGTGTTAATAATTTCATTTACATTTCCTTCCTGAAAATGCAACCCGGCTATCTTATTAAGGAAGACCCGTGGCTTTCCGTCTCTTGGCTCACACCAAGGTTGGCACTCAAATATTTAGTATTGCTCCGGTTCATTCCTGGAGCAATGGTGCCTATATTAAAGGAAAAATTTCCTAAAACTATTGTACCTTGGTACTAAATAGGGAACTTTTTTAACTTCAATTTCCGAGTACTTTGTGAACCATTTAAAACTACTAGAAATATTTTCCCATCATTTTTGAAATAATGCGATCGATTCAACATGACTGGTATGAGGAAACATATCCATGATGCCGGTTTGTACAAGCGTATATCCATATTGATTCACCAGTTCACCGGCATCACGGGCCAGAGTAGCGGGGTTACAGGAAACGTAAACAATGGTTTTGGCGCCCAGATCAGCAATCTGACCCAGCACTTCAAACGCGCCGCTTCTGGGAGGATCCAGTAATACTTTTGTGAAACCTTCCTGTGCCCAAGGATAATCTTTCAATTGTGTTATCGTTAAATCAGCCATTTCAAATACAGCGTTGTCCAGACCATTCATCCCGGCATTTCTCTGTGCATGTGCCACTAGAGATTTATCCCCTTCTACCCCAATCACACTTCGGACACGTTTTGCCAAAGGCAGGGTAAAGTTACCCAAACCACAAAACAGATCCAGTACCCGATCGGTTTCCTGCAAATCAAGCATCTCAATCGCCTTGGCAATCATTTTATGGTTGATAGCGGCGTTGACCTGAGTAAAGTCGCCCGGGGCAAATTCCAGTCTGAGACCTTCTTCAGGTGCATAATGCAATTGTGGTGCTTCAGGCCATAATGGACTGACGGTATCCGGCCCGCCTGGTTGTTGATAGATCCACAAATCCTTTTGCTGACCATAGTTAATCAATTTTTGCTTATCTGTTTCACACAATGGATCCATGTTCCGGAAAACCAGAGCTGTATTGGCATCATCCATCGCCACTTCTATTTGTGCGATTCGGTTATAGGCTTCAAGGCTGGCAATCATTTCCCCTAGCTCTTCCAGGCGTAATCCAACGCGTGGATCCAATACTTCACATTGCGTTAACTCAGCCAGATAAGGTGACCCTTTTTCTCTAAAGCCGACCAGCACTTTTTCTTTTTTGGTCACATAACGGACACCTAAACGAGCTTTACGTCGATAGCCCCACAGAGGGCCAGTTAACGGTGCTAACCAATTCTCTGGTGTCAGTTGTCCAAAGTGCGAAAGCTGTTCCTTTAAGGTGTCTTGTTTCAGGCTTAACTGAGCTTCTGGTGACATATGCATCAAACTGCACCCACCACACACACCAAAATGTTGGCATTTTGCTTCAACGCGATCCTTGGAGGCAGACTCAATCGAGATTACTTTGGCCTCATCATATTTTTTATGCAGCCGGGTATATTTAAACGACACATTTTCACCCGCCAACGCACCGTCGACAAAGACGGTTTTACCCTCAATTCGGGCAATGCCACGACCATCATGAGAAAGACTCTCTATAGTTGCCTGAACAGCTTCTGTAGGGAGCCGTTTTCTGTGATTACGTCGTGCCATTTGTTAAACCTTTAAACGAAAATTACATAAAAAAAGTCCGGTCATGCTTTTGCATAACCGGACTTAAACTTGATTGAAAAATTATTTTTGCTTCCAGCTGCCGCCTTGCTGATACCACCAACCTTTGGCTGCATTGCTTATCCAGCGTCTGGCAAAGGTTTCCTGGATATCAGATTCCCATTCAGGATGCCCGTTAGCACGGGCTATTTCAGCGTATAAGGCGTTACGATCCTGATTCTCTTCAGCGATCAGAGTATTTACTGTATTACGATCTTTTAATGGCACTGCAGAGGCATCACGCAAGGTAATCAGACCATTACTGGTTAATCCCACCGCACCGGTTTGATAAAAAGGATGCAGTTTCTCATGGCGCTGTTTCATTTTTGCCTGCAAAGCATTAATTGCCGGCGAATTAATATTCAAATTGGCTTCTGCCTGCGCCGGTGAGACCAACCAGTTCAATACCTGCATTGCAAGCGGCATATTCTGTTTTAAAGCACTAGTACTGTCTTCCGATTCAGTCGGTTGTGGCTGCGTCGGGTTTTCGCGTCCCCATACATCTTCAATAATTCGATCTGCAGCTTTTTCAGCAGCCGCTGCCGGAAAATAGATATTGATTGTCACACAGGAAATCAGCATTAACCCTGCGGTAGTGCCCGTTAACCATTTTAATAAACCCATTCGATTTTCCTTTATTGAATAACTGGCCCGTCGCTTTGACTGACCGCTTTTAATCTGGCGATTAATTCTGGCCAATCCACCTCACGGTTATAGCCAATCACATTAATCCATGGTGGCAGGCCGCCACCTTTAACAATATAGTACCCTTGCTCAGCAGGTTCTATACCATCCATCTGACAGACAGAATTCATCAAACGACAACTTAGACCAATTTTGCTATAGGAAAAATCTTCAAACAGGCCCATAAACCCACGCGATAAAATGGCAGCCGGACCACCACCAATCTGCGAAAGATTATTGACGGCACGCTGACTTATTCGCCGCCGACCTGGATCCTCTTCTGGTGTCTCAAATAATGCATCAAATTGCACCGGTTGCCAGTTTGATAAGCGTAAATTATGGATACGACCATCTAATTTGCCGCTTATATTACCAAAATCGAAAGTATTGGTGAGCGTCTGTAGATCCAGACGGTTAATATCGATATTGGCATACAACTGAGGCAGGCTTCCGAATGGCTGTTGTAAACGGAGATCTCTAATCACCGTCGTGCCATCAAATAATTTCAGTAACAATGCTCCATCGACAGTGATCTCTTCATCAGCATAACTGACTTTGGGGATCATGCCGGACAATTTACCTTGAAGCGTTGGCCAGCCCAGTAAAGGACTTAATTGATCCATTGAAATCGGGCTTAATAATCCCTCAAACTGCCAGCTTCTTCCCTGCTCTTCATCAAGACTTAATTGAAAGTCATTCAGTGATAATGCTCCATCCAGAATAGGTACTGACAAATTGGAAAATTGAATCTGATTCTGACTCGCTTCTGCCTGTAAGGTTGAGCCACCCAATGGCAAGGATAAAATAGAAGCCGAGTTCCAGCGTAAATCAATCGGTATCACTGACTCCTGGTTAGTCCATCCCAGTTTTCCTTCAAGGTTATCAATAGCAAACCGTCCAGCATCATCGACTATAGTGACCGACTGTAAATTCATTTGAAACAGATATTGCTCTGGCTGCCATTGCAAACTGGCTGTTAACTCCCCGCTGGTTTGCAAATGACTCAGGGACGAACCTGGAATAAATGGTTGTAACCAGTCTTTATATAATTGTGCTAAATCAGTGCTACGGAGGTCCATTTGCAGATGTGTTAATTGCGTTGCCTTACCATTTAACTCTGCATTGGCTGAAATGGAAGTGCTTTGTGAAAATTCAACATCATTTATCTGCCATGTTTTGTTGGCATTATTGAATTGTCCTTCACTGCTTAACGTGACAGAGTGTTCAGCCAAATCCAAAAAGATCGGTTCAAAGTAGGTCTGGCCCTCATCGATAGTCAGCGTTTGCTGCCATGACCAGCGATCATTTTCGATTTGCAGTGCCAGTTGTATTTGGGCCGCCAGAGCTTCGCCAGCATAACTTCCGCTGGGATCAGCAAACATTACATCTCTTAGTTTTCCGGAAACGTTTGCCGAGGCTAAGCGTGTTTGATTACCGGTAAGTTCTGCATCAATATCCATTAGGGCATTGATATTCCATTGCGAAAGTAATTCCAGTTGCTTTTCATTAACGTATGGACCGATAAATTTAACCAAACTCTTTAACGCAACATTTTCCCCGGCCACCTGAGCTTGCCATTGACCCTGTTGGTAATCCGCCTGAACATCCATGCTGCCTTGATCCAGCTGGATACCTGTTAAAGTCAGTTGATAATTTTCTTCTTCTGCACGAGATTTAATATTGAATGCTATTTTTTGGTTGCCCCAAATAGCATGGGTGAAGTCCAGTTGACCAGACTGACAATCTATTTGCCCGGATAACCAGCGTAAGGTTTCACAGCGCAGTCTGACATTTTTTAACAGACCTACTGGTGCTGTTAACTGTAATTGTTTGGCTGTGGCAGTAAGCGCTAATCCGGTGGATTGTAAATTGACTTCAACTTGCAAATCAGTGATGTCGACTTGCTCGCTTGACCAGGAGCCGATCTGAATAGCTGCCTGTTCTATTGCATGTAACTGGGAGGTCGCTACCAGTAATAAAACCAATAAGACTAGAGTCCTGGCTAACATTAGTCTGCCGGAAACACACCTGTAGAAAGATAGCGGTCACCACGATCACAAATAATGCAAACGATAACAGCATTGGAAACCGTTTCCGATAATCGTAACGCAGCAGCAACACTGCCACCTGATGAAACGCCACAGAAGATGCCTTCATCACTGGCCAGTTTGCGCATGGTGTCTTCAGCAACTTCCTGTTCTACATCAAGCGTCATATCTACTCGTTCCGGCTCAAAGATTTCTGGCAGATAAGCAGCTGACCAGCGTCGGATACCCGGTATTTTTGAGCCTTCGACGGGTTGAACCCCGACTATCTGAACTGCTGGATTCTGTTGTTTCAAATATCTGGAAACCCCCATAATGGTGCCAGTTGTTCCCATGGCGCTGACAAAATGGGTTACTTCTCCATTGGTATCCCGCCAGATTTCAGGTCCGGTCGTTTCATAATGCGCTAATGGATTATCAAAATTACCAAACTGATTCAGAACTTTGCCTTCCCCCATCGCCTGCATCTGCAGCGCCAAATCACGTGCGGATTCCATTCCATCGGTTAAAATAATTTCGGCACCATAAGCCCGCATTGAAGCCCGCCGTTCCGAACTCATATTTTCCGGCATAATCAGAATCATCCGATATCCCAGAATAGCGGTGACCATTGCCAGCGCAATACCGGTATTGCCACTGGTCGCCTCTATCAGCGTATCGCCAGGCTCAATATCACCTCTCAGTTGAGCATGGCGAATCATGCTGGCAACCGGCCGATCTTTAACCGATCCGGCAGGGTTATTACCTTCCAGCTTAGCCAAAATCGTATTACTGGTATTGCCGGGCAATCGCTGTAAACGGACCAGAGGTGTATTGCCTATGCAGGATTCAATGGTGGGATATTGTGACATTCTAACCTTCCACCAGGACAACATAGGCGGTGGCATAATCACCATCGTCACTCAGACTGAGCATAGCTGTCTGGATATTTTTTTCTGACAATAACTGTTCGGCATAAGCATTAAAGACCAGTTCCGGTTTGCCCAGACTATTATTGCGAACGGCGATATGTTGCAGGCTTAACCCATCCCGAAAGCCTGTGCCCAGGGCTTTGGCCGTGGCTTCTTTTGCAGCAAACCGTTTAGCCAGAAATGCGGCAGGTTGCTGGTTTTTTTGAAACTGCTCGAATTCGCTCACATCCAGAATACGCTGTGCGGCTTTATCGCCGTACTTTTTTAACATTTCTGCGATACGGGGAATATGCACTAAATCCGTGCCAATACCACTAATCATGAATGTCGTGCACCTAACATCAGTTTTTTCATTTCCCGGACGGCTTCCTGAAAGCCGGTAAAGAATGATCGTGCCACAATGGCGTGGCCGATATTCAGCTCCACCAGCTCTTTAATCTCTGCGATGGGTCTTACATTGTGATAATGCAAACCATGACCAGCATTCACCTGCAAGCCCATAGCATGGGCTTTTTCAGCAGCTTGACGAATGATTTTCAGCTCATGCTGGGCTTCAGCCGCTGAACTGGCCTCTGCATAACGACCGGTATGTAACTCAATGACCGGCGCACCACAGGCCGCAGCAGCTTCAATTTGTTTCATTTCTGGATCAATAAATAATGAAACAGTAATGCCGGCTTCTGCTAATCGCGAACAGGCGTCATGCATTCTGGATTGTTGTCCGGCAACATCCAGCCCACCTTCCGTGGTTAACTCTTCTCTGCGTTCCGGTACCAGACAGCAATCAGCTGGACGGTATAGTTCAGCGATGCCAAGCATTTCTTCGGTTACCGCCATCTCCAGATTCATTTTGGTTTGCAGAATATCGGCCAGCATTCTGACATCGCGATCCTGAATATGCCGGCGATCTTCGCGTAAATGCAGCGTAATACTGTCAGCACCGGCTTGTTCGGCTTCAATAGCTGCCTGAATCGGATCGGGGTAACGGGTACCGCGGGCTTGTCTTAACGTGGCCACATGATCAATATTAACGCCAAGATAAATCGACATGATGTTCCTTAATTAATTCGCTGTTTTAGGGCCGGCATAACGTTGCATTTCAGCAAACAACTGCCGGCTTTTCAGCGGTTTGCCATCCAAATGATAGTTTATTATCAAACGCATTAAGTGTTTTGTTTCATTGAGGCTAACCGGATCACTCAGTTTTTCCTGCTGTAGCTGTGACAAACTGGCTCCTGAAATAATCCTTTTTCTGTCATTTGCCAGACAAGGTTGCAACCCAAGCTCCGGCTGATAACTGTAATGCTGTTCATCGGACACTGGCTCACCCTGACTATCGTTGTTCAGGTCCAGCCCATAACCTAACGCTTCCAGCAATCGCTTTTCAAAAAGTCTTAACACTTGCTCAGCCTTCTCAGCCTGCTGTAAGCCATCCAAAGCTTTTTGATATGCATCAAACACCATTGGTTCTTCTTGCTGCTGGGTTAACAATCTGACTAATAATTCATTGATATAAAGACCGCATAAAGCAGCATGACCCTGCAACCAATAAGGTGCGCTGGTCGTTTCAATTTTGCTTATTGTCAGTAAGTCACCTCTTCCAAACCAGTTTACCCAAAGCGGTTGGAATAATTGGAGTGGGTTGTTGTGACGGCGTTTGTTTTGGCGCATGCCGCGGGCTACCAAGCTTAATCGACCATAATCTTCAGTAAATACATCCAGCAAAAAACTGGTTTCCCGATAAGGACGTTGGTGTAAAACAAATGCCTGGGTGAATTCCACCGTAATGCCTAATCAGAGATCGTCGTTATAGCCCAGATTTCTGAGCATGCGCTCGTTATCAGACCAGCCCTCACGCACTTTGACCCATAATTGCAAGAACACCTTACAGTCAAATAACTTTTCCATATCTTCTCGGGCATCTTTACCGACTTGCTTGAGTAACTCACCTTTTTTGCCAATAACAATGGATTTCTGACCACTGCGTTCTACATAGATAACAGCGCTGATACGGTACATGCCGTTATCATCTTCAAACTGTTCGATATCTACAGTTAGTGAATACGGTAATTCCTGGCCTAAATGACGGAACAGTTTTTCACGAACCATTTCAGCGGCCAGAAAACGTGAGCTACGGTCGGTGAGCTGATCTTCATCAAAGATCATCTCGCCTTCTGGCATTAATTTATATATCGATTCTTCAAGAGATTCCAGATTGATGCCTTTGCGGGCTGATAATGGCACGATATCAGTAAATTTAAACAATGCAGCAAGCTTTTCTACCTGTGGAAACAAAGTAGCTTTATCTTCCAGTTTATCTATTTTGTTCATCACCAAAATGACTGGCTTGCTGGTCCCCTGCAGTTTTTGCAAAACCCGCTCATCTTCCTCAGTCCATTTCATACCTTCGATTACAAACACCACCACATCCACATCTTCAACGGAAGCGGCTGCAGCACGGTTCATATAGCGATTCATGGCCCGTTTGCCATCACTGTGGATACCAGGTGTATCAACGTAAATGAACTGTCCCAATTCCGAAGTTTTAATCCCCAGAATGCGGTGACGGGTGGTTTGCGGGCGACGCGAGGTAATACATAACTTTTGACCCAACACCCGATTAATCAGGGTGGATTTGCCGACATTGGGACGGCCTATAATGGCTACATAGCCACTGCGAAAAGCAGGTTGATCATTCATAATTTTGACTCGATTAGCGTCAGGGCGCGTTCAGCGGCTTTTTTCTCAGCCTTACGATGACTGCTTCCCTGAGCCACCACTAATTTATTCAGCAAACTTACCTGACAAGAGGCTTCAAAAACAGGCTGTTTATCAGCGGATTCAATTTCTCTCACACTGTATAGCGGCAAAGGTAATTTGCGGCTTTGTAGTAATTCCTGCAAGCGGGTTTTGGGATCTTTTATGGTTTCAGTAACATCAATAGAATCCAGCCGTTCATCATAAAGACGCAGAATCAACGGCTTGACGATATCAATGCCACTATCCAGAAACAGTGCACCTAGAATGGCTTCTAAGGCATCGGCCAGAATTGACTCACGGCGGAAACCACCACTCTTCAATTCCCCCTGTCCGAGGATTAACACATCACCCAATTTGAGTTCACGGGCTATTTCCGCCAGGGTTTCCCCTTTCACCAGGCTGGCACGCAGGCGACTCATCTTGCCTTCCTTGGCTTGGGGAAAACGATTAAACAGTTCTTCGGCAATCACGAAACTCAAAATCGCATCGCCCAGAAATTCCAGCCGTTCATTATTTTTTGGATCAGCACTGCGATGTGTCAGTGCCTGCAATAACAATGTTTCATTTTTAAATTGAATGCCAAGTTGCTGGCAGAGTTTTTTCTGTTTGATGCTTGTCATCGATTTGTCGGTTCCGGTTCCACATCCACTTCTGTCACAAAATGCCCAACTAAATCAATGTGGGCAAAAAACGGCTTCCGCACTTCATAATCAAGCACTATTTTGGTGACATAGGCATTGCTTCTGCCACGGAATAATTCGATATTTTCTTTTTTCACACTGGAGATATAACCGGTATTAAACCTTTTACTCAGTAGTAACATTACTTGTTGATTGCTCAGCTTATTGTTTTTTAATTCGGTTTCCATAGACTTCATGATTTGCAAAACACCATAGTATTCCTGGTACATCGGTACCAATCGCATGGTTAAAGTGGCAAAAAATGCGATGATTGCCAGTACTATCACCCAACTGATTAGTGTCATTCCCTGTTGTTTTTTCATGATGCACTCCTAGGTCTTGTTTATCTTTCACATCCACCACTGCTGGCGACTATTTTTGTATCCACCAAGGCCGAAAGCACGCAATGTTGCCTTCCGTCATAAGTTATTCACAACGCAGTCGGACGCAAAAATAGTCCCAGCCCTTTGGGTTGTGACTGAAAAAGCGTCACTCTGCGTTACTCGTCGCTTATTTAGAATAACTAAAAGGCGCTCCTCGTGCCTTGATTTACACTTTTTCAGCTCACAACAGAGGCGGATATGAAAGATAAAACAAGCCCTAGAGTCTAATTATCTTCCCTCCCCATCACTGCTGGAGGCTCCTTTCATCAAACAAGGTGGAAATGATGTATTAGATTCTAAAATCATTTCCAATGGAAAAACTCGCTCTTAGTTAATAGAGCTTCCCACCCTTGACCAGACCAAACCACCCTGGTCCCAATCCCAGCTCATCCAGACAAAGAAGGCTTTGCCGACAAGATTTTCTTCCGGCACAGTTCCCCACACACGGCTGTCATTACTATTGTCGCGGTTATCACCCATAACAAAATAATGGCCTTCCGGAACTGTAACCTCACCTTCCATTGATTGACGTTGCGGATCCAAAAATATTTCATGAGGTTCAGCGTCCAGAAATTCATGCTTCAGCTGTACTCGCGGCGCAATGATACCCAGCATTTCTACTGGTTTATCAACTACCTCGGTTTTAACTTCCTGACCATTTATGTACAACGTTTTATTGAAATAACCAACTTTGTCGCCCGGTAAGCCAATTACCCGTTTGATATAGTCAATTTCAGGTTGTTTGGGATAACGGAATACCATCACATCACCGCGTTCCGGCGAACCGGTATCGAGAATTTTAGTGTTAATGACCGGCAGCCGAACGCCATAGGAAAATTTGTTCACCAAAATAAAATCGCCGACATGCAAAGTCGGCAACATAGATTCTGACGGGATGCGGAACGGTTCAGCGATAAACGAGCGAATCACCAACACCAGCAACAGAATGGGGAAAAATGATTTGGCGTATTCAACAATCGCCGGTTCATTGTCATTTACTTTACGTTTAGGTGCTAACCAAAAGCGGTCCACCAACCATATCAGACCGGTTATCGCGACCAGTAACACCATTATTGCTGGGAAACTCACTTGACGCTCCTTATTAAGATTTCTTGGATAACTGCAATACCGCCAAGAATGCTTCCTGCGGCACATCCACTTTGCCGATGGATTTCATTCGTTTTTTACCGGCTTTTTGTTTTTCAAGCAATTTACGTTTACGAGAAACGTCGCCTCCGTAACATTTTGCCAAAACATTCTTCCGCATTGCCTTGACTGTTGAGCGCGCAATAATGTGTCCGCCAATAGCGGCCTGAATGGCGACATCAAACATTTGTCGCGGGATCAGCTCTTGCATTTTTTCAACTAACTGACGACCACGAGAAACGCTTTGATCTTTATGCACTATCATTGACAAAGCATCAACTTTTTCGCCGTTAATCAACACATCAAGTTTCACCAGAGGTGCCGCCTGAAAGCGGATAAAATGATAGTCCAATGAGGCATAGCCGCGGCTGACCGATTTGATGCGATCAAAGAAATCGATCACCACTTCATTCATTGGCAATTCGTAACTCAGTGCAACCTGTTTGCCCATGTAATGCATGGATTTCTGTACGCCACGTTTTTCTACACACAGGGTAATGACCGCTCCAAGATAATCCTGCGGCACCAGCATGTCAGCCGCTACGATAGGTTCACGGATTTCTTCAACGGAACCGGCATCAGGTAATGAGGCCGGATTTTCGATCTTAATTACATCACCTTTTTTGGTGACCACTTCAAATACCACGGTCGGAGCCGTGGTAATCAGATCCAGATCATATTCACGTTCCAGGCGTTCCTGGATGATTTCCATATGCAAAAGACCGAGGAAACCACAGCGAAAACCGAAGCCTAAAGCCTGAGAGTTTTCCGGTTCAAAAAACAGTGATGAATCGTTTAATCGTAATTTGCCCAGTGCTTCACGAAATGCATCGTAATCATCACTGCTAACAGGAAATACACCTGCATAAACCTGCGGCGTTACCGATTTAAAGCCCGGCAACATTTCCGTCGCACCATGTTGAGCTGTCGTTAAGGTATCCCCTACCGGCGCACCATCAATTTCCTTGACCCCGGAAATAACATAACCCACTTCACCACAATTTAAAGCAGTGCGTTTACTGCGCTTGGGCGTAAATACGCCGACTTCGTCAACCTGATATTCCTGTCCGGTGGACATAACTTTGATTTTATCGCGGGTTTTCAGTCTGCCCTGTTTGATTCGCACCAAAGAGATAACACCGACATAGCTATCAAACCAGGAATCAATAATCAGTGCTTTTAATTGACCTTCTGGATCGCCTTGTGGTGGCGGAATACGCGCAACCAACTCTTCAAGGACTTCATCAATACCGACACCCGTTTTGGCACTGCAGCGTACGGCATTCAGTGCATCCACACCTATAATATCCTCGATTTCCTGAGCGACTCGATCGGGTTCTGCAGCAGGTAAATCAATTTTGTTTAACACGGGCAGAACTTCAAGGCCAAGATCGATAGCGGTATAACAGTTGGCCACACTTTGCGCTTCAACCCCTTGAGCAGCATCAACGACCAGCAAAGCACCTTCACAGGCAGCCAGTGAGCGGGAAACTTCATAGGAAAAGTCTACGTGGCCCGGCGTATCGATAAAGTTGAGGTGATAGGTTTCACCATCTTTTGCCGTGTAATCCAATGAAACACTTTGCGCCTTGATGGTAATGCCGCGCTCTTTTTCGATATCCATCGAATCAAGCACCTGTTGCGACATCTCACGTGCAGTCAGACCGCCGCAGATTTGAATAAAGCGGTCTGCTATGGTGGACTTACCGTGATCAATATGAGCAATGATTGAAAAGTTTCTGATATTTTTCATTGAATAGCGATTATGAACGTGTCGGAGGTTGAAATGACGTGTTGCAAAATGTGTTCAGCTCCATGTTTTAAAATGTGTTGCCAACGCGAAACACGCATCGAACAAATGACCCGGTATTATACGCACTTAACTGAGTTATAACGATAATAAATACCGCATTACTCAATCGTTTTGATGTGCTCCGGTGAAAAGAGCGCTGCTAAAATAAAAAGAATTATTAGCATTCAGCGATCCCCGACCCTACTTCTTTGAAAATGGAAACCAAATGCAGGCTAGCCACACCGACAATGACGTCCTCAACGGTCCGATTATTTCCACTTTTCTCCGCTTTGCCATTCCATCCATTCTGGGCTTGTTGGCGATTACCACCGCCAGCATAGTCGACGGAATTTTTATCGGGCAGTTTGTCAGTTCGGCGGGTCTGGCCGCCATAACGTTGTTGATTCCATTTTTTACGCTGATTTTTGCTATTGCTCTGATGTTTTCCATTGGTGGGGCTGTTCGTGCCGGTAGTTATTTGGGGCAAAACAATATCGAAGCCGCTGCTACCGTGTTCAGTAAATGCCTGATAAGTATTTTAATTGTCAGTCTGCTGTTTATGGGGTTTTCACTCATTTTGGATCGACAAATACTAACGTTATTGGGTGCGCCGGATGAATTGATAACGTTGGTTCTGCCTTATTTTCATATTATTTGTGTGGTACTGGTTCTACAAGTGACCAGCATGGTGCTGTATTACTTTATCCGGCTGGATAACCGCCAAAAACTGGGGACATTCGCTTTGGTTGCCGGGGCGTTAATAAACATTGCACTTGATGCGCTATTCATTATCAGCCTGGAAATGGGGTTAAAGGGTGCGGCTCTGGCAACTCTTGCAGCACAGATCGTACAGATGCTGATTCTTTCAACGTATTTTCTCAGCAAAAATAGACGCTTAAGGTTACTTTTAATGCCGGGAAACTGGTCGGAAGTGACTAAAGTCGCTTACAACGGGCTATCAGAATTTGTGAATGAGCTTTCCGGTGGAATGGTGATTTTATTGCTTAACTGGCTACTGATTATCTATCAGGGGGTCAATGGTTTAGCGGCGTTTGCAGTGATTAACTATCTTATTTTCATCAGTCTGATGATTTATTACGGTATAGCAGATGCTCTGCATTTATTAATCAGTCAAAATCATGGTGCTGCTCAGGCAAAGCGGATTCGAGACTTTTTAATCACCGCTATGTCATTGGTACTGGTTTTATCACTTTTATTAATTAGTGTTTTACTGCTTTATCCACAGTGGTTGATACAATTGTTTTTGCAGGATAATGCCGTGGAAAGCCAGCAGTTATCTGCCCAGTTTATTATGCTGGTTTGGCCGTTATTTGTTGTCAATGGACTGAATGTCACGTTATCCGTGTATTTAACCGCTATGCAAAAGCCGCTACCATCTATGTTAGTTGCTTTAACCCGAGGCTTACTACTGCCTGCAGCTTTATTATTATTGTTTGTCACATGGTTGCCAGATAAACAGTTTCTTATTGCCCTTCCGCTGGCCGAATGGCTGACTTTTATTCTGGCTCTGGTGCTTTGCTGGAAATATTCTCCCAGCAATATTATTGAGAAAAAAAGTTAACCTAAATATAGAAAAAAGCCGGATGTCATTGCAACATCCGGCCAAAGCTCATCAAGCATTTTCAGGGAAAACCTGCTTTATGAATTAGAATTGCCAGGCCACGCTCAGACGAACATCACGTCCGGGTTCATTGTAGCCTCTCACTAAACCATAACCTGGTAAGCCAGTGAAATCGGCTACGCTCGCATGATCAATATAATTTTTATCAAAAATATTCTGTACCGTAAGCGTTATCCGTACATCTTCTGATAATGACGGTCTCCATTGCGTATAAAAGTCATGGATGCCATAGCCAGGCTGGTCAATTTCTGCATCTGGAAATGTGGTTTGAGCCACAAAATCAATATCATCACGGCCTTTCACAAAACGCGCATTCCAACCAAAATTCCATTGTGAATTAAGTTGGTAATCAAGTTGAGCAATGAATGTGTCACGAACCGTATTAGCTATACCGTTATGATCATAAGCATTCGCTTCCACACCATCCACTTCGGCATCGTTGTAGTGATAGCTGACTCTCGCCATTAAGCTATCCCAGCGATGACCTATTTCCAGAATATAACCATCTGACTCTAAATCACCCAAATTATCAAAGATATTTCTGGCTGGGCCTACCGTTCCTGAAACGCCAATAACGTCTTTGATTTCACTTCTATAGGCTTTGGCAGAACCAAACCATGTTGCTGAGTCATAGGCAACACCGAATTCGATATTCTCTGCCTTTTCGGGTTTCAAATCCACGGCTTGCGTTGTAAAGCCGAGTTTAAACGCATCCTGTGCCAAAGGACCTTTAAAGGCTTCAGCATAAGAAGCAAACACACTCCAATTATCGGTAAAGTGAAAATTTAGACCCACATTAGAACTGAGATCACTTTCATTATGAGATGTATTTCCAAAATCTGTATCTAATTCATAGTCATCGTAACGAAGACCCGCGGTTAACAATAATGCATCGGTTAACTGGATATCATCTTGAAGATAAACACCCTTGACCTTTGACTCATCTTTGTAATTCTCGCCATCCCCATCGGCGCTAGACTCATCTTTACGATAATCAACTCCATAGGTGATTTCATGCATACCCAAGATAGATGTATTACGTAAATCAAAACCAGTACTCTCGCCTGTGCCGGTGAAGGGACCGAAAAATCCGTCCTGAAAAAACTCTGTTTCGGTATTGTAAAGAGTCAGTGCCAGATCCACATAAGCATTATCAAGGGGGTTCAGCTCATAATTGAAAGTGGCTGTTTTCCTGTCACTATCAATTGGGTATATCAGATTCCCTCGGTTAGCTGGTGCTCCTGCTGGTGGAGGACTAAATATCCATTGAGGACGCTGGGTTCTATCGCCCTCATCTTTATGGTTTTCGTAACTCAGACGTACTGTTTGACTGTCAGTCAAGTGTCCGACAACTTTTGCAAACAGATACTCTTGATCAGCTTCTGTACCTGATACTTCATCACCATTTCCATCTTCGTAATTGTCGACATCTGATTGCGTATAAGAAACCATGCCGCTCCAGTCTTCGGTCAATTTCCCAAACAGAGTAGTACTCGTTTTAAAACTATCAGTATTGCTGGAGAACATGCCTTTTACCAGACCACCGAAGTTTTCACCCGGCTTCAGCATATCTTCTGGATCTTTGGTCACAAATTTAACTGAACCGCCTAATGCTCCTGGACCTGACAACGCATTTCCTGCCCCCGCATTGACTTCAACGCGTTTTAATAATTCAGGTTCAATACTGATTCGACCTGCGTGGTGAAATTGACGAGTCGCCTGCTGTGCACCATCAATAGTGATATTTAACAGCTGATCTTCAATACCACGAACATAGAGTTTTTGGGCAAACCCAGGACCACCGCCAATTGTCACTTCAGGCGACTGACTGAAGAGATCTTGCAAATCAGTTGCCTGTAGTTTTTCAATTTGTTCTGCTGTGACGCTATTGAGCTCTGGGGTAATAGTATTCCCCGTCACTTTAACGACATCTAGTTCAATACTTTCACTCTCTTCTGCCCAAACAACCTGACCTGCCAAAGCAGAAGCTATTGCCAATGTTAAAATCGTCGGACGACTTACAATACTCCGTTTTATACTCACACCAACCTCGCGAATAATAATCATTATCAAATAGAACAGATTCGCATTCTAGTCAGTGTGAACGGAGATTAAAACCAAATTTACAATTGTTACAATTAATTGAACTTGAGTAGGTTTAACTTTTGGAGGTCAGCGGCAATTCCATGATCATTGTTAATCCACCGTGCTCATGAATCTGTGCCCATAACTTTCCGCCTGTCGCTTCGACTTGACGTCTTGCAAGTGCGAGACCTACCCCGAACCCTTTATAGGTTTCAGATTGAGATCCCTTTATACGGTAAAACGGTTTGAAGATATTTTGCAGTTGTTCTCTGGCGACACCAGCTCCCTGATCATCAATCTGTAAATTGTAACGGTCTTGGTATCGTTTCAGCGTTAAGCTCACCGTTCCTTTTAGCGGTGTGTGCGAAAGAGCATTACGTAATATATTTTCAATCGCATGTCCTAAAGCACGATCACTGCTTTGCTGAAGATAAGCTGTTTCCGGTGTATGAACAGTAATGACGTGCCGGGGGAATTCAAATCGGGCATTCTCTACAATGCTGTCAATCAAGTCGGTCAAGTCCAGTGATGCATTTTGTAACGATGGTTGCTCATTCTCTAACCAGGCCAGGGTTAAAGTATCTTCCACTAACTCACGCATTTGCTGGCATTCATGACGGATACGTTGCAATGATTCATCGTCTGGAGTGGATTGTTCAGCGATACTTAATGCCAGTTCAACGCGCGTTAACGGGGTTCTTAATTCGTGTGATAAATCGGAGGTTAGATGACGTTGGGTCTGGATTTGTGTACCAATTCTTTCTGCCATGCTGTCAAAAGTACTGGCTAAAGCCGCTATTTCATCATTGCGTTTGCCAAGGTCATCACGCACTCTCACTTGATAATCACCCTCACTGAATTGCTTAGTGGCGGTTTCGAGTTGTCTTAATGGTGACATGACGTGCCGATAAATCACCACACTCAAGATAGCCAGCAAGAGCATCGGTAAAGCAATTTGTAGTAACAGACTGGTATAGGTCCAATAGCCTCCGGGTCGCATACGTTGTGGCAGACGAATCAGAAAATGGGTATGCCCATCTGCAAAGGTAATATCCATAATCGGATTTTGAGCAAAATATAAATGGATCTTCCAACTGATATCTCTACCCAATGCAAAATTTTCGACAAAATAGTCATCCATCTCACTACCTGCCAGTGGTGTGAGCTTTGAACGGATCAGTGCAACCCAGGTATCTTCCTGATGCTTTATATAGTTGATCCAATTTGCCAGTTTTTCATCCTCACCTTGCAGATACAGCATTTCAGCATGTCTTGCATAATCAATTAACTGCTGCTGATCCTGTTTATCAATAAAACTCATATGCTGCTCGGTCTGCAGAATTAAATGATGGATTATCCAGAACAAGGCAATTGTTCCAAGCGTAATAGTCAGGGACAGTTTCCATAACAAGCGCCTTTTCATAACAGGATATAGCCCGCCCCATGGACTGTTTGCAGCCGGTCAACCGGCATGCCAACATCGATTAATTTTCGTCGGACCCGACTCATATGCATATCAAGGCTTCGATCATATCGACTGAAGTCGCGCTCCATCACCAGACGATAAAGCTGTGGTTTACTGAGCAGATGATTAGCGTGCTGCATTAGCGTCCACAGCAACTTGAACTGGATGGGCGTCAGCTGCACTGCATGCTCATGAAAAAAAACCTGCTGTTTCTGCCTGTCCAGCGTCAAACCTTCGTGTTGTAAAACAGACCAATTCAACTGTTGATAGCTGGTTGTGCAGGCTCTTCTGAGAATTGCCTCAATGCGGAGCACCAATTCAGTAAAATTAAATGGTTTTGGCAAATAATCATCTGCCCCATTTTTAAAACCCAGAATGCGCTCTTCTTCAGCACCATGAGCGGTAAGAATAATGACAGGCGTTTTACGAGTTTGTCGTAGCGTATTTAAAACAGAATAACCATCTCGTTCAGGCAGACTGATATCAAGCAAAATCAGATCGTAATGCTCACTAACCGCAGCAAGCAATCCATGTTCACCATCAAAGCATTGAGAAACGATAAAACGCTGTTTTTCCAGCAGCTGTTTTAGCTGATGATTTAGCACTAAATCATCTTCAATAATCAGAATGCTGTTGGAAATTTTATTTTTGTTGAACATGTAATGCAGGACTTTCTATCTAGATGATAATAATTATCATTAATGATAAAGCAAAATGATTCAATAAGAAATTTTGTTTTTTAAGTCCACCTATCGAACAAAAAAAAGCAGCTGATGGATTTCCATCAGCTGCTTTTGTGGTATCAACCAGAATTACTTAATTAAAATCTATTCTGGAATTTTTAACGCCAGGAACTGTGATGCACCAGAACGCTGAACGAGTACAGGTATCGCTTTATTAGTAGGCAACTGTTCAGCCAACTCCATAAATTGTTTTGCATCGACAATCTTTTGATTGTTTATGCTTAGCAATATGTCTCCAGGAACAATACCGGCTAGTGCCGCTGGACCTGATTCAATTTTTCTGACTTCAACACCAGACTGATTGGGCCCTAACTCAGCACGTTGCTCTGCTGTCAGGTCGGTGACTTCAATTGCTAGACGACTATTGTAAAATTCACCTGTACGAGGCGCTGCACCACTAGCAACTTGCTCATCTTCAGGAAGTTCTTCCACGACCACCGAGAGCGTCATTTTCTTGTTATTACGCATGATCTCGGCTGTGGAGTTTTTACCGATTTCAGTACGACCAACAATTGGCGGTAAATCCGATGAACTATCCACAATGCGATCATCAAATTTCAGAATCACGTCACCCGCTTCAAATCCAGCTTTCTCAGCAGGACTTCCCGCAACAACACGGGAAACTAACGCACCACGTGGTTTGCTTAACCCAAAGGATTCTGCCAATTCACGTGTAACATCCTGAATAACAACACCTAACCAGCCGCGACTCACATAACCTTGCTCTTTAATCTGCTCGACCACATTCATCACAGTATCAACCGGAATAGCGAATGAAACCCCCATAAAACCACCGGTGCGGCTGTAAATTTGTGAATTTATACCAACAACCTCACCATCCAGGTTGAATAATGGCCCTCCAGAGTTACCCGGATTGATTGCCACGTCCGTTTGAATAAATGGCACATAGCTATCACTTGGCAGGCTACGCCCCAGCGCACTGACAATACCTGCTGTAGCCGAATAATCAAATCCAAAAGGTGAACCAATTGCCAACACCCACTCGCCAACTTGTAAATCGTTGGAATCGCCGAGCTTAACGGCTTTCAGATCCATGCCTTCGGCATCAACTTTCAATAAAGCAACATCACTGCGTTCGTCGCTTCCTAACAATTCTGCCACCAGCTCAGTACGGTCACTGAAACGGACAATTATCTCATCAGCGTCTTTAATGACATGATGATTTGTCAGAATAAATCCATCCTCAGAAAGAACAAAACCAGACCCCAGTGAGTTTGGTTGGGGGGCACGTGGTTGTGAAGGGTCACCAAAGAAACGTTTAAAAAAATCATCAAATGGTGTTCCTTCAGGCATTTCCATGCCTGGTGGAAGTTGTTGTGATGAGGCCATTTCTTTTGGCTTACTTGTGGTACTTATATTAACGACCGCATCGCCATTTTCAGCCACCAATTCAGTAAATTCGGGTAACCCCCCCCGTGCCTGAACGGCTGAACTCAACATTAACCACATCAGCAATGCCATTACCATTGCACCTGTTGTTTTGTATTGCGTCATTATTTTTCCTCTATGATTTGAGTTTCAATGGCCACTTTTTGATTTTTGAGTCGAGTTTTGACCCAATAAAAGCCAAATATCAGACCAGCCAATCCACCAATAATTTCCAGCAATTCATTTGCAAAGATAAATCGACTGATGACTGCGCCCGCGAACATAAATAAAATCGGTAGCAGATACATCATGAAAGCACCGTGCAAAAGCGCTTCTTCCGGAATAGAAACATTCATTTGCTGACCAGGCTCTACGGCTTGCGTCTTGGGTACGGCAATGGTTGAAAAACGCCTACCTACATGTTCACTTAGCAAACCGGTACCACATCCTTTTTTTACCTGGCATTTATCACAGGTAGATTGTCGTTCGGCCTGCAACCAGATAGTTGATTCATCTGTACGTAGAACTGTAGCTTTTTGTTCAATCATCTTGGTTATGGACCAGCATATTCAATTGCTGCACCAATTTTTTCGACTGTTACAGCAGGTACTTCACCTACAACTGTCACAAAATGCGAATGTATCACGCTACCAAATGCATTTACGGCTCCCATGTGAGACCCTCCATGAAAATGGTTATGTTGGGCAAGCATTTTTTCAATAAATACCGATACTGAACTCAATCCATCACTGTAGACCCGCTGCTCAACATGTGCACCATTGTTGGCTCGCAGACGATTTTGATGGGCAACAAGGGTAAAACCATCCGGTAACCATTTTGACTGCCAATGGGAGAATGCGACTAAATCCTGGGTAGTCATTTCACCGGGCTCGGTACGATGCCAGATCATTTCGTTGCCCGACATCTGCGGCGCCAGCTCAGCATCTGCTATCTCAATTCCAGTTTCAATATCCGTAAATTCAAAGGTTTCCAGCACCTCATTATTTTCACCGATTAATTCTGATTTGAGTAATAAATCAGTTTCTTTATCCATCCACAGTCGATAGCCATATCGATAATTATCAACCGGTTTGATATCAAGTCGCTGCGTTAATTTACCCGCAATGCGGTCTTCTCCACCGAGTTTTAATTCATAAAAGGGAGTCGCTGAACGCAATCGCCGAGGGAGATCACTGGGAAATCCACGGCCTAAAGGTCTTTGACTGACGTTAACTTGCTTCCCATCCGGGTTGATACAGGTAACCGTATCATTGGAACGGAGGACTTCACGAGCTGAACCATTCAGTGAAACCAGTCTTTCAGATTCATTGCCATCATCATTACGATGATAAATACGCACTGACTGGAAAGTTTTACCACTTTGATAGGCAAAAACGCCTTCATAATTGAGTTGCTTTGCTGCCTGGCTCATTCGCTCGAGTAATTCAATCGAAGCGGATCCTGCCTGAACTGCCGGAACAAACAACACCAGCAACGCAACGCAAAAACGAAATCGCTGGAACATTCCTATTGCTCCGTGCCATAAGAAACGACGCGACCGTAAGAAAACATCCCTGATGTGCCAACATATTCATTATGATCCACCAGATAATTATTAAGTCTGTCTTCAATTTCCGGTTCGGCGACAGTCCAGCGATTAGATTGACTAACCATAGTCGCTGGTGATTCATTCGCCACGACACTGGCTACGGGCACGCCGTTGAATCCTGTTTGCTGCTGTACAACGCCGACCACAGCAAGTGCTCCAACGGATGCAGCCATTGCCAGACCTGTTGCCTGTTTCCAGAAGTTTTTTGGAAAACGCAATAATTTTGCGGTAGGTTTATTTTGAGTAGGAATTGAATAAACCGGTTCAGCTTCCAGCGCAGCAGAAATGCGCGTTGTTAGCTCTAACGGTGCTTGTGTAATGCTTCGCGTATATCCATGCAGGATATCGCTTGCCTGCTGAAATCGCATAAATGCTTCACGGACGCTGCTGTCATTGTTAACTAATTCCAACGCCTGTTCGAGTTCACTACCGGTCAGCTGGCCATCAACCAAAGCAGACACTAATTCGAGATGATTAATTGCCATTGTTATTCCTCTTCACCCATCACTGACTTAACTTGTTTATCGATAGCTTCCCTAGCCCTGAATATTCTTGACCGGACGGTGCCGATCGGACAGTCCATCGCTTCCGCGATTTCTTCGTAACTCATACCTTCAAATTCTCGCAACTTGATAGCTGTAGCGGTATCTTCCGGCAAATCTTCAATTGCTTGCTGGATAGCCTCTTCCAACTCTACACACATGAGACTGTTTTCAGGGGTCTCAAATTCCTTAAGTTCGGGCGCATCGTAATAATTTGTTGCATCCATAGCATCGACATCACTCATTGGTGGTCGCCGCGAACTGGCAGTAAGATGATTTTTAGAGGTATTGATAGCGATACGATAAAGCCACGTATAGAACGCACTGTCCCCGCGAAAGTTCGGCAACGCACGATAAGCTTTAATAAAAGCTTCTTGCGCTACATCCATTGCTTCAACTGGGTCATGCACAAATCCGGTTATCACATGTATGATTCGCTGTTGGTACTTCATTATCAACAGATCAAACGCCTTTTTGTCGCCCGCCTGTACCCGCTGAACTAATTCCTGATCCACGTTCATTTATATATCCGGCCTACTCCGACAAGCCGGAGACAATTTCTGTTTAATGCTAGATTGACCAATGTCATTTATTTTTGTTCCACAATCAGTGCACAATAATTGTTGGCATTCTACCTTTAACAGGACCCATGACGACAACTCATCATTTTGATCTGCTGATTATCGGCAGCGGAACAGCAGGTCTGACCCTGGCTTTAAAGATGGCAGACAAGGCCCGTGTTGCCGTTCTATCCAAAAGCCAGCTTGAGGAAGGTGCTTCACTTTATGCTCAAGGCGGCATATCAGTTGTACTCGATAAAGCCGATTCTTTGCAATCCCATATTGATGATACTTTGCGCGCCGGCGGCGGATTATGCGACGAGGATGTCGTTCGTTTTACGGTTGAACATGCGCGAGAAAGTGTCGAGTGGCTGATTGAACAGGGTGTTTCTTTTACCCGTGATGATATGACCACCGAGACATATCATCTGACACAGGAGGGTGGTCACAGTCATCGGAGGGTTATTCATTCGGCTGATGCAACCGGTCGGGCGGTGGAAACAACACTGCTGGATAAAGCCAAAGCGCATCCGAATATTTCGTTGTTTCCTTATCATATCGGTATCGATCTGATTACGACCCACAAACACCTTGCCACTGAAGAGAATAGTTGTCTGGGTTGTTACGTGCTGGATATCAAAAAGGATCAACCCAAAACCTTTTTGGCTCCAGTCACTGTGCTCGCCACTGGCGGTGCCGGAAAAGTGTATTTATACACCAGTAATCCAGACGTATCGACCGGGGACGGAATTGCCATGGGCTGGCGCGCCGGCTGTCGAATTGCCAATATGGAATTTATACAGTTTCACCCAACCTGCTTATTTCATCCCAAAGCCAAATCTTTTCTAATTTCTGAAGCGTTGCGCGGTGAAGGTGCCACCTTGAAGTTAGCAGATGGCACAAGGTTTATGCCGGCATTTCACCCGCAGGCTGAACTGGCCCCAAGGGATATTGTGGCGCGCGCAATTGATCATGAAATGAAACGTCTCGGCCAGGATTGCGTTTATCTCGATATCAGTCATCAGTCCAAAGAATTTATTACCACGCATTTTCCTACTATCTATAAACGCTGCCTGCAATTCGGTGTGGATATGGCGAAGGAACCCATTCCGGTAGTCCCTGCAGCTCATTATACCTGTGGCGGTGTTATGACGGATATGCGAGGAAGAACGGACATTGACGGCCTGTATGCGATTGGCGAAACCGCTCATACGGGTTTGCATGGTGCCAATCGAATGGCCAGTAATTCATTACTGGAATGCCTGGTATTTGCCGATGCGGCAGCACGCGATATATTGAATCGCCCCAAAATTACTTTGCCTGATAATATTCCGCATTGGGACGAAAGCCGTGTGCACCCTGCCAAGGAAGCTGTTGCGATAAGTCATAACTGGGATGAATTACGTCGCTTTATGTGGGATTACGTAGGCATTGTTCGCAGTACTCAGCGACTTAATCGCGCCCGCCAGCGTTTGTACCTGTTGCAACAGGAAATTGATGAGTTTTACAGTCAGCACCATATAAGCAATGATTTGCTGGAATTGCGTAATCTGGCTGATGTAGCGGAATTGATCATCGAATCAGCGATACAGCGTAAAGAAAGTCGTGGTCTGCATTACACGCTTGATTATCCGGAGACATCGGATAAAACCGCCAGTAACAGTATTATTGCTGGAAAAAAGCCAATCTGAGCCGCACGCGTAATTGTCGAAAATGTTCCTGATCAACCGAATCGTTCGGGATAAGAAGTGAAAGACGTTTTTTGTTCAATGATTTGAAATGGATAATGACGGCGAACCGGTTGACCCACGCAGATTCGAGTAATAAATCCGCTGTTTTTGAACTGTCGGCATACCCTATCTGCCAATATTCATTCATAGTGTTTATCAGTGTGACAGGCCGTTTCCTGTATTCCCGGAGATAACCCAACCGACGGATATGCAAAAACTGACATATAAAAACCCCTGTAATAAATACTATTTTAACGACTGGTATAACAGTTAATAAAACTATACTTATCACTGCCAGCATATGTGCAAGCAGGCTGTAAATCAGTAAAAGTCGTGATCTCCCTAATGGGAGATAAAATCCTTTTTTCTGCTCCTTCATCCTTGTTCTCCCAAACTGAGGGCCTGTTACAATTGCACGGTACTAATCCTTTAAGCTAAAGAGTAAATTCATGACCGCTGACTATCAATCCATTTTGCAACAACAGGCATCAGCTCCATTGGCAACAAGAAATGATGAAAACCATTACCTGATTCCATTACCGAGTTATGGCGTAATAACAGTAACGGGTGAAGAAGCTGCCAACTTTTTGCAAAATCTCCTGACCAATGATGTCAAGCAACTGGAACAACAAGCTTCGCAGATTACGGCTATGTGTAACCCAAAAGGTCGTTTGCTGGCGCTTTTTCTGCTGGTTAAAACAGAGAGTGGGTATCAGCTGGTATTACCTCAGAGCCAGTGTGCTTTCCTGGCACAGCGGCTGCAAATGTTCAAATTGAGAAGCAAAGTTGAGATTGCAGACTGCAGCGAAACTCTACAGGTATGTGGGCTGCAAGGTAACGATCCATCGACTTCGGCAATCCCTCTACCTTCACAATCCCGTGCTTTGCTGATCGCCTCCGTTGACCAGATGACTTCTGATTTGGAAGATCTGATGAGCAAAGGGTGGCAGCTTGCTGCAGAAGCCAGTTGGTTTATCACAGAGATTGAAAGTGGGATTCCGGTCATTTTTCCGTCAAGTCGTGAGCTGTTCACCGCACAACAACTCAATCTGGATTTAATAGGTGGTGTGAGTTTCCGTAAAGGCTGTTACCCCGGACAGGAAGTTGTCGCGCGTTTGCATTATCTTGGTGAACCCAAACGTCGTTTGTTTCAGGCCATAGCCAAAACAGATACCCTGCCTGAAATTGGTGAGACCATTGTGGATAAGGAAAAAGCCGTGATTGGCCATGTTGTTAATGCTATTCACGGTGATGAAAACCAGCTGTTTCTGCAGCTCAGTTTAAAGCTTGATGGAGCCAATCAGGATTTGTATTTGAGTGATGGCACCGCGATTGAATCGGTGCATGCTTACGTTTAGGGCTTGTTGATCTTTTAGTCCAAGTCCAGCTTTTTAAGTTTGTATCGTAAAGCCCGGAATGTAATTCCAAGCCGTTTGGCAGCAGCTGTTTTATTCCAGCGGGTCTCATTCAGTGCTTTTTCAATAATGGCCCGTTCCTGCTCTTCCAGATGGGTTTCCAAATCCTGATTCAACACAGGCATTGATAGCTCTGACACCTTGGGAACAGCATGATTTATCTGATTGGTCACTGGCAACATCAGGTCTTCTGCTGTTATTTGCGTTCCCTCAGCCCATGTCAACGCACGCTCAAGCGTGTTTTCCAGTTCTCGTACATTGCCCGGAAAAGGATATTGTTCTAATGAAGCAAGGGCTTCAGCAGTTAATGTTATGACGTCCGAATGGGTTTTACCTGCCAGTTTCAGCAGAATATGCTCTGCCAGAATGGGGATATCGGCTTTGCGCTCACGTAATGGCGGCACCTGCAATTCAATTACATTCAACCGGTAAAACAAATCCTGCCGGAAGGTGCCATTATCGACACACTCTGCCAGGTTTTTATGTGTTGCCGATAAGATTCGGACATCCACATTTATCTCTTCATTCCCCCCCACCTGGCGAATAGCTTTTTCCTGTATTGCCCGTAACAGTTTTACCTGCATCATCAAGGGTAAATCGGCAACTTCATCCAGAAATAACGTGCCACCATGAGCATGCTGGAATAATCCCTGTTTATCGGCAACTGCGCCGGTAAAGGCGCCTTTTTTGTGACCGAAAAACTCGCTCTCTACCAATTCATTGGGTATCGCCCCACAGTTTACCGGCACAAACGCTTTATCCGACCGTGCGCCGAGATCATGAATCAATCGGGCAACCAACTCCTTGCCTGTCCCTGATTCACCACTGATATAAACCGGGGCCTGACTACGGGCCAGTTTAGCGACCTTGCCCCGTAATTCACGCATCAATTCGGTTTCACCCAATAAACGATCACGTGAACGCCGGTCATTTTTATGTGGCCGATTGGGTGACAATTTCAAAGCTGCATCCACAAGCTCACGTAAAACCTGCAGTTTCAATGGCTTAGAGACAAAATCAAAGGCGCCGGATTTTAATGCAGAGACCGCTAAATCCATATTGCCATAGGCAGTAATCACCGCGATAGGTAATTCCGGATAACTGACCTGTATTTTTTTTACTAGCTCTAAGCCATCACCATCAGGTAATCGCATATCGGTAAAACATAAATCAAACGATTGCTGAGCCAGAAGTCTTTCCGCTTCAGCAATGCTCTCTGCAGTAACACAGTCTATCGACATGCCTGACAGCGTCATGGACAGTAAATCGAGAATGTCCGGCTCATCATCGACAATCAATGCTTGTGGGTTCATTGGATAAACTCTTGTCTTTGCAGTGGAAAACTAATTCTGAAACAGCTGCCAAACTCCGGCAGGTAGCTTAACCTTGCACCATTGGCCTGACATAGCTCACGAGCCAGATATAACCCTAACCCGGTGCCACCTGTGCGTTCCGAATGAAATGGTTCAAACAGATGTTCCATGGCTTGAGGACTTACGCCTGCACCGTTATCAATCACATCGATATGAATATTTTCGGATTGCAGAGTAATACGGATTTCAATGGGCATTTCCTGTTCTTTATCCGCATAGTGCCATGCATTATCAATCAAATTCCATATTACCTGGTGCAATTGTTCTTCATCGGTACAGATGCGGGCCAACGGTGCTGATGAGGTCAGTACTATTTGATGAGGCGGGATGTGTTTAATTTCACAATATTCATCCACCAGCTTTTCCAGCCAGGGGCTTAATACCACCACCGTTGGCTCGACATTTTTGCGTCGGCTCATTTCCAGAATGGTTTCAATGATATTGTTCATCCGAACACTATGTCGTTGAATAATCCCGGTCAGCTTGCTGACAGAATCATCATCGCGCAAGGATTCAGCCAACAACTCACTGGCATGACTGATAGCACTTAAGGGATTGCGTATTTCGTGGGCAATACTGGCTGTTAAACGACCTAAGGAGGCTAATTTTAATTGTTGCGCCTGTTGTGCCATTGCCGTGGTATTTTCAATAAATACTAGAACTTCACCTGAATCCAACTGGGTTGCACGGGCCAGTAGTTCAGGTAAATCAGCTCGGGCATGAAAAGGTTCAAATGGATCGGGTAGATGCTGTTTCCAGCGCCAGATTTGTTCAGCCAACTCAGGAATATACTGTTTGAGTAAAAATTGTGAAGGGACGTTTTCGATTCCCATAAACTGCGAGGCTGACTGATTACAAAGTGAAACCCTGCCTTGATCATCCAACACTAATACAGCGACCTGCATGCGACTGATAATGTGCTGATTCAGGCTCGCCAGTTTATTCAGATCCTGAGCCTGCTGTTCTGCCAGCAATTGTGAGCGTTGCATGGTTCGGGAAAGTAACTGCGCTAAAACGGCGGTAATAAAAAATATCGCCCCCAACATTCCGGCTTGGGCAAAATGGCTTTGCCCCATTCCAATGAACTCCGCATAAACGGCTTCAAGCAAAACCGATAATGTGGCTATGGCAGCAATAAATACAGCCAATCGGCCTGGGATTAAAGCACCACCGGCAACCACTACTACAACCAGCAATGCACCCAATCCACTTTGTAAGCCGCCAGCAGCATGAATAATTAATGCCAGCGCGATGATATCTATAATCAGCTGAATGCTGCATTGCGTGACAAATACCCCCCAGTGTCGACTGGAAAATATCATCAGCAATACAGCGACCATCAGATAACTGAGGCTGACAAAGTGATGTAATAAGGGATATTTATTACCGATGAACTCTGGGGCTAACTCCAGATAAAAAACAACAAACAGAATCGCTGCGAGAAATAGGCGGTAGCCGGAAAATAATGTCAGAGCACGCCAGGAAGCCTGATCCTGCTCTGATTTACTGGTGGTAAAGTATTCTCCAGCCATTATTTTTGTTGCTGATAAGCCTCAAGATGCTCTGTAGTACAAAAAAAATGCTGATTTTTCTGAATGGCTTCCTGTTCCAGTAAATGCAAACCACATTGTTCACAGCGCACCATTTTCTCAGCTTGTTCGATTTGTTTTTCACTTTTTATCCGCCGGTATAAATTCCGAAAGATTAGATATAACAACAGGCCTATCGCCAGCAGGATTAAAATTCGCATGTTTTACCTCAAAAAAAAGGGCATCCGATATAGGATACCCTTTCTTGATCAGTTAACGATAGAACTAGCCGCGTGAAGCGCGTTTACGCTCGTGCTCCAGCAGAAGTTTTTTCCGTACTCTGATAGATTTAGGCGTGACTTCCAGCAATTCATCTTCACCGATAAATTCCAGCGCCTGTTCCAAACTCATACGAATTGGCGGAACCAGAGCAATTGCTTCATCCGTACCAGAAGCGCGAACATTGGTTAGCTGTTTACCTTTCAGGGCATTAACCACCAAATCGTTATCACGTGAATGAATACCGATAACCATACCTTCATAAACTTCATCACCATGGCCAACAAACATACGGCCACGCTCCTGGAGGTTAAAGATAGCAAAAGCAACTGCTTTACCAACACCATTGGCGATTAACACGCCATTCTGGCGTTTGCCAAAGGTGCCCGGTTTCACTGGAGCATAATGATCAAATACGCTGTAAATTAACCCTGTACCCTGGGTAGCAGTCAAAAATTCAGTACGAAAACCAATCAAACCACGTGATGGAATAATAAAGTCGAGACGGACACGACCTTTGCCATCTGGTGCCATATCTTTCAACTCACCGCCACGAGTACCCATTTTTTCCATCACTGTACCCTGATGTGTATCTTCAACATCAATGGTTACCGCTTCGTATGGTTCTTCTTTGGTGCCATTCACTTCACGAATAATCACTTCAGGACGTGAAACACCCATCTCAAAACCTTCGCGACGCATGTTTTCAATCAATACGGAAAGATGTAATTCACCACGACCGGAAACACGGAATTTATCCGGATCTTCCACCAACTGTTCGACTTTTAATGCCACATTATGGATTAACTCGCGATCCAGACGTTCACGGATTTGTCGGGTAGTAACAAACTTGCCTTCTTTACCGGCAAACGGGGAATTGTTGACCTGAAAGGTCATGGTGACGGTAGGTTCGTCAACACTTAACGGTGGTAATGCTTCAACAGCACTAGGGTCACATAACGTATCAGAAATATTCAGTGGGTCCAGACCGGTAAACGCAATAATGTCGCCGGCATGTGCTTCTTCTACTTCCTCACGGCGTAGTCCCATAAATCCCATAACCTGCATAACGCGACCATTGCGTTTTTTGCCTTGCGGATCAACTACGGTAACCGGCATATTGGTTTTCACTTTACCGCGCTCAATACGGCCGATACCGATAACACCAACATAACTATTGTAATCAAGTGAAGTTACCTGCATACGGAAAGGACCTTCAGGGTCAACCGCAGGAGGACTCACTCTATCCACAACCAGTTGGAATAAAGGCGTCATATCACCCTCACGAACCGTATCTTCCATACCGGCAAAACCGTTCAATCCAGAGGCGTAAATGACATCAAAATCCAATTGTTCATCGGTGGCGTCTAGATTGGCGAACAGATCAAATGTTTGATCCAAAACCCAACCTGGACGAGCACTTGGTTTATCAATCTTATTGATGACGACGATCGGTTTAAGACCTAATGCCAACGCTTTTTGAGTCACGAAACGCGTTTGCGGCATCGGACCTTCTGAAGAGTCAACCAACAACAACACTGAATCAACCATCGACAAAACACGTTCAACTTCGCCACCAAAATCGGCATGGCCTGGTGTATCCACAATATTGATGCGGTAGTCATTCCAGCGGATCGCTGTATTTTTGGAAAGGATGGTAATACCACGCTCACGTTCCAAATCATTGGAGTCCATTACCCTTTCCTGTAACTCTTCATGTTCACTGAAGGTACCGGACTGACGCAGCAACTGATCGACCAGGGTTGTTTTACCATGGTCAACGTGCGCGATGATGGCTATGTTACGTAGTTTGTTTATATCTCTAGAATTATTACTCATAAAATCAGTTCATTAAGGCATGGCTGGCATGCGCTGTTAAAAAATGTCCCGTTGGGGACCACAATCACTTCAGATTATCCACCACAAACGGGGCAATACTTTTTTGCAGATGAGCATGGAGTGATAAATTGCCCGCAACAACGTGCCCTTTATCTAAAACCTTGTCACCGCCGGTGAAGTTCGTTACCGCCCCCCCCGCTTCTTCAACCAACAGTTTACCGGCGGCCAAATCCCAGTTTTCCAAGCCGATTTCCCAATAACCATCGACTCGTCCGGCTGCAACATATGCCAGATCCAGTGCTGCTGAACCGGCACGGCGAATATCCGCTACTTTAGGAAAAACCGCGGCAAACATTTGCATATAAGCATCAATATGTTGCGGATATTTGAAAGGAAAGCCGGTAGCAATCAATGCCCCGTTGAGATCTTTACGTTTACTGACGCGCAGACGACGGTCATTCAGTTTGGCGCCTTCACCGCGGCTGGCAGTAAACAGTTCATCGCGCATCGGATCAAATACCACTGCATGATCAATACGGCCTTTAACCATGACACCAATTGATACGCAGTAATGCGGAAAACCATGCAGATAATTTGTTGTGCCATCCAGCGGATCGATGATCCAGACAACATCATTTTGTCCTGTTTCACCTGACTCTTCGGCCATAATTGCGTGTTCGGGATAGGACTTTTTAATTGTATTAATGATTTCCTGTTCCGCAAGGCGGTCAACATCAGTGACAAAATCATTCAAACCTTTAGCGGTAATTTCCAAATGATCGACGTGTTGTAAAGAGCGCATAATCAGGCTACCTGCCTGACGAGCCGCACGTACGGCTATATTAAGCATCGGATGCATAGAACAAATTTTTCCAGAGCAAAAAAAAGAATGCGACAGAAATAGCAAGATACTATTCCAGTCTAAAAAAAGAGAGCATAATTATACCAACTATCGCCATCGGTTCGCAGTTTAAATTTGTGGCAATAGACAGCATAAATATTTCCTGCTAGCCTTTTAACAGGCTTGCATTTACAAACGAAATGGAAATGCTACCAACCCTAGAACACTTTAAGGAGATACAAATGAAATCATTAGCTAAACTGAGCGCCGTTATCCTGCCGTTGGCATTACTGACTGCATGTGCAAATACTGCTGAAATGGAAGCATTAAAAGGTTCAGTAGAATCTGCACAATCAACAGCTGATTCTGCTTTAGTTGCAGCTCGCAACGCGCAAAGTACTGCTGATACTGCACAACGTACAGCTTCTGACGCTGAATTGGCTGCAATGAATGCACAAAAAGCGGCTGAAGATGCACAAGCACAAGTTGATGCTTGCTGTGCAAAAATCGATCGTATGTTTGAAAAAGCAATGAGCAAATAATCTAAACAATTATTTTTCAAAGCTTAAAAACAGAAAAGCCGGGATTTATCCCGGCTTTTTTGGTTGTGCAGTTTGTAATGCTAGGGGTTGTGAGTTGAAAAAACGCCCATCAAGGCACGAAGAGCGCCTTTCGTGAGATACATCCATGTATCTCACCCCGAAGGGGCCTGCGCTCAAAAACGTTTATCTCCATGGATGGAGTGTATGCAATAGCAATGTCTGGAACATTGCTTGTCCTGACGTTTTTGTAGTTATCCTAAATAAGTGACGAGCAAAGCTTCCGCATCCTGTGCTAACGCCCCTGACCTACATCCATGTAGGCCACGCATAGTGGCGCTCTTTCAGTCACAACCCGCAGGGCGGAAAACTAGCCGCCAGCAGTGGTGGATCTGAAAGATAAACAAGCCCTAAAACATTTCTTCCGATAAATGCGCTGGCCAAACAGGAATACCTGCCGCAGCCGAAATTTTATCTGCCGCTTCACGCGCGGCTTCCAACGTGTCAAATGGGCCCACCACTACTTCATCTACAGCCTTATTTTGCAACGGCCAGAATTTGTCCTGCATATTCAAAGCTTCTAATGCCTTTCGCATTTTTGCTCCGGTTTCCAGCTTTAAGCCGCCGTGAACAAACCAGACATTATCAACGATCTTTTCTTCCTGCTGATTGAGTTGTTTAACCACACCATCTGAGGTCATCACAATCTCTTCAGCAAATGGCCAGTCCTGCTCTGACAATACTGAATCCTGAGCATCCAAAACGGCCATCACCATCGGTGTCATATTCCCGCTCACACCATCATACATTTCAGGTATGGGCTTCTGCGCTTCCAAAAACAGCTTTCCATTCGCTACGGCAGCCTTATAAGGTTGATGCAGAATATTCACTTGGGTATTTAAAGAGACTAGGCTATACAGATGTTCAATATCTTCAGGATATAAACGAATACAACCACTGCTCACCCGTAAACCAACACCATATGGCTTGGCTGTACCGTGAATCAGATAACTGGGGTTAGATAGTCTCATAGCTCGTGTGCCAAGGGGATTATCAGGACCTGGCGGTACAACAGCAGGCAGGATATCGCCTTGCGCAGCATGTTCCTTACGAACGGACTCCGGAGGCGTCCATGATGGGTTCTCGCGTTTTTGAATAATCGATAACTTCCCTAATGGTGTATCGCGACCCTCACGACCAATGCCGATGGGATGCGTCACTACTCTTTGTAATTGATCACCTTGTTTTGGCAAAAAATAATATAAGCGCATCTCCGGGATATTAATTACCACACCTTTTCTCGGCGCGTCAGGAATAATAAAACGGTTGGGGATTAATACCGGTTGATTATCACCGGGTAACCACGGGTCCAGATTTGGATTTGCTTCCACCATATCGGTATAGCCCAAATCAAATTTACGACCAATATCCAGTAACGTATCTTCATGCCGGCTGTAGACAATAAGGTTGTGTCCAATGACACGCGCTTCTTCATCAGCTAATTCAAACGTTGTAGCACCGACTGGCAGCATCAATAAACCGCTCGCCAAACCGATAAATAAACGACTAATCATTAAAAACCTATAGAGTTAAGAGTGAATAAACAGCGGCTATTGTACAATGTTCCGCGAAAACTGTTACTACTGGGTCTTGCTTGACGAATAAAAAGTCTCCAGCAGTGGTGGTTATGAAAGATTAACAAGCTCAGGGTCTGTTTATCTTTCATAACCGCCTCTGTTGTGACTGAGAATGCACCAATCAAGACGCGAGGAGTGAAGTTTAGTCACTCTAAATAAATGACAAGCAAAGCTTCCGCATCCTGCTTACGCCCCTGACCTACATCCATGTAGGCCACGAAGAGTGGTGCATTTTCAGCCGCAACCCGTAGGGCTGGGGCTATTTTTCCGCCCTACGGCGTTGGTAATAACTTATGTAGAATGACTACGTCGTATCATTACCGCCTTGTTGGACAAAAAAATTGCCACCAGCAGTGGTGGTTATGAAAGATTAACAGACCCTAGTGATGATTTGCCCGCTTAAACAGTCTACAATCGCAGGCTGTGAATTTTTTGTTTTATACAGATAGAAGCCCATGATGAAATACATTCTGCCGTTGTTCCTGTTATTCACACTTACCGCGTGCTCCTTCTTTTCAGGTAGAGACCCGGTGGTTGCTGAAGAAAGCTGGACTGTAGAGCGCGTTTATGCCGAAGCTAAAGCAGCCCTGAATATTAATGATTACCGCACGGCAATCGAATATTACGAACAACTTGAAGCACGCTTCCCGTTTGGTGAGTATGCGCAGCAAGCCTTACTGGATTCTGCTTATGCTTATTACAAAACAGACGAGCCTGAAACGGCTATCGCCACTCTGGACCGCTTTATGCGAGTGTATCCGCTTAACGAAAACATTGATTATGCAATGTATCTGCGAGGTCTGATTAACTTTAACCGTGATATGGGGATCCTGGAAAAATATATTCCACGTGATGAGACTCAACGGGATCCTGGATCAGCATTGCAGGCGCTGCGTGATTTCACCACGCTGGTCAACCGCTTTCCCACTAGTCGCTACAGTGATGATGCAGCTCAACGTGTAGTGTATCTACGAAATCGCCTTGCCCAGCATGAATTGCACGTGGCAAGTTATTACATGCGCCGAGCTTCCTATCTCGCAGCGGCCAATCGCGCTAAGTATGTTATTGAGAATTATCCACGTACTCCGGCCATGCCAGATGCTCTGGTGGTAATGGCAAAAGCCTATAAGATCCTGGAGCTAAATGATTTATCAGAAGATGCTTTACGCGTTTTGGAAGCAAACTACCCGGGACATCCAGGGGTAGCAGAGGTACGTAAGACGACGCTGGTAGAGTAACAGCGTCGTCTCTGAAATTAGTTGTTTAAATAGCGGCTTCGCCATCTTCACCAGTACGGATGCGAATGGCTCGCTCCAATGGTGAAACGAAAATCTTGCCATCGCCAATTCGTCCGGTATGCGCGGCTTTGGTAATTGCTTCAATACAGGCATCCACCTGATCATCTGCCAATACAATTTCCATTTTTACTTTAGGTAAAAAATCCACAACATACTCAGCACCACGATAAAGTTCGGTATGGCCTTTTTGTCTGCCAAAACCTTTAACTTCGGAAACTGTCATGCCAGTGACTCCGATATCGGACAATGCTTCACGTACATCATCCAGTTTGAACGGTTTGATAATGGCTTCAATTTTTTTCATGTGATTGCCTACTCTATTGTTGATGTTACGGTATACCCTGATGTTATCGGATAGCGACGATCTCTGCCAAATGCTCTTCCGGTAATACGAATTCCGGGAGGGGCCTGCCGCCGTTTATATTCACTACGATCTACCATTTTGATGACCTGTGCAACCGTTTCTGCATCAAATCCCGACGCCACCAAATCTTCAAAACAATCATCCTTGGCGATATAGGCTTCGAGAATTTCATCTAGTATTTCATAGGCAGGTAATGAATCCTGATCCACCTGGTCTGCTGAAAGCTCAGCGGAAGGTGGTCGACTTATGATGCGTTCAGGAATGATCGGCGACAAACTGTTGCGATAGCGAGCAAGCTTATAAACCAGCGTTTTATACACATCCTTTAATGGCGAAAAACCACCCGCCATATCCCCATATAAGGTGGAATACCCAACTGCCATTTCACTTTTATTACCGGTAGATAGGACCATCGCGCCAGTTTTGTTGGATATTGCCATCAGCAATACACCGCGACAACGCGCCTGAATATTCTCTTCTGTGGCATCAGGCTGGGTACCCGCAAAAACATCTTCCAACTCACGCAGAAATGTCTGAAACAGATTTTCAATATTAATGTTTCGATATTGAACACCTAATATCGCAGCCATTTGAGCTGCATCATCCAGGCTGATTTGCGATGTATAACGCGATGGCATCATCACGGCCTGTACGCGCTCAGCTCCCAATGCATCAACCGCCAATGCCATGGTTAATGCAGAGTCAATGCCACCGGATAAGCCAATGACGACACCCGGAAAGCGGTTTTTTTCAACATAATCACGCAAGCCACAGACTAATGCCTGGTAGACCGTTTCCAGCTCTTCCATCAACGGTTGCTGTGGCCCGCTGAGTTCAATTCCCCGTTCGGTTTTATGAAGTGTTATCGGTACCAACGCTGTAGCAAACTGAATAGCCTGTACACATTTTTCGCCTGCGGCATTTACTGCAAATGAGGCACCATCAAATACCAGTTCATCCTGTCCGCCAATCTGGTTCACATAGAGAACAGGGACATTATTTTCGCGTGCCCGCTGGCTTACTTCCGCTTCGCGTAATTGGGTTTTATCCTGTTTAAACGGCGAGGCATTGAGATTCACAATGATTTCAGCACCAGCATCGGCCGCCTGTGACGAGGGTTCAATAAACCAGATATCCTCGCAAATGGTCAGGCCAATTTTAAACTGATTAATTTCAATGATGGTCGCTTCCCGTCCTTCAATGAAATAGCGTTTTTCGTCAAATACGCCGTAATTAGGCAATTTTTGTTTAAGGTATTGGGCTGAGATGTGATTTTTGTTGATCACCGAAGCGGCATTAAATAATTCTTTGCCGACTTCACCGAGCGGATGACCGACAATGATCGTAATATCATCAATTTGCTGACAAAGCGTCTGCAATGCTTTATTAACCCGCTTTAACAAACCGGGTCGCAGTAACAAATCTTCCGGTGGATAACCGGTCAGACATAGTTCGGGAAATACAACCAGCTCAGCATCATGCTCTTGCCTGGCTTGCCGGGTGGCAGCCATCACTTTTCTGGTATTGCCAGCAACATCTCCCACAACGGGATCGATCTGTGCCAGCACAACCCGAAGTTGATTATTGACCATTAATTTTCCATCAGTTGCAGCATGGTTGAACCAATTTCTGCCGGTGAACCTGCAATCGCCACGCCGGCTGCTTCCAGCGCTGCGAGTTTGGCTTTGGCAGTGCCCTGTCCACCGCTGATGATGGCACCGGCATGTCCCATACGTTTCCCTGCTGGAGCGGTTAAACCTGCAATATAGGCCGCAACCGGTTTGGTCACATATTGTTTGATGTATTCGGCAGCTTCCTCTTCAGCCTGACCGCCGATTTCACCGACCATAACGATGCCTTCAGTCAGTGGATCTGCTTCAAATAACGCCAGACAATCAATAAAATTCATGCCATGTATTGGATCACCACCAATCCCGACACAGGTACTTTGCCCCAGACCATTCTGGGTGGTTTGATAAACCGCTTCATAAGTCAGGGTACCGGATCGCGAGACAATACCAATTTTGCCAGGCAAATGAATACTGCCAGGCATAATGCCAATTTTGCATTCGCCCGGCGTGATCAGGCCTGGGCAGTTTGGCCCAATTAATCTGGCATCATAGGATTTCAGCGCGTGCTTTACCCGCAACATGTCCAGTACCGGAATACCTTCCGTAATACAGGCAATCACTTTAATGCCGGCATCAGCAGCTTCAAGTATGGCATCAGCAGCGAATGCCGCTGGAACATAGATCATGCTGGCATCAGCACCGGTTTCGTTGACGGCTTCATGCACCGTATTAAATACCGGCATATTAAGATGCATTTGACCACCTTTACCGGGTGTGACCCCGCCAACAAACTGCGTGCCATAGGCAATAGCCTGCTCGGAATGGAAAGTGCCCTGTTTGCCGGTAAAACCCTGACAGATAACTTTGGTGTCTTTATTAACCAAGATACTCACGTGTTTATTACTCCCCTGCCGCAGTGACAGCCATGGCTGCTGCTTCAGTTAAATCCTGTGCTACGCGCAAATTCATGCCGCTGTTTTCCAATAATGTACGGCCCAAATCGGCATTGGTACCTTCCAGGCGAACCACCACCGGCAATGATAAACCAACTTCCTTGGCCGCCTGCATAATGCCTTGAGCAATCAGGTCACAGCGCACAATTCCGCCAAAGATATTCACCAGAATAGATTTCACTTTTTTGTCAGATAAAATCAATTTAAATGCTTCGGCAACGCGATCTGAAGTCGTACCGCCACCAACATCAAGGAAATTGGCCGGTTCACCGCCCTGCTTCTGAATCAAGTCCATTGTAGCCATTGCCAACCCGGCACCATTGACCATACAAGCCACATTGCCATCCAGAGCAATATAATTCAGGCCGAAATCACGAGCGATCACTTCAGCTGGATTTTCCTGGCTTGGATCAAATAATTCGGCTAAATCCGTGTGACGATATAAAGCATTATCATCAACATTGATTTTGGCATCTAATGCCAGTAAATCTCCGGAATCGGTAACCACTAACGGGTTAATTTCCAACAGGCTGATGTCTTTTTCACAAAACAGCTGATACAAGTTTTGCATCAATTGCTGTAACTGCTTAAAGGCGGCACCGGTTAACTGCAAAAAGAAACCTGCCTGACGACATTGATAGGATTGCAGACCGGCGACCGGATCGACATAAAGATTTAAAATAGCTTCCGGCGTTTTCTCAGCCACCTCTTCAATATCCATTCCGCCTTCAGCTGAAATCATAAACACAACACGTTGCGTGACGCGGTCGACCAGTAAGGCGAGATATAATTCACGGGCAATTGATGAGGGAGTTTCAATCCAGATTTTGTTTACCGGTAAACCTTCTGCAGTTGTCTGATGCGTCACCAGCTGACTTCCCAACATCGCATTTACCGCGTCCTTCACCGCATGCTGATTATCTTCTACCCGTACACCACCGGCCTTACCACGTCCGCCACTGTGCACTTGGGCTTTCACTACCCAACGATCACCACCAATTGCTGTAATGGCAGATTCCACTTCATCAGCCGTAGCTATCATCCTTCCTTTAGGTGTTGCGATGCCATATTGGTTAAACAATTGTTTTGCCTGATACTCATGCAGGTTCATGTTGAGTTCGCCTTGTATGTCTTTATTATTGCTGAACAGCAGTGCCAACAGTTAAACGTCATATTTTCGCCCATCAAGGTAATAATTACCATCATCTGACATGATATAGTTGCGTGCTGAAAACCATTACGGAACAGCATATGCGTACTCTATACCCTGATATCGAGCCTTTTCACAGCCAGCTATTATCCTGTGAAGAAATGCCGGATGGTCGACGTCATGAGGTTTATTTCGAGCAGTGCGGCAATCCACAGGGAATCCCGGTAATATTTTTACATGGTGGTCCTGGCTCTGGTTGCCGGCCACAGCACCGTTGTTATTTTGATCCTGAGTTATATCACGTTATTTTATTTGATCAGCGTGGTTGCGGACGTTCGTTACCAGCAGGTGAACTGGAACATAACACCACCGATTATCTGATAGCGGATATGGAAGCTATCCGCAAATTACTCGATATTGATAAGTGGATGTTATTTGGTGGATCATGGGGAGCCACATTAGCGTTAGCGTATGCCCGACAGCATCCTCAAAAAGTCTCAAACATGGTGTTACGCGGCACTTTTCTTGGAAGACAGCAGGATATTAACTGGGTTTATGCTGCAGGCGGCGCATCCAGAGTGTTTGCTGAAGCCTGGCATGAACTGGTGAAGGATTTACCTGAAAGTGAGCAAAATTCACCATTGGCATATTTTTATCAGAAATTAACCCATCCGGATGTCTCTCAACAGGAAATCGCTGCCAATACATTACAAAACTGGGAAGCCACCATTGTGATGCTCCGCGATCAACATTATCAACCCGATGCTGAGCAATCGCCAGGGCCACTGGCACATTCCAGAATCCAATTGCATTACGCGTTGAATAATTGTTTTCTGGCAGACCAGCCCTTGTTGGAAAGCATAGAATCAATTAATCATCTCCCGGCAACCATTATTCATGGCCGCTACGACATGGTGTGTCCAATGCAGCAATCGTGGGAAGTCTATCAACGCTGGCCAAATGCACAGTTTGAAGTGTTGCCTTTGGCTGGACACGCAGCAAGCGAGCCTGCGATTATTGATGCGCTGGTCAGAACGACAGATCAATTGGCATCGAAACTAAAATGATTGCATTGCTACAACGTGTCAGTCAGGCGGATGTCACTATCAATGAAAATCAAACCATTGCTCAAATCGGCCAGGGTTTGCTGGTATTGATTGGTATAGAAAAAACCGACACGATAGCTGTTGCTGACAGATTGTTAAAACGCATTTTAAACTATCGAGTATTCAGCGATGCCGACGACAAAATGAATTTAAGCTTGCTCGATATAAAAGGTGATTTACTGCTGGTACCGCAATTTACCTTGCCCGCTGATACCCGTAAAGGCAATCGCCCCAGTTTCACGCCTGCTGCACCGCCCGAACAGGGCAAACAATTGTTTGATTATCTGCTGGCACAGGCACGGCTGCAAACTGTCACGGTTGAAGCCGGACAATTTGCTGCTGATATGCAGGTTTCACTGACCAATGACGGGCCAGTCACTTTCTGGTTACAAGTTAACTAATTCGGATATTTATGCGTATATTGCTCAAATTTTTACTTGGTACGACTTTAGTCATTATTGCGATTGCTGCATTAATGCTGGTCCCCTCTCCACAACCCACCGCCCCCAAACCTTGGGAAGTGACGGTGATGCCTGATAACCAAATTCAAGTGATGGGTGTGCACTTAGGCACCACTACTTACGGGGAAATTCAACAGTTATGGCGTGAAGCCGGGGAAGCGGCTCTTTTTATTTCTGAAAACGACGATATTTCTGCTGAAGTATTTTTTGAATCCATTAATCTTGGTGGACTCTCAGCACGTACTGTCCTTAATCTTCAGCTTCCTGAAGAGAAATTACAAGCGATGGCGGCAAGAGCGGTTTCGGCAAAACTCCAACCCAGTGGAGCTCGGCGCTATGATCCTGCTTTTGATGATAAGCAGGCTTTATTAGCTGCTCCGGCAATAGTGCTTACTTATATTCCTTCAGTACGTCTCGATGAGGAAATGGTACACACGCGTTTTGGAGAACCCGAACAAATTCAGAATGAAGCAGAAGAAAGTCCGGCACAAATCTGGCATTACCCGAATATTGGTCTCACTATCCGACTTCACCCTGAAGAACGTCCAATGTTGACTTATACGGCCCGCTCATCCTGATCAGTTAGTTTTATATAATCCATAAGGTCGCTCAGGTCGATGGCCTTGCTGAAATAAAACCCTTGTGCCCGTTTGCACTGACTCTTACGTAAAAATGCCAGCTGCTCTGCAGTCTCAACGCCTTCAGCTACAACTTCCAAGGCCAGACTGTTCGACATGGCCAGAATGGCATTTACGATAGCCGCGTCATCACTGTCTTCTGTCACATCGCGAACGAAAGTTCGGTCGATCTTTAGCACATTGAGCGGGAACTGCTTCAAATATGACAACGACGAATAGCCGGTGCCAAAGTCGTCAATGGCCAGGGTAATACCAAGCAAACTCAATTCTCGTAAGGTCTGAACAGCTTGCTCAGTGTTTTCCATTAACAGACTTTCGGTAATCTCCAATTCCAGATTTTTGGCAGGCATTCCGGTTTGTTCCAGCAGATTGCGAATAAAGTTGACCAGTAAATTGCCTTTAAATTGACGGCCCGAAAGATTGACTGCCATTAAAAAGTCATCGGGCAAATATTGCTGGTTTGCCATGTACGCTTCACAGGTTTTTCTTAACACCCATTCTCCTACCGTACTTATCAGACCGGTATCTTCTAACACGGGTACAAAAATCGCTGGTGAAACATCTCCCCATTGCTCTGTATGCCAACGTAATAACACCTCGGCACCTGCCACCCGGCCCGTTTCCAGATCAATCTGCGGTTGAAACTGCAGATAAAACTCCTGCAATTCAACTGCACGACGCAAACCGGTTTCCATTGCCAGTCGCTGTGATGCCTGGGCATTCATTTCTGAGGAATAGAACTGAAAATTATTACGACCACTCCCCTTGGCGTAGTACATCGCTGCATCGGCATTACGCACCAGCATATCGACATCGCGTCCGTCTGCAGGATATAAGCTTATCCCGATACTCGGACTGATATTCACTTCAATGTTATCCAACATATATGGCAAAGCTGTCGTGCTGAGAATTTTTTCAGCCACTCTGCCGACATACTGAGCTGAGGTGATATCTTCCAGAATAACGGTAAATTCATCCCCACCTAATCTCGCAACCGTATCGCTGTCCCTGACACAGGAACGGATGCGCCGTGCCACTTCGCACAACAAGATGTCTCCGGCTTTATGGCCCAATGAATCGTTGATATGTTTGAAATGATCCAAGTCGAGAAAGAACACGGCAAGTCGACCATTTTGTCGTTTGGCTTTGTGTATGGCATGTTCAAGGCGATCTTTAAATACACCTCGGTTAGGTAAACCAGTCAGAATATCGCTGCTGGCTAATCTAGTCAGTCGCTCTTCATTCTGACGTTGATGAGTCACATCTTCATACAGCCAGATGGATCCCTCTGCTGGATTGACCGGATCAATTACCTGACCGGCGACTGCACACCAGAATTTCTCGCCATTAGCACGGATCATTTCAACTTGAGCTTCAAAGTTTTCTGCTTCAGACAATGTGCTGTAAGCCTGTTCGCCAAAGCGTTCAAAAGCTTCTTCGCTGGGATGCAGACATAAAGTGCTTTTGCCTTCAATATCCTCTCGGGAAAACAGAAACAATTGTTCGAATTTATTATTTACACGAATAATCTGGCGATTCTTGATAAAAGCAATACCTACCATGGCATTTTCAAGAATGGCATTTAATTCATTACTGGTTTGGACTAATGCCAGTTTGGTTCTTTTCCATGAGCTGATATCCGATATCACGCAAACCCAGATATCATCATCAAACTCTGATAAAGGACTGAGCGAGACCCACATGGAAAATGACTCACCAAACCAGTTCAAACCCTCAAACTCACGATTGTCTTTTTGCAGCTGCTCAATATCACCAAGCGAGTGAATCGATTCCGTTTGTGCAAAGAACTGCAATATTTTCTGGCCAGCCAATTGGCTTTCACTGGCCTTTAATATTTTTTCTGCTGCCGGATTACAGGAACTGATTGTTCCATCGGCCTGAAGCGCCAGAATAGCTTCCGGAACACCATTAAGAATGGCACGAATCCGTGTTTCCCGCACCTCCAGTGAGTGTCTGGTCTCATCCAGTGTCTCAATCAGACTCTGGGTTTGCGCAGCAAAAACATTAAAGTCATTGGCAAGTAAGTTAAATTCACTTTGACCATTATCTGTTGGCATCCGGGTATCAAAATTCTGAGCAGACAAGGAATGCATCGCTTTACGTAAGCGTTGCATCGGCTGATTAATACGTGCTGTCATGGTGAGTACAAAACCGGTAATACCTAACGAAATAATCAAACAACTTATAATCATCCACCATTTGGCTGTCTTGGCCAGTGCGGCTGAGGCCTGCGTTCTGACCAGCCCCTGCTCCCCTACTCTGGCGGAAAGGTTATTCAGATTCAGCATCAATATTTCCAATATATCCAACCCCTGCTGTTGCACGATTTGGGATTGTTCATATGCCTCTATTTGTCGGATACGCAATTGATAAACCGAATTATCATTGTCTACTACCAAGTGAATAAAGCTATCAATCTGTTGTTGTAATCTATCGGCCTGTAGCATCAAATCAGGGTAATTTTGTAGATGCTGCTTGATTACCAAAATAGCATTACGCAACATCGCCTCTTGTTCCCTAATATCGTTTTCCCTGATACTCAGCAGCAAATCCTGATTTTGTGTTTCACGAATTTTCTGACTTAACATACTGATACGCAACACATTCAGCATCAAAGAATAGCTGCTTCGTTCTACGGCACTGTAATTATCAATTAACGTAGTTGTATCAGACTGTTCAACTAATGCAGGAGGACGTAAGGACTGGATTTGTCTGGTCAGGGTCAAATCAATTTTGCCGGTAATCGCTTCGGCAATTTCCTGAATTTCTTCTCCCAGCAAGGACACACTTTCGGTACGTTGTTCAAGCTGTTCAGATAATTGGTGCTGAACCTGCATTTGCTGCAGTAACTGACTATCAGTTTCGAGAAACTGTTGATAATAATCAGTTAAAACAGTGGTGAGCTCTGGTGAAATTTCCAGCTCCTGCATACTTACCAGTAAACGTTGCCAGGTTTGTTCGAATTCAGCCTCAAGCGGCGCTCGTTTAGCAACACTGGCAAGTTCATCAGCATTTTGGGCACTGATAATCTGCTTCTGCCTGGTAATAAAGGCGGCCGCGCTGGTCGTAATTTGTCGAGCATTATCTACCAGCGGAAACACTTGTTCGGTAAGCTGGAGTTGATTTTTGGTGTAATGATGATGGCTGAACATGGCTATTGCCGCCATTAGCAATACCATCAATACGGTAATGACTGCCCAGAAGTGCAGCAGTGCACGGATGCTCCAGTTTTTAAACATATTTTCCCTGTTCATTTTGCTCACATCCTGTAGATGAAGCTACTGTGGTAACTCAAAGTCACGCCATTCAAAGGATCTAAACGAACCGTTTTCAAGTTTGCTGAGCCAGACTTTGTTGCCTACAGCAGAGGTATTACTGGCAAAACTGCTCTGGGTCTCCAGACCAATATCCCAATCCTCCAGATCATAAAGAGCATCAACAACTGACTGTCGTGTTACTGGACCATCAATACGTTTTAATGCCTGGCAAAATACTTTTGCCACGATGTAGCCTTCCAGAGAGACCGTATTGGGCTGCAAGTTTTTATCATATTGCGCCAAAGCCTGCCGATATTCATTGACGATCGGCAGATCCGCATCGACTTCCGGCACAACCTGACTGACCACAACATTTGCATCAATCCCTTTAAGAGATTGCTCCAGTACATGGCTACCGACAAATGACACATTCACAAACCACATGTCCGGCTTATCTGCATGCAATAGTTTTATAAACTTGGCCGATGGGGCATAACTGCCAGCCATCAGAATAACTTTGGGTGTTTTTTTTGCTTTGAGAATCGTCGCAACAGCACTTTCGACATTCATTGTATTGCGAGAATAATAGGCATGGGGCAGGTACTCCGCCCGATAAAACCCTTTGGCTTGCAAGGCCAGCGCAGCTGACTGATATACCGCATTGCCATAACTATCCTGCTGCGTAAAAAAAGCGATCTCATCGGCTTGAATGCCCGCATTCAATAAACCGTAAATCAACGTTGCGACTTCCTGTCGATATCCCGGCCGAATATTAATGATATAACGACTAGGGGGATCTCGCCTTAGCACTTCACCGCCGGAAAATGCACCGACCAAAGCAACCTGAGATTGTTCCGCAATCGGAACACTGACAACTGCCGTTGGTGTTCCAACATTACCCAGTACCGCCACGACATTATGCTCAGTAATAAGCTGCCGCATATTAGAGGCTGCCAGAACTGGTTCGTAGGAGTCATCCAGTGCCAATAGTTCAATACGATTGCCCTGAATGCCTCCCTGATCATTTACTTTGGAAAAAAAAGCGTTTATTCCGGCTTGCATTGACAATCCCATTTCAGCTAGTGGACCAGTCAAAGCACTACTCATGCCAACATGTATATTTTCAGCCAGGACGTTTTTCGTCAGCAAAAGGCCAACGCAACACAGAATAACAAGCCTATTCATCCTTGCGGGCTTCATTCTTTACTTGTGGTTCTTCGTCCGCTTCGAGCTCTTCAGGATCGTTATCATCATCCATCAATACCCGGTTAGCGGCGCCATCCATATCGTCGTACTGACCACTTCGAACAGCCCAGAAAAACACTGCAACACCCACCAGGCCCAGCAATAACATACCGGGTAAAAGTCCATAAATGACTTCCATAGCCTACCTCTTTACTATTCGACTAATCCTGGCAGCATTACCAATGACAAGTAACGAACTAATCGGCATCGTGATTGCTGCCAGTAAGGGACTGACTAAGGCCATCATAGCTAATGGGACCATAATCACGTTATAACTTATGGATAATACAATATTCTGCCGAATGGTGCGTAATGTCCGGGCAGCCAACTGCCTTGCCAAAGCGACCTGACTCAGTTGATTATGCGATAGGATAATATCGGCACTTTCAATAGAGACATCGGTCCCCGAAGCCAGAGCTATACCCACATCAGCCTGAATTAATGCGGGTGAATCATTAATGCCATCACCCACCATTGCAACAAAATCGCCTTGTTGCTGTAATCTCTGAATCACCTGCCGTTTCTCAGCAGGCAATACTTCGGCCAACCGCTGGATATTGCCTAAATCTGCGGTAACCGAATCCACTACCAGTTGACGATCACCACTTAATACAGTGACTTTAAGCCCCTGCGCCAACATATCAGCAATCACGTTTTTTGCGTCATCTCGTAACGTATCGAATAAGCCTAAAATGCCTATCAGTTTTTGTTCACGCGCCACAAATACACCGCTGATCCCTTGTTGTTCCAGCTGATTGACCTGTGATTGCCATTCGCCATTTAGCTTTATATCATGCAGCGTCATCCATTCCGCCGTACCTACCAGAATTTTCTGTCCCTCAATATCCGCTTCCACCCCTCTTCCCGGAGAAGCATTAAACCCGGAAATCTCCAATATAGGCAGATTCTCTTGGTGAGCGGCTGAGATAATGGTTTTTGCAATGCCGTGTTCGGACTGTTGCTCTGCTGACGCCGCAATCTGTAGGACCGTTTGTGGGGAAATGCCTTCCGCGGTGAACCGTTTAACCAGCCTTAATTTACCTTCAGTCAATGTGCCTGTTTTATCAAACACATAATGAGTCACACTGGATAACTTCTCTAATGCAATACCTTGTTTGATCAAAATACCATTGCTAGCCCCCACACCACTGGCAACCGCAATCGACATTGGGGTTGCCATGCCAAAAGCGCAGGGACAGGTCACTACTAATACCGAGGCTGCAGCCAATAATGCTTTTTCAAAATCACTTCCCACCCAATACATAAAGGTCAACGTAGCAAGAGTCAAGGTAATTACCACAAACCAGGGAACGATTTTGTCTGCCAGCGTTTGAATAGGCGCTTTAGAGGTTTGCGCCTCATCCATCAGCGCAATGATTTTTGCCAGAGCAGTATGGCGTAACACATGTTTTGCTCTGACAACAAAAGCGCCTTCCCCATTAATACTGCCGGCCACTACGGAATCGTCAGGTTGTTTGCGAATCGGTTGTGATTCGCCAGTCAACATTGATTCATCGACGGCACTTTCACCCTCGGTCACAATGCCATCGACTGGTATATTCTCACCGGGTCGGACCAGCACCAAATCCCCTGCTTTTACCGAACGGATAGGCACTGTTTTCTGGACACCCGCTTCAATTAGGGTTGCCAGTTTCGGTTGTAACTCCAGCATGCGCCGCGTTGCGGATAGCGCGTTCCGCTTGGAAAGCGCTTCCAAATATCGGCCAATAAGAATCACAAAGATAAAATTCACTACCGTATCAAAGAAGACTTCGCCATCTAACGATCCAGTGAAGGTGATATACGTTGAGTAAATATAGGTTGCAGTAGCACCGATAGCAATCGGTAAATCCATGGTCAGATAACGGCTGCGTAATCCACTTATTGAATTGCGAAAAAATGGATAACCTGAATAAAGCAATGTTGGTGTGGCAATAAAAAAGCCCACCCAATGAAACAGATTGCGGAACTCGTCTTCTGCTGCACCGGAATACAATGCGATGGAAACCCACATCAGGTTCATCATGGCAAAACCGGCAAAAGCCATTCGATAGACAAGACCACGATGTCGTTTAGCCAGTGCTCCCTCTGCGGTTTCAGGGTCGAAAGGAACAGCTGCATAACCAAGCTTGGCTAAATGTTGCATTAAAATCGATAAGGAAGTTTCGCGATTATCCCAGCGAATTCGACAGCGTTTTGCTGTCAAATTTACATCTGCCTCCAACACACCCGGTAATTTATGCAGTGCATGTTCAATTAACCAAACGCAGGCAGCACAGTGTATCCCCTCGATTAACAGGTAAATGGTGCGTTTATCGCCTAGATCATCAACATAATCTGCCTGAATTTCATCAATATCATAGGCATGAAAATCATTAGCTGTTTCAGGCGGGGGGGCAAGTGATTCGCCTTCTGGCGTTTTATTATAAAAACCCTGTAGTCCCGCTGCGTAGATTGTCTGGCATGCCATTTTGCAGCCATGACAACAAAAGTCATGTGGAAGGGAATTTATTTGTGCAGTAAATTCACCGGGATTTTTGACAATTAATCCACAATGAAAACATTCGCTTTTTTTAGTTTGCGCGGCAGATTCAGACAAAAACTATCAACTTGCTTTTAAATAATTAAGGATCAATATAAATTCTGCGGGTGATCAGAAACTCATCATCTCCACGTTTGGCTTCAACTATTATGTCCCAGTTACCTGGCAAGCCAAACTCAATATCCGCGCCATAACGTCCCAGACCAATAGGATTCATTTCAACCGAAAAATCTTCACGCTGATCTGAAGGGCGATAAGCGAATAAGCTGACAGAATCCAATTCTACAGTTGTAGAATTTTTTCCTTGGATCAGCACTTCATAAGCCTGACGCTGATTGACCCGGTTATTTGCCGGAACCATAATAACCCCGCTCCAGCCGAGCTTATTTTCCTGTTCAAGCTGCATATCTTTCTCAGCGTAAGCCTTGCCTCGCTCATAGTAATTATCGACGACCAGATTTGGTGGCGACTTAAATGCCAGGTAGATAAATATGATATTCATCGTGACAAACGTGCACAAAAAAGCGAGAAAACCTAAGACCCATGGATTTTTCAGTGCTTGATTATTTTCTTGTGAGATTGCCATCATTTCGGCCCCATAAAGACACTTTCATACTGGACAGAAACACCCGGGTTGGAAACGACATTAGCAATAAAAGTCAGGTGTTCAAGTTCTGTGTTGAGTTCTCCATCTGGCACTCTAACCAGTGCCTGTAATGGAATAACCTTACCGGGTTCAATAATAACGCTGTGGTCAATACCATGCAAAGTGGCGCCTTCCAAACCACTGATGCCATACTGAACTTCCATGGTTTTATTGGTTTTGTTAAGCATTTTAAGTGTGTAACGGTTCTGAATAGATCCATCACTTAGCTGAACAAATACCGGTTGTCGATTGTGAATAACCTGAAACTCTGTCGACGAGAGCGTGGCAAATCCATAACCAACGCCAGACATTGCCATCATCAATATAAATGAATAAATAATAACTCTCGGACGTTTATATAACGGGGCCGGTTGAGCATTGTGATGTAAATCCTTGTATGACGCATAACGAATCAGACCACGAGGCTGATTGGTTTTGTCCATAATACTGTCACAGGCATCAATACACATACCACAGGTGATACATCCCTCTTGTTGCCCCTTACGTATATCAATTCCGGTAGGACATACTGCAACACACACCTTGCAATCGATACAGCTGCCTTTACTAGAGTCCATAGCACCTTTTTTAAGCTTACCACGGGGTTCGCCACGTTCGGCATCATATGCTGGCAGCACGGTATCCTGATCATACATAACTCCTTGCAGACGGGCATATGGGCATAGCCAGAAACAGACCTGCTCACGCATAAATCCAGCAAAGATATATGTTCCAATAGTAAACATAGCCAGGACTATCCAGGCAGCTAATGACGCCTGCAGATGAAAATAGTCATACCAGAGTTGATACGCATCGGTAAACCAGGCAGCAAAGGTAACGCCAGTCAGTAAGGCAATTGACAACCATAAAGCATGTTTCAGAACAATGCGGGAGACTTTGCTGATGGTATTCGGTGAGTTTTTAAACTTCATCGCTTTTTGAGGTGTATCACCTTCAATACGGGTTTCGATAAAGGTAAAAACATCGGTCCAGACAGTTTGAAAACAGAAATAACCACAGAATACCCGACCCGCAATACTGGTTACTGCCGCCAACAATATGGCAAAGAACAATAATGTAAGGGAAAGCATCCAGATATCTTGTGGGAAAATGGTGATATCTAAAAAGTTGAATTGACGATTGGGGATATCGAAAAGAATTGCCTGTTGGCCGTTCCAGCGTAGGTAAGGCCCAATAAAGAAAATTAACCAGACCGACATACCAAACCATTTAAGGCGTCTGAAACGACCAGACATCCGCTTTGCTACGACCTTAGTGCCACCGGCATTAACATGCCAGTCAGAGACCTCATCATAGATGTCATTAATATTGAGCTCTGCTGACTTCAGTTGTTCCGACACAGTTTGTACCTCACAGGCAACTTATCCGATGGAATTATACCACGCCAAATAATATAAGCATTTACTAATTTAGCTTTTGACGTACAAAAAAAGCCGACAAAATCGGCTTTTTTTGATTCGTCGCTCTGTCAATTATCGTTGGAACTGTCTTCCATGTTTTTAACGACCTTGTAGGCAATCACGCCAATCACAACAATTGTCAATACAAGACTTACAATCGCACCAATCGCTACAGCATCTAAACCCATATCAATCTCCTTGAATCTATCGACTCGTAATTACGTTAGCTTGAGTCTACTCTACGCCACCACCGAGTTGATGGACATAAACAGCCAGTTTTTTGATTTCAGTTTCTGAAAGCCGTTGAGTTTCATCACCTTCATAATATTCTTCAGGATCATCACCGTATTCTTCTGCTTCCAAACGTACGGCAAGCTTTTCATTCCAGGCTGGCATTACTGCAATACGAGTCTTTGGATCATTCGCAGCATTTACGCCGTGAAGAATCGTATGGCGAATTTCATCCGGTTCCCCAGAAAAGCGCCAGACTTTATCTGATAAGTTAGCCGAGCCTAATTGCTGAATGCCTTTAGCATCTGCACCATGGCATGCTACACAACCTTTTTCGTTGTAAAGTTTCCATTGCGCTTCGGTGGCTTCACCAGCCGAGTTACTCAACACGAATTCAACCAGACCATCCACTTCTTCTTCGGTTAACAGCTCAGCATGTGCTGGCATCATTCCTTGACGACCTTTGGCCAGGGTTTCAATGATCTTGTTTACCGTTCCACCGTACAACCAGTCATCATCAGCCAGGATAGGATATCCCGAACCAGGTTGAGGATATCCACCCACACCATGACAAGCGGCACAATTGTCACCATAAAGCACTTTGCTTGAACCTACTGCATAGCGTAACAGCTCATCATCTTCGAGAATTTCTTCTGCTGACATTGCAGCAATACGATCTTCAAAAGGTGCACGTTTTTCCTGAATTTTTGCCATGTCATCCTTGTATTCATTGATCTGCGTCCAGCCCAGAATACCTTCGGTGTTTCCATTCACTAATGGCAGAGAAGGATAAAGAATAAAATACACCAGCACTAACAAACCGCTCAGGTATAAAGCTATTGTCCACCAACGCGGCGGTGGATTAGTCAATTCTCTGATGCCATCCCATTCATGTCCGGTATCAGGACATTCATTTGGGTTTTTATTGTTATCAGCCATCATTTTTCTCCGAATTTATATCGTCATCTCTCAGTGGCAAGTCACGATGCGATTCAAGTTTTTCTTTGTTTTTAGGGCGTAACACCCAGAAATACATACCAAACATCAGTAAGAAAATAACAACCGTCAGAATGGTACCCACCCAATCGCTTACGGTCATTGCAGACCAGTTTGTCTTAAAATAAGACAGAAAATCACTCACGGTAATCTCTTCCTGGTTCAAATTGAATCATGGTGCCAAGCACTTGCAGATAAGCGACCAGAGCATCCATTTCAGTTTTGCCTTCTACGAATTCTGCTGCTCCCAGAATTTCTTCATCACTGTAAGGAACCCCCAGGACTTTCATTGCTTTGAGTCGCTTAACCATGCCTTCACCATCGATGGTGGATTTGTCCAGCCAAGGATATCTAGGCATAACGGATTCAGGTACAACAGAACGCGGGTCACGCAAATGCTGAATATGCCATGCATCAGAGTATTTACCACCAACACGCGCTAAATCAGGACCGGTACGCTTGGAACCCCACTGAAATGGGTGGTCATATTTGGACTCAACAGCCAATGAATAATGACCATAACGATCTTTTTCATCACGGAATGGACGTACCATTTGTGAATGACACAGATAGCAACCTTCCCGCTGATAAATGTCACGTCCAGCTAGCTCAAGTGCAGTGTATGGACGTACACCCTGCAGTTCTTCGTATTCTGGAAAAACATCATCCTCAAAAGTATTATCCAAATAGAACAATGGAACGATCTCGACAATACCACCGACTGACACTACCAAAGCCGTCGCTAGCACCAGCCCCCACACATTTTGTTCAACCCACTCTTGAAAGCTAATGCGTTTATTAGATTTTTTAGCCATGCTGATACCCTCAAATATTCGCTGCAGTTGCCATTTCGGCGGACGGTTTTGCAATCGCGCGGCGAATAGTCACTGTTACGTTAAACAGCATGATGACCGCACCCAGGAAGAAAATCAGTCCACCAATTGCACGCATCGCGTAATAAGGATGCATTTGTGCTACAGACTCAACAAAGGTGTAGGCCAAATTGCCATATTCATCGTATGCACGCCACATCAGGCCTTGCATGATACCGGACACCCACATTGCAGTGATGTAAATTGCGGTACCAATAGTCGCCATCCAGAAATGCAGATTGACCAGTTTGACTGAATACATGGTTGTACCCCACATACGTTCGACCATATGGTACAAGGCACCCACAGAAACCATTGCAACCCAACCAAGTGCGCCTGAATGAACGTGACCGATAGTCCAGTCAGTGTAATGTGACAACGCATTTACGGTTTTCGAAGCCATAACCGGACCTTCGAAAGTTGACATCGCATAGAACGCCAAAGAGACAATCAGGAAACGTAAAATATAGTCTGTACGTAATTTGTCCCACGCACCGCTCAGGGTAAACATACCGTTTAACGCACCACCCCATGAAGGAATAATCATCGCAAGGGAAATGGCTGCACCCAGTGAACCGGTCCAATCTGGCAGAGCGGTATATTGAAGATGGTGAGCCCCCAACCAGACATAACCGAATACCAGCGCCCAGAAGTGGATAACTGACAGGCGGTACGAGTAAACCGGACGGTTTGCCTGTTTAGGTACGAAGTAATACATGATGCCTAGGAAACCAGCAGTCAGGAAGAAACCAACAGCGTTATGACCCCACCACCATTGAATCATCGCATCCTGAACCCCGGAGAAAATGGAATAGGATTTCCACATACTGACGGGAATAGACAGACTATTGACTACATGGAGGTAGGTAATCATGATCATCATTGCCAGGAAGAACCAGTTGGCAACATAGATATGCGAAACCTTTCGGATCGATAAGGTCATGATGAAATTGAACATGTAGGCAATCCAAACCACCGCAATTAAAATATCCAGCGGCCATTCCAGTTCAGCATATTCTTTTGATTGAGTCAGACCTAAAGGCAGAGTAATGATGGCTCCGAGAATAATCAGGTTCCAGCCCCAGAAGGTGAACCATGCCAATTTATCACTCCACAGTCTGACGCCAGAGGTGCGTTGAACAACATAAAATGCTGTCGCCATCAAAGTCGAACCACCAAACGCAAAGATAACCGTATTGGTATGTAATGGGCGTAGTCGACCAAAACTGATATACGGATTATCAAAATTCAAATCTGGCCAGGCTAACTGCGATGCAATAAATACACCCATACCTGTTCCAGCAACCAAATAGACACACGCCATATAGGCGAACCATTTGACCACTTCAAAGTTGTACTGTTGTTTCGCCTGCATAGCGATCACACCTTCTCTTTCATGAAAACTCTTTCACTGTTTCTTTATTAAGAAAACAGAACCCCATTTCATTCTGCCTAACGTTCCAGCTAATGAATTTTACCGCAAAACAACTAGGTTGATGATTTCAAATCCGTGATCCAGATCAATTTTGCTGGTTTTGCTTCTACTTTCACTGGCTTGAAGTTATCCAAATAGGAGAATTTTCCTGACTTCATCTGACGGGGTCAAGTATTAGCAAAAAAGCTATTTCAGCAGAAGCTAATAAGTAACGTAAAAACAATGATTTAATCCATATGTTTAATATGGTTATTTACTTGTTCAATTGCGGTGCATTAGTCGTCATCCGCATTAATTGTAAAAGTAAATCAATACTATTGGTTTTCTGCCTTCATTCAACAGCAAGTTATAGGTACGGCAAGCAGCGCCAAGTGACATGGTTTCCAGTGAGATCCCATACTGTGCCAGGTTGCCAGTAATTTGTAATATATTGGGAGTAATACCTTCGTTATTCACCATAATGACAACGTCAGCATTGAAGGATTTTATTATCTCAATTTGAGAATCGCTAGACTGTTCAGCGAGAGTTTGGAGATCCAGTGCATCGAATACACCTTCAGGAGATAAAACACAGTCATGTGTTATTTGTTGTGGAATTTGATTTGGAGCTTGAATCAGTAGAAAGCCGTCGCCATAACTTTTAATTACAAGAGCGTCAGTAACGGCTTCCTGACTAATTTTCATTTTTGTTAAAAACCAGCGGCATTATTAACGCGATCGCGTAATTCTTTTCCGGGTTTAAAGTGTGGTACATATTTTTCATCAAGTTTAACGGATTCACCGCTTTTTGGATTACGTCCTACTCTTGGTGGACGATGATGCAAGGTGAAACTGCCAAACCCTCTGATCTCAATACGATCACCACGTGACAGACAATCGCTCATCTGTTCAAGAATTAACTTCACCGCTAGTTCAACGTCTCGGTAATTCAATAGAGATTGTTTTTCGGATAGTATTTCTATCAAATCAGACTTGGTCATAATTTCCTAGATTCCCGGCAGTAGACTTTTGGGTTATGCCTTAAATAAAAAGGCAGCTGTATAACAAGAAAATGAGCATCCGGCCTGACCGGATGCTCACCCAATGATCAGATTAGCTGTCTTTCTGATTCATCTGTTCTTTCAGCAAATCACCTAAAGTGGTATTGCCGGAACTAACATTACTGTACTCTTTCACTGCTTCAGATTCTTCCTGATCATCCTTAGCTTTGATTGACAGAGTCAGCGTGCGATCCTTGCGAGACATTCCTGTAAATTTAGCTTCAACTTCATCACCGATATTCAGCACTTTGCTGGCATCTTCGATACGCTCACGTGCGATATCAGCTACGCGAACGTAACCTTCAACACCTTCAGCCAATTCAATCGTTGCACCTTTAGCATCAACTGCAATGACTTTACCAGTCACAACGGTGCCACGTGGGTGTTCAGACAGATAAGCTGAGAACGGATCGTCCTGCAATTGTTTGATACCCAGTGAAATCCGTTCACGTTCAGGGTCAATCGCCAATACAACCGCTTCCACTTCATCGCCTTTTTTGAAGTCACGAATTAATTCTTCGTTTTCTTCTTCCCAAGAGATGTCTGACAAGTGGATCAGGCCGTCAATGCCACCATCCAGACCAATGAAGATACCGAAATCAGTGATTGATTTGATAGCGCCGCTGACTTTATCACCTTTGTTATGAGTCATTGAGAACTCTTCCCAAGGGTTAGTCTGGCACTGTTTGATACCCAGTGAGATACGACGTCGTTCAGCGTCAATATCCAGAACCATAACTTCAACTTCATCACCCAAAGTAACCAGTTTAGAAGGGTGAACGTTTTTGTTGGTCCAGTCCATTTCAGACATGTGAACCAAACCTTCAACGCCATCTTCGATTTCAACAAAGCAACCGTAGTCAGCAATGTTAGTGACTTTACCCTGGATGCGGGTGCTGTTTGGATAACGACGTGCGATATCTTTCCATGGATCGTCGCCCAACTGTTTCAGGCCTAGCGATACACGTTCACGTTCTTTATCAAATTTCAGAACCTGTACATCGATTTCGTCACCGATAGCGACAACTTCTGAAGGATGTTTAACACGTTTCCATGCCATATCAGTGATATGCAACAGACCGTCAATACCACCCAAGTCAACAAACGCGCCGTAATCAGTCAGGTTCTTAACGATACCTTTAACAACTTTGCCTTCTTCCAATGTTTCCAGAAGGGCTTCGCGTTCAACGCTGTTCTCAGCTTCCATAATGGCACGACGAGAAACAACGATATTGTTACGTGGGCGATCCAGCTTAATCAGTTTGAACTCAAGCTCTTTGCCTTCGAGGTGTGAAGTATCACGGATAGGACGTACATCAACAAGTGAACCCGGCAGAAACGCTCGGATGTTTTCCAGATCTACAGTGAAACCACCTTTAACCTTACCGGAAATAATACCGATAACAGTTTCATTGGCTTCAAATGCATGTTCCAATCTAATCCATGCTTCAGCGGCTTTGGCTTTTTCACGTGATAATTGTGTTGCACCAAATCCATCTTCCAGTGTTTCCAGAGAAACATCGACCAAATCACCAACAGAAACGGTGATTTCACCTTTTTCGTTCATGAACTCGGCAACTGGGATAGCGCCTTCAGATTTCAGACCTGCGTTAACCATAACAACATCAGGACCAACATTGACTACCGTACCGGTAACAATTTTGCCTGGTTGCATTGGGGTTGCGTTTAGACTCTCTTCAAAGAGATCAGCAAAGCTTTCGCTCATTATAAATATCCTTGATCCTGTTCAGATAACAGAATCGCCCGTTAGTCCTGCGATTGCAGGAAATTAACAAAAAACCTGCCTGGAACACCCAGACAAGTACCCTAATAAATCAGCCGATTAATGCACTGACTTTTTCTAAAACAGCTTCGATACCGAGTTGTGTTGAATCGAGAATAACGGCATCATCGGCAGGCCGTAGTGGCGCTACTTCACGTTGCGTATCCCGTTCATCACGTTCTGATATTTCGGCTACGAGATCGGAAAGGTTACTATCAATTCCTTTCTCTTTCAACTGCTTATATCGTCTCTCCGCCCGAACCTTGGCACTGGCTGTGAGAAAGACTTTGTATGGCGCATCTGGAAACACCACCGTACCCATATCGCGGCCATCTGTGACTAAACCTGGCGGTTGGCAAAAATCACGCTGTCTTTGTAATAAAGCTGAGCGAACTGCCGGAAATGCGGCAACTTTTGATGCGGCATTGCCGGCCTGTTCAGAACGAATCAGTAACGAAACATCTTCGCCTTCGAGAACAACCTGCAACTGTCCATCCTTTAACACAAATTGCACATCCAGCTGACCCGCTATGGATGCCAGCGCTGCTTCATCAGTTAAATCAATTTGATGCTTTATTGCCGCTTGAGCCAGGACACGGTAAATTGCCCCACTATCCAGGTAGTGCCAACCCAGCTTTTCTGCCATACGCTGGGCCAAAGTGCCCTTTCCGGAGCCGCTTGGACCATCAATTGTTAATACAGGTATATCAGACATCGAAGGCATCAATCTGCAAACCACAGTGAGTCGCTAATTCGACAAAATTTGGAAATGAGGTGGCCACATTGGCACAGTCATTAATCTGTATGGCGCCGCCAGCCTGTAATGCCGCCATAGCAAATGACATCGCAATACGGTGATCACCATGTCCATCCACTTCGCCACTGCCAATAATGCCACCTTCTATAATCATGCCATCAGGCGTTGGCTGAGCGTCTATGCCTAGTGCCTGTAATCCATCAGCCATGACCTGAATTCGATCACTCTCTTTAACCCGTAATTCTTCAGCACCCGTCAATACTGTGCGGCCTTCTGCACAGGCTGCGGCAATAAATATTGCCGGAAATTCATCAATCGCCAATGGCACCTGATCCTGAGGAATTTCAATTCCGCTCAACGGTGCATAGCGAACCCGGATATCTGCCACCGGTTCACCACCGGTTACCGCTTCGTTGCTCAAGCTTATATCCGCACCCATTTGCTTCAAAATATTGATGACACCCGTCCGCGTAGGGTTAATACCTACATGTTGCAGAGTAATATCCGAACCCGGTGCAATAGCGGCTCCCACCATAAAGAACGTGGCCGAGGAAATATCGCCGGGCACATCAATACTGGTTGCGGTTAATTTTCCGCCACCCTGAATACTGATGCGGTTACCGTGAACCACGACTGGATATCCCATGCCTTGCAACATGCGTTCAGTATGATCGCGAGTTGGGGCAGGTTCCGTCACGCTAGTGGTTCCTTCAGCATACATGCCGGCAAGTAACAGACAGGATTTAACCTGAGCACTGGCCATTGGCAAGTCATATTCAATAGCCTTTAATTTATGGCCACCATGAATAGTCAGAGGCGGTTTACCATCAGCACTATCGATATTTGCCCCCATCAGGGCTAAGGGGTCGGTTACCCGACGCATGGGACGACCTGATAAAGATTTATCACCACTCATCGTCACATCAAAACTTTGCCCTGCCAGTAAACCACTTAATAAGCGAATTGACGTGCCAGAGTTACCGACATATACATCATTTTCCGGGGCTTTCAGTCCATGCATACCGACACCATGCACGGTGACTTTGCCATCCGTCGGACCATCAATTTTGACACCCATGGCACGAAAAGCGGCCAATGTCGCCAGTGCATCTTCACCTTCCAGAAAACCGCTGATTTCAGTCACACCCTCTGCCAGTGATCCCAGCATAATAGAACGATGTGAAATGGATTTATCTCCGGGCACGCGGAAGCTGCCTGTTAATTGACCACCAGCCTGTACTATAAATTTACGATCCTGCTGCCCGCTCACGCTACTGTTCACTCCCACTTTACACTTCGCTGTTATCTTTCAGATCTGGATCGGCGAAACGTGTATCTCTGGCCCGTTTTGCTCGCCCGAATATATCAATAAGATAATCGCCATCATCTTGCCGAATCGCCTGTTCAATCTTATCCAGACCACTACGATATTGTTGTAATAATTCTAGAATCGCACTACGGTTGCCGAGGCAGATATCCCGCCACATCACTGCATCACTTGACGCGATCCGGGAAAAATCTCGAAAGCCACCAGCGGCATATCGCAATACTTCATCGCAATCTTCACGCTGGGCTAACATTCCGACCAGATTAAACGCCAAAACATGCGGTAAATGACTGGTAGCAGCCAGCACCACATCATGATGCTCAACCTCCATTTCAAATACATCTGCACCGGCCTGTTGCCACATTTGACGCACTTGTTCCAGAGCTGATTTATTGGTTTCTGCCACTGGGGTTAAAACGACCCGATGCTGTTGATAAAGCTCAGCAAACGCAGCTGATGGGCCACTTTTCTCAGTACCGGCAATCGGATGGCCTGGCACAAAGTGATCAAACTTAATCCCCAATGCCTGGCGAGCCGCATCAATAACCTGTTGTTTGGCACTGCCACCATCAGTCACAATCGTCTGCGGTTTAAGATGCGGTGCTATTTGTTCAAATACTGCCTGCATCGCCCCCATTGGTACTGCCACAAATACCATATCGGCATCTGCTACGGCCTCCGCCAGCGACGCTGCTGCTTTATCGATAATACCTAACGCCAAAGCTTCTTCACGCGCGGCCTGAGAGCGAGAGAAACCTGTCACCTGTTCAACCAATCCGGCTTTTTTTAATGCCAAAGCCAGTGAACCGCCAATCAGTCCAACGCCGATGATAGCCAGATGATTAATCATTTGGCCTCTGACAAACTGTTTGCCAATGCTTCAAGACAACGCTGGTTTTCATGCTCCAGGCCGATGCTGATGCGTAAATGGTTTGGCAGACCATAGCCTGCAACCGGTCTGACAATAACGCCCTGTTGCAGCAGCTTTTCATAAATATCAGCAGCATTGGTGTTTACATCAACACAGATAAAATTGGCTTTTGAGGGAATATAATTCAATCCCATCGCATCAAAGCCATCGATGTATTGCTGCATCCCTTCGGTATTCACCTGTTTAGCACGTTGCAGATAATCTTCATCGCCCAACGCGGCAATCGCAGCACTCATCGCCAGATGATTGACATTAAATGGCTGGCGCAGACGATTTAATAAATCAGCAATCTCTGGACTTGATAGCGCAAAACCCACCCGTAATCCCGCAAGACCATAAGCCTTGGAAAAGGTACGGCAAATGATTAAGTTAGGAAACTGTTTGAGCCAATCAATGCTGTTTACCTCTTCATCGCCATATTCAATATAGGCTTCATCCAATACGACTATCACGTTATCAGCAACTGACTGCAGAAAAGTATGAACTTCCGTTGCCGGAATATGCGTTCCGGTGGGATTGTTAGGATTGGCAATAAAAATCAGCTTGGTTTTTTCAGTGATGGCCCGCTGCATGGCTGTTAAATCATGTCCATACTGTTTGGCGGGCACTTCCACCAATGTGGCACCTATTGCCTGCGTCACCAATGGATATACTGCAAACGCGTGTTGGGAGAATATGACTTCATCCGCAGGTGAAGCAAAACAGCGAGCAATAAGCTCCAGCACATCGTTAGAACCATTCCCTAAGGTAATCTGGTTGGCATCAATCTGAAACTTTTCAGATAAAGCCAGTTTTAATGCATAGCCATTACCATCCGGATAACGGGTTAAATCGCGAGTTGCCAACGCAATTGCAGCTTGTGCAGCTTGTGATGGACCAATCGGACTCTCATTTGAGGCGAGTTTGATGACATCTCTTACGCCATATTGACGTTGTAATTCCTCAATGGGTTTTCCCGGTACATAAGGCTGCAAACCGGCAATGCTTTCTACCGCTAAATCACACAGATTCATTTTTGCTCCGCTGGTTTTTTGAAACTATCCACAATCAACAATACGGCGCCAATACAAATAGCCGCATCGGCTATGTTAAAGGCTGGCCAGTGATAACTTCCAACATAGATATCTATAAAATCAATAACATAGCCATAGATGAATCGATCAATAACATTGCCGATAGCACCGCCAATAATCAATGCAATTGCTATCGCTTCGACTTTTGCCTGCGCTTTCAAACGTGATAACCAAATCATTAACACTATTGAAACGGAGATCGCCAGACCAATAAAGAAAAAGCGTTGCCAACCACCGGCCCCCGCCAGAAAACTGAATGCCGCTCCACTATTATGTGCCAAAGTGAAATTGAAATACGGCATCACGGCAACGGTTTGATAAAGCTCCAGCCAGTTTGCCATAACAACTTTGGTCAGCTGATCCAGCACAATAACCAGGGCGCTAATCCATAACCACTTCATCATAATATTGGCCTCAGGCAAAACGGCGGGTTTCGCCATCGCCATCTACGTTTTCAACACAGCGACCACATAATTCAGGGTGGTCAGCGTGACTGCCCACATCGTCAGTTTGGTGCCAGCAACGTTCGCAGCGAGAATTTGCAGAAGCTTGAATATTGACTGCCAGGCCCGTCAAACCGGTATTAATAGCCGTTCCCGGTTTATCTGCCATTGCAAAACGCCTCGCCGACGATGTAATCAATACGAACTTCAACTCATCGCCAACTTTATTCAATACATCCAGCAACTTATCTTCTGCATACAGATTAACGTCAGCAGTTAAACCGCCTTTTACTTCGCCGTGATTTCGTTTGTTTTCCAATTCTTTTGCTACGGCTTCACGTACAGAAAACAACTGTTGCCAATCAGCCACCGACAAAACACTATCTTGCGATAACGGTTCCAGAGATTGATACCAGTCATTCAATAACACCGAAGCATTACGTTGACCCGGAATAAACTCCCAAAGCTCATCCGCAGTGAAACTCAGTATCGGTGCAATCCAGCGGCTTAACGCTTCGAGGATATGATACATAGCTGTTTGCGATGAACGGCGTCCAAGGCTGTCAGCTGGCATCGTATACTGCCGATCTTTGGTGATATCCAGATAGGCACTGCCCAGCTCATTGGCACAGAAGTTATGTACTTTCTGATAAATCAGATGGAACTGATAGCTTTCATAAGCCGCCAGGATTTCCAGCTGCAGATGATAGGCACGATCCAGTACCCAGCGATCCAGTGGTAATAACTTCTCCGTGGCGACCAGATTGGCGGCAGGATCAAAATCATTCAGATTCGATAATAAATACCGTGCAGTATTACGAATACGGCGATATGAGTCCGCGGTGCGTTTCAGAATTTCATCCGATACCGTCATTTCAGCACTGTAATCCGTCGCCGCTACCCAGAGACGGATAATATCGGCACCAAGATTATTGACTACTTTTTGCGGTGAAACCGTATTGCCCTTGGATTTGGACATTTTCTTCCCTTCGGCATCCACGGTAAACCCGTGGGTCAGCACCGCTTTGTAAGGTGCTTTACCAGTAGTAGCAACTGATGTCAGTAATGATGATTGGAACCAGCCACGATGTTGATCACTGCCTTCAAGATACAAATCCGCAGGGCGTTGTAAATCATCACGCCGGGTTAACACGCAGGCATGTGAGACTCCGGAATCAAACCAGACATCCAGCGTATCGGTGACTTTGAAATAATTTTCTGCGTCTGCACCAATCAAATCGCTGGCATCCATATCAAACCAGGCATCGATACCCTCCTGTTCAACAGCCAAAGCAACTTTTTCGATTAAAGCCTGTGAATCGGGATGTAATTCCCCACTCTGCTTATGAACAAATAATGGAATAGGCACACCCCAGGTACGTTGGCGAGAGATACACCAATCCGGACGACCTGACACCATATTTTCAATACGTTTCTGGCCCCAGTCCGGCATCCATTTAGTGGTAGCAATCGCCTGCATGGCCTGATCGCGCAAACCATTCTGATTCATGCTGACAAACCATTGAGGTGTGGCACGAAAAATAATCGGCGTTTTATGCCGCCAGCAATGTGGATAGCTGTGACGGATATCGATATGGCACAGCAAAGCCGATTTTTCTTTTAATAATTCAATAACCTGTGGATTGGCCTTAAATACCGACTCACCGGCAAACACTGGGGTATCAGGCAAAAACACACCATTGCCCCCCACTGGATTATCTACTTCCAGCTTATATTTCAGACCAACAATATAATCATCCTGACCGTGACCGGGAGCAGTATGTACCGCACCGGTACCGGCATCAGTCGTGACATGGTCACCCAGAATAACTGGCACCTTGCGATCATAAAACGGGTGTTGCAACTGTAAACCTTCAAGCGTTGCGCCTTTAACCCGGGCAATCACTTCACCGGTTAATTGATAACGTTCCAGCGCTTTTTCATACAACGCTTCAGCGAGCACCAAACGCTCGTTATCACATTGCACCACAACATAATCTAACTCAGGATGTAAACAAACAGCCTGATTGGCAGGCAGTGTCCATGGTGTGGTAGTCCAGATAGCAATGCTGACAGCGCCAGAGCCATTGTTCGGACAGGCTTTATCAAATGCAGCCACATCGACCAAAGGAAAACGGACATCAATGGCCGGTGACGTTTTATCCTCATATTCGACTTCGGCTTCAGCCAAAGCTGAACCACAATCCACACACCAGTGAACCGGTTTCACACCCTTGTGTAAATGACCGTTTTCAATGATTTCACCCAATGTGCGGATAATGTCAGCCTCAAACTGAAAATCCATGGTCAGATAAGGATTATCCCAATCGGCCAGTACACCCAGTCGTTTGAAATCTTCACGTTGCCCATCAACCTGTTTAGCCGCATAGTCACGACAGGCCTGACGGAACTCTGCCGGACTGACTTTTACACCGGGCTTACCAACTTTTTTCTCGACATTTAATTCAATAGGCAGACCATGGCAATCCCAGCCGGGAACATAGGGAGTATCAAAACCACTAAGGGTTTTGGATTTAAGAATAATATCCTTGAGGATTTTATTAACGGCATGGCCGATATGGATTTCACCATTGGCATATGGAGGTCCATCATGCAGAATGAATTTGGGTTTATTTTGATTTTTTTGTCGCAACTGCTGATAAAGGTCTTGCTCCTGCCAATGCTTTAACATTACTGGCTCACGATTGGGCAAGCCAGCTTTCATTGGAAAGTCAGTCGCAGGAAGATTTAAAGTCTGTTTGTAGTCGGCCACAAAACGTCTCGTTGTCGTCAAATAATAAAGCGCTCGATTATACGGGTTTTTCGCGCTGACCTAAATCACTGAAAAGAGTTTGTTTGGCCTTTGCCTGATGTTACACAGTAAAATGCCCAATCATTGTCCCCTTTGTTAATTTAAGAGCACCACATTCAATGACTGCAACGGAAAAAGTGATCATTAAAGGCATCACCAAAGACGGCGGTAAATTTCGCCCCAGTGACTGGGCTGAACGACTGTGTGGTGCGGTGGCCAGTTATGGTCCTGGTAGAAGAATTATCTTTCACCCACGGGTAAAACTCGCCTCATTGGAAGGCACAAAATGTGTAGTAATTGATGCGCAGCTTGAAGAAGAAGATGTCATGTTGTTCGAGTTTCTCATCGAATTTGCTGACGATAACCAGCTGCAAGTTGAAAGAATGGCGAAGCTACCCGAATCATAGGCTGAAGATTGGCGCTATTTTAGTCTCAACAGAGATGACGATGGAAAGATAAACAGGCTCTAATCTTCATGTTCGGCGTCCGGCCAGTTCTGGATATAATTTTTTAACAGTTTATTTTCAAACTTCGCTTTTTTCAGCAGCTCTTCCACAATATCGGTTATGGATAACATGCCTTCAAGATTGCCTTTGTAAACTACCGGTAAATGACGGATATTATGCTCGACCATCATATTCATCACTTCTTCAAGCGTATTATCCGGATCACAAGTATAGGGATTGGGTGTCATGGCATCAGCGGCAGTTTTCGGCTCCCACATGGCGTGCTTCTTGTGCAACACATTCAGCAAATCACGCTCTGACAAAATTCCCACTAACGCACCGTTATCCGTCACCACTAATGAACCAATACGATGTTCCATCATCAAATGAACGGCTTTGTCCAGCGAATCGGTTGGTGTCAGGCCGATAACCGGCTTACCTTTGTTTTTGGTAATGAGTCTGACTTTCATCTCTCTCTCCGGTAACGAATGGAAAATTCATTCTGCTTGAGAGTGGCGCCAATTAGCAAGACTGTCAATAAAGTTTCAATATAAATCAGAGGCTACAAGCCGAAGCTATGTAGCCTCATATGTCCATTACCAGTTGTAACTGCCCGTTAGCATAACACGGCGCCCTTCACCGAAATAACATAGTTGTTCAGTGCATGACGTATCGTATTCTTTATCGAATAAATTTGTGACGTGTAATGCCAGTCCAATATTTTGAATCTGATAACGCAGGCTGGCATCCATAACGGTATAACTTTCACTGTCCAGCTCAGCGACGGTCTCACCGGTTACAAAAGCAATCGTGTTGTTATTTAACGTCGAGTAGCTGCTTTGACCCACATAACGCAGCCCCAAACCTAATCCCAAGTTTTTAAACATCCCGGTTTGTTGGGTATAGTCCAGCCAGACACTGGCAGTCTCGTCAGGTTGCATTGGGGTTCGACTGTCTTCTTCCCAGGCATTAGGTGATTTGGTGATACGAGCATTAATATAACTATAGGCTGCCGATAATCTGAAACTATCTGATAAAGCCATTGCAGCTTCAATTTCTACCCCTTTGGATTTAACTTCACCGACTTGCCGGCGAGTGGCTACACCGGCAGAGTTATATTCACTTAACACATAATTCTCTTTGGTCAGTTCAAACAAAGCCAAACTGATAAAGCTGTCGCTGCCTTCAGGTTGAAATTTAACCCCAATCTCATATTGATCAGAGAGCTCGGGATCGAACAAATTACCGTTAACATCGGTATCGTTGACAACATTAAATGCTTCGCTATAACTGATATAAGGCGCAATACCATTATCAAACTTGTAGACAAGACCCAATCGACCGGAAAACTGTTTTTCTGACTGACTAACATCAGAAGCAGAATTTTCCCTGTCAAAATTGACATCAATATCCGTTTTCACCCAGTCATAACGCCCACCCACCATCAGACGCCATTTGTTATAGGCAATCTGATCCTGAAGATAGGCACCAGTCTGACGACTGTAAACCTCTCGATCTTTTAGCAAGGCCGGATAGGCGATCTCCTGATCATAGTCAGGACTCAGGTAGTTAATAGACGGGGCATTACTTCTGTAGCGCTGTTCATCGGCATTGCTATAGCGCCAATCCAAACCAATCATCATTTGGTGAGCCAGAGCACCTGTGTCAAAAACCGTTTCAAGACGATTATCAATGGCAAGCGCATCCAGTTTTTCATTCTCTATTGCTGCGTTGCGCTGTAAGTCAGCGGTAAGGGGATTACCACCGCGTAGTGACAGATAGCGATAGTTGAGATCCACCTTGTCATAGCGAAGGTTTTGGCGAAATGCCCAACTATCGTTGATGACATGGGAGAACTCGTAACCCACTGATTGATAATCACGCTCGAACTTGTTGAAATCATCATCACCAATAAAAAAGCCGTTATCAATATCGTAAGTTGTCCCCATAGCGTTGAAAGCTTCAAGAATATAAGGCGAGAGATGTTGATTAAAACTGTAGATCTGATCATCTTTTTGTTGCAATGCTAACAGCGTAAGTTGTGTGTCATCACTTATATTCCAGGTAATTGATGGTGCGATCAATTTACGCCTGGTTTCATTTTGATCGACTTCTGTGTTGGCCTCATTGCCCAAGACTATCAGGCGATATAAAAATTGGCCGTCTTCATCAATCGCGCCGCTGAAATCACCACTTAATTCAGCAAAATCATCCGATCCCGCAGATACTCGCAATTCACGTCGTGTTTCTTCGGTCGGCCGTTTACTGACCAGATTCACCAGACCACCCGGCTGCGCCTGCCCATAAAGCACTGAACTAGGGCCACGGAGCACTTCGATCCGTTCCAGTGTGTAATTATCAGCCCGTGGCAAACCGTAAAGACTGGTCGGTTGCAATAAACCATCTCGGTAAACTTGTGATTTGGCATCAAAACCGCGCAGACTGAACCAGTCATAACGTGTGTCATAGCCGTAAGGAACACTCAAGCTCGGCGTGTAACGTAATGCATCCTGAACATTTAATGCCCCACGAAGCTGCAGTTGCTGCTGGGTAATAACAGAAACGGATTGTGGTGTATCCAATAAATCGGCACTGCCTTTGGTGGCTGAGGTACTTCGGACAGCTGCATATCCCGCTAATGGTGCATAAGGCGAAATGACTGTCTGCTGTCCCGTTACGGTAACCACTGGCAATAAGGCACTTGTCGAACCTGTATCAGTGATCAAGAAACTCTTATCCGCTTGTTTTTGAACAGTAAGTGAGGTGGGTTTTAATAACTGTGTTAAGCCTGCTTCTACTGAATATTCCCCGCGGAGTCCTTGACTTTGCAGTCCCTGAGTCAGTTCTGGTGAGTAGGTCAATAAAATATCGGCTTGATGGCCAAATTGATTTAAAACAGAAGACAGTGAGCCTGCGCTGATATCAAACTTAACTTGATCATGAAGGCCTTTGGTCGACATTTCAGCCGCTTGCACTGTATTGGTTGTGGTGAACAATAAGCCACCACTAAAGAGTATTGCGAGGGTCACGGCGCTCAATAGCGTCGGTGTTTGAAGGGTAGTTTTTAACATTTTATTTCTCGTTCTCCAGTAACAATTCAAGTCTCTATCTGTACTGTCACGTGAGAAATAAAAACGGACCACAAAAAATTAATTTTTTGATTTTGCCTTCAATGTTATCCAGTAGCGGGTTCGGTAAACCAGTTCAATCGGCAGTGAGGTCGTTAACGCTCGAAGGACACGATCAATATCATCCAGCGGATAGGTACCCGAAACCCGCATTTGGCTCACCGAGTTATCACAATGAATCCAGCCATGGTGGTGATAACCAAGCTCTTTTACAAAGTCACTCAGGAACATCGCATCAACAACCAGTATATTTTGCTGCCAGGCCAGATCACTACTCTCCGCAGCCATCAATTCACTTAAGCCATTCTGGTCAAATACCAGTTTCTGTCCTGACTCTATGCGTAACGGTGAAAAGCGCAATTGATCTGTTTGCCATAAATTGACGGCTCCCTCATAGACAGCCAATAATCCGTCTTGCTCACGGCTGCGAATATAAAACCGGGTACCAAGTGGTTGAAAACGCGCCCATGCAGCATAAACGACCAACGGCCTGGTGGCCTCATCCCTAGCTGTTTCTATCAATACATCGCCGGTTAACAAATAAATGCTACGTTCATTTATGGAAAAACTGACGTTAATAGCACTCTCTGCATTGAGCTCAATTCGCGTACCGTCGTTGAGAGTAATTTGCCTGGTTTCGCCCTTACCAGTGCGGTAGTCAGCCGCCATAACTGGAAATAACTGATGACGTTGTAAAGCGATCCCACCACCAGCACCGACAAAAGCGATGGCGAGGATGGATCGAAGCAATTGGCGACGATTTTTGTTCTCAAGCGTCACACTTTTATGGGTAAGCGTTTTGGAAATTGGGTTAGCCAATGAGCCCAATTCATGATTGAATTGTTCGATTTTCAACCACGCTTGATAATGCGTTTGGTCACTATCGATCCATGCTTTCCAGCTTCGTTGGAGCTCGGCATCCTGTGGGCTTTCTTTGAGCGAGAAATACCATTCCACCGCTTGTACAGCAATATCTTCGTTAATCTTCAGTGCCGCCATAGTTTATTGAAGATTAATAGCGAAATAACACTGTGCGGCAGCCTGAATCAGATAACGCTTAACGGTGGAAATGGAAATATTGAGTTTCTCGGCAATCTGCTGGTAACGCATACCATCAAGCTGGGAATACAAAAAAGCCCGTTTGACTATGGCAGGCAATCCATCCAAACGCGCATTTATCTCTACTATCGTTTCGATAATCACAGCCCGCTCCTCTTCTGAAGGATGCAATGGTTCTGGATACGCCCGCAAAGCGTCGAGGTAAGCCTGTTCAATTTGCTGGTGACGCCAATGATTGGCAAGACTGCGGCGAGCGATAGTTGTCAGAAAGGCCCGCGGCTCATGGATCTGTTTGTTTTCTTCACGAGTCAGTAATTTAACAAACACATCATGAGAAATATCCGCCGCAAATTCAGGAGAGTCCAGTTTTCTGCGTAGCCAACTCAGCAGCCAAGAGTGATGATCTTTATATAATTCGCCAATATAGTGCTGATCGATTATCTCTGAAGCCGACATGGAAAACTTGACCGTATAAAGTAATGAGAATCATTATCATATAATGACAGACATTACATAGGCAAACTGTCGTGCCGACTAAATCAGAGATGTTCGCGGGTAGAACGAAACTCAATTTCCGGCCAGCGTTCCATTGTCAGATCCAGATTGACCCGTGTCGGGGCAATATAGGTGAGGTTGTCTGCTCCGTCCAGAGCCAGATTCATCGACGCTTTACGCTTGAATTCCTCCAGCTTTTTCACATCATCGCAATACACCCAGCGTGCGGTATGCACCTGAACCGGTTCATATGCGCATTCAACACCATACTCACCTTTCAATCGGTGTACGACAACATCAAATTGCAATACACCAACCGCGCCGAGAATCAGGTCATTGTTATCCAATGGACGAAATAACTGGGTGGCGCCCTCTTCACTGAGTTGTTGTAATCCTTTTAACAAGGCTTTGTTTTTTAATGGATCTTTTAAACGAACGCGCCGGAATAATTCTGGAGCAAAGTAAGGAATGCCGGTGAATTGCAGATCTTCACCCTGGGTAAAGGTATCGCCAATCTGGATGGTGCCATGATTATGTAACCCGAGAATATCACCCGGCCACGCTTCTTCAGCCTGCTCCCGCTCAGCAGCCATAAAGGTCACTGCATTGGCGATAGTCACATCTTTGCCAATGCGCGTCTGCCGGAGTTTCATGCCTTTGGTGTAATGACCGCTACAGACACGCATAAAGGCAATGCGATCCCGATGCTTTGGATCCATATTGGCCTGGATCTTAAATACAAAGCCGCTGAAGACATCTTCATCGGCGGCTACGTCACGGGTTTTTGTTTCCCTTGGTTGTGGTGCTGGCGCATATTCAACATAGGCATCCATCAATTCGGTGACACCAAAGTTATTCATTGCTGAACCAAAAAACACCGGGGTCATTTGTCCAGACAAAAAGTCATCAAGATTAAATTGATCACTGGCACCGCGAACCAGTTCAATTTCTTCCCTTAAATCCTCAGCCATAGAGCCGAATAGTTCATCCAGACGCGGATTATCCAATCCTTGAATCACTTCACCTGCATCGGCATCTTTGCCATGCGCTTCGAACAAGCGAATATTGTCATTATAAAGATGAAAAATCCCTTTAAAGCCTTTTCCCATACCAATTGGCCAGGTAATTGGTGCACAGCGGATATTCAGAATATTTTCAACTTCGCTAAGCAGATCCAAAGGATCACGGCCTTCCCGATCCAACTTGTTGATAAAGGTTAGTATTGGCGTATCGCGTAGACGGCAGACTTCCATTAATTTAATGGTACGTTCTTCGACACCTTTGGCACTGTCAATAACCATCAATGCAGAATCTACTGCTGTCAGCGTGCGATAGGTATCCTCAGAAAAATCAGCATGGCCTGGTGTGTCCAACAGATTTACAATGCGGTCTTTATAGGGAAATTGCATCACTGAAGAGGTCACTGAGATACCCCGCTCCTTCTCCATTTCCATCCAGTCCGAGGTGGCATGCTTATCGGTTTTGCGTGATTTCACGCTACCAGCCATTTGAATAGCCCCCCCAAATAACAACAGTTTTTCAGTCAAGGTGGTTTTACCGGCATCAGGATGCGAGATAATGGCAAAGGTGCGTCGTTTTGAGACTTGTTTCTGTAACAGGCTTTCGGACATATTGACTCAGTTTAAAATTAGATAGGCCAAGCAAACTTGGCAGCACGCGCAATAAACCGCGTATTTTGGATGAAAATCAGGATGTAGACAATTCGGCACTTGCCGCTTCAACACGATTACGGCCTGATTGCTTGGCACGATACATAGCCTGATCGGCTCTTTCTAACAAACGCCTGCGACTTTCATCGCCTGTTATTGCTTGAGCGACACCGATACTGACGGTAATTTTCCCGACCGTTTCGAACTCAACCATTTCAATATGTTGACGCAGACGTTCTGCCAGCGCCATGGCTTCATCCAATGCGTTATGCGATGCCAGGACAATAAATTCTTCACCGCCCCAGCGACCTAAATGGTCACTGACTCGCAGTTTTGATTGCACTTCCTCTGCAAGCCGGGTTAAAACCTGATCGCCCATATCATGACCATAGGTATCATTGACCGATTTAAAGCGGTCAACATCAAACAATAATACCGAGCATGGGTGTCCATAACGTTCGGCTGCGGCCAATTCGGCATCAATAGCCAATTCCATTCGATAGCGATTCCAGATTCGGGTCAACGTATCCGTATGTGCAATCTCTTTAAGCTGTTTATTAGCACGTTGTAATTCTTTGTTGAGTCGGTTGATTTGGTGCACCGTAATCGCTACTGCCAAATCTTCAGCCAAATCCTGCGCTGCATGCTGTTCATTTGCTGACCAGCGTTGAGCTTCACTCTCAATGGTTTCTACCCAAATTTCATGACCACGCTCTTCGACACGATGCAACGGATTCGATGTCTCAGCTTCTATTCTCTGTTTTTTCCCAACCCAACTGCATTGCATTTTCTCAGCGTCACGAAACAACAAAAGCCATCCGGATTGGTTGTGCTCTATTGGTAAAGGCACGGCCAATAGACCTGCCCGTTTTCGTAGGTTAACCAGGCTATCCAATGGGCTCCTTGACAGATGGTCACACGCCCAGCAGGCCTTATGGCCGATATTTTCTGTAAGCCATTTACCGACAAGGTCCAGCTCAAAGTTATCCAGAGTTTCCCCGGCACACCGCACTTGCTCCTGATATAACAAAGCGATGCCACTGCTATTAAACAACTCCATCCAGTTTTTGCCATATTTATCGAGCAATGTTGTCGGCTGGACAACTTTGTCACGTTCCGCTGAGAGCAGTTCACGGCTATTTAAGACCTGCTCCAGAAACTGGGCCTGTTGTCGGGCTTGCAATAAAAATAATCGTTGAGATGCCATTTGCACAAGATTAAAGGCAGCATCGCGTTCCGCTGCCGAGATATCACTTGCAGCGAAATGATGACAGGTCAGAATGCCCCATAGCCGTTGTTCATCTGTTACCGCGATGGATAATGAAGCGCCGATATTTATCTCGCACAGATACTGGTAGTGAAATGGGGATAATGCTCTGAGTACACCAGCCGTTAAATCCGGTGTTGGCAAATTGATTGAGTCTGAAGTCGGCACCAATGGCACGACCTTGGCATTGACATCGGGTACGTGACGCAATGGATTAACTGCATACCGATCTCTTACTATGCTGGGAATATCACTGGCAGGAAACCGGTAATTCAATAAACTTCTGGCAGGGTCACGGCACTCTTCCGCGATCGCAATGCGTTGCCAGTGCGAATCAAACTGACATAACAACACGCGGTCATAGCCCGTAACGGCCTGCACACTTTGCACAAGCATTTGTTGTAACTGACCAATTTGCTGAACCTGTGCCAAGCGACTCAACCATTCATTAACGATTGGCAATAAACGCTGTTCTCCGGAACGGGAGAGTGGCTCAAATTCCACGACGATGGATACATCGTAACGGTAAGCCATCACATGAAATCGCTGATATGATCCATTTACCTGACGATTAATAGTGAATGCCGCGGAAAGACGTGAGTTTTTAGTGAGCGCCTGCTGCAAGCGGTGTTGTAATTTGCCACCCAGAATATCTCTTGGTGACGACATCAGGGCTACATCTATTGAAACACCCAATATATTCTGCAAATTTGCACTGACCTGGAAAACTTTCTGTAAATCAGCATCAAAACGGATTAAACAACCGAAGGGCTGGATACCTTCAATCATAATCGCTGGATGATGTTGTTCTTCAAAAGTGCTTTCCACAGAATATTCTCCAACTAAAGATTGAAGCCCTCTACTGCTAAAAGAATTGTAGGCTCAAAACAATTAAAAATCAGAATATTAATCGGAGTTCTTATCCGCGCATTGCAGACAGCGGGTAACAGTGGGATCAAAAGTCAATCTAGCGTCTGTAATGGCTTCATCACAAAGATAACAAACACCAAAATCATCATTATTAATACGGTTTAAAGCACCTTCTATGGCTTGCAGTTTGCGTTTAAGGCTGAACTGGACTTCAATGGCAAGCTGTTGGTCCTGCAACTCATCCATACGTGACAAACGCCCAATTCGCGACTGATCAAGCTCCGCCACCTGATGTGAATCTTCAGTAAGTGATTGTTCCACTTCTTGTTTGAGTAAAAATAATCGTTGTCGATAATTTTCCAACTGCACAATATTCATTTGATTAAGGAAAAGCATTTCCATTAACGAAGCAACAGAATTGGGATATCACTCATCCTGACCATCTTGGCGGTATTGCTGCCGACCAGAAACTGGCGAATACGCGAATGCCCATAAGCACCCATTACCAACAAATCAATATCATTATCACGTTGATACTGATGCAAGGCGGGTTCTACTGCGCCTTGAATTAATGCTGCAGTGACATCAAAACCAACTCCAGTCAGGCGCTGTACAGCTGAATTTAATTGAGCTTGATGGTTATTATCATCTTCAGCCACCATAACAATGTGTGCTGGCATCCCCTTTAGCAAGTCACTTTCAGCAACCTTTTCCAATGCTTTGGTAGCCGTTTCACTGCCATCATAAGCAATCATAAACTGTTGTGGAGTGTTGAATTCAGGCAAGGTAATCAGAATCGGTTTATTCAATGCACGGATAACATTTTCCAGATGACTGCCCAGACTATGTGTTTCATTTTCATGAGCCTGGCCCTGACGACCTAACACCAGCACCCGAGTGTCATCCTGCAGATCAGACAAGGTTTCCATCAAACCGCCGTGACGTTGATGCGTGGTCACTTCAACTGCACCATGTTGTTGAGCTAATGCTCTGGCATCCTGCAAAATATTTTTGCCATGCTCCAAAGCCAGCCGACCACGCTTCTCGTCAAGCTTCACTAATTCTTCAAGCAGATGTTCCCGACTGCCTAACCCAATATTGCCAGACAGATTTTTACTGTTTTCAGGTTTGGGATATTCGGTCTTATCCAAAACATGCAATAAATCCAATGGTGCTTGCAACTTAGCACTCACCCAGGCTGACGCTTTACAAACTGAGGGCGAAGTTATCGAGCCATCAATACAGGCAATTATTTTTGTCATCTCTCTCAATCCTCTACTTATTAGTGACCGGCGAGTATTTTTTCGACTTCTTCTGGCTTATCGTGCACACCAAATCTGTCGACAATCGTCGCGGTGGCTTCATTCATGCCAACCAGCTCCACTTCAGTACCTTCACGACGGAATTTGAGCACTACCTTATCCAGTGCAGAAACAGCGGTGATATCCCAAAAGTGGGCATGGCTCAAATCAATCTCGACGGTATCCAGTGCTTCTTTAAAATCAAAAGCCGCAGCAAATTTATCCGATGATGCAAAGAAGATCTGACCTCTGATTTCATAGCGTCGCTTAGTATCCTGTTCACTGAGATCGCTTTTGACCACCATAAAGTGAGCAACTTTGTTGGCAAAAAACAAGGCAGCCAGTAACACACCAACAAACACCCCAATGGCCAGGTTATGTGTTGCAACAACAACCATTACCGTGACCACCATGACGATATTGGTTGAAAGCGGATGTTTTTTCAGGTCTCGTATTGATGCCCATGAAAAGGTACCAATCGAAACCATGATCATTACCGCTACCAAAGCAGCCATGGGAATCTGAACCAGCAGATCGTCCAGAACCAAAACCATAAACAATAAAAACAGACCGGCGGTCATCGTTGACAATCGTCCTCGCCCACCTGACTTGATATTGATAATTGACTGACCAATCATCGCACAGCCAGCCATACCACCCAAAAGCCCTGAACCGATATTCGCAACACCCTGACCTTTACATTCTCGGTTTTTATCACTGGAGGTATCGGTTAAATCATCAACAATGGTGGCCGTCATCATTGATTCCAATAAACCAACGACAGCTAAGGCCATCGCATAAGGGAAAATAATAGCCAGTGTTTCAAAAGTTAATGGTACATCGGGCCATAGAAAAATAGGCAAAGTATCGGGTAAATCGCCCATATCACCTACCGTGCGGATATCGATGTTAAACACAACTGCAACAACAGTCAGCACGATAATAGTGACTAATGGAGAAGGTAATAAACGGCCAATTGTAGGAATATAGGGAAAGAGATAAATAATGCCCAGCCCAGCAGCTGTCATGACATAAACGTGCCAGGTAACATTCGTCAACTCTGGTAATTGCGCCATAAAAATCAAAATAGCCAGCGCATTAACAAAGCCTGTCACCACTGAGCGTGAAACAAACCGCATTAAATTTCCCAGTTTTAAATAGCCCATTACTATCTGGATAATCCCGGTAAGCAAAGTGGCTGCCAACAGGTATTCCAAACCATGCTCTTTAACCAATGTCACCATTAATACCGCCATCGCCGCAGTGGCAGCAGAGATCATTCCTGGACGTCCACCCACGATGGAAATAATGACTGCAATACAAAAGGAAGCGTACAAACCCACTTTGGGATCAACACCAGCAATAATAGAAAAGGCGATGGCTTCAGGGATAAGCGCCAAAGCAACAACAATACCGGCGATCAAATCGGCACGGACATTGGAAAACCAATCTCGTTTAAGGTTTTGCAACATTAATTCAGTTTCCTGCGTTCAAAAGATTTTTTTCAGATAACAAATTATTGCCAAGCTGCGTGACATTATGATTTCGGCAGCTTTCATTAAACTGTGGTTATGACCTGCACAACCTCATTTTTGGCGGAGACGATGTGTTAAACATCACGGACCAGAAAGGTCCAGGGGGAAGTAATACGCTAGGGTGGATTACGCTTCACGTCAATAATTGGGCTTGTTTGGAAAACACGCCAATATACAGTAATTTACTGGACCTTCAAAACTTTACGGAAACCTTGCCAACTTAAACAACGCCTTATGCCCCAGATTTCTGGGCCGTTTGAATGCTACAATCTGCCCCTGATGCAAAGCTGCGGAGCACAAAGTGGAAAGCTACACTCTTATAACTGAATGGCTGGAGAACTACCCTCATCTCTACACGTTGATTGGCCTGAGCTTGTTGATCCTGATCTCATGGGTCGCTAACTGGCTGGTCAAGCGTATTCTGGTTCGCGGCGTCTATCGCATTCTCAAAAACAGTGAGTTAGGCCGTTATTCTTCTCTAGCGGATTCCTCTTTTATCCGGCGCATGGCGAATATTGTACCGGCGCTTATCCTCTCCGCTGGGATCGTCATCATTCCGAATATTTCGCCCGTCGCCGTGGCAGTAGTACAGAATGTCACTACAGCATTTATTGTATTAACCATTGCGCTTGGTATTGGCAGTTTACTGACCATTGTCAATGAGGCGTATAACAAACGCCCTGATGCACACTTGAAACCGATTAAAGGTTATATCCAGGTACTCAAAATCGCTATTTATGCGATTGCGGCGATTCTGATGATTGCCTCCCTGATTGACCGTTCGCCATTAATATTGTTATCCGGTTTGGGTGCAATGGCCGCGGTATTACTGTTGATCTTTCAGGACACATTGCTGTCACTGGTTGCCAGTGTGCAAATCAGTTCAAATGATTTGATCCGGGTTGGTGACTGGATTGAAATGGCCCCGCTCAATGCTGACGGTGATGTTATCGATATCGCGCTACATACCGTTAAAGTACAGAACTGGGATAAAACCATCAGCGTCATCCCCACCAAACGGTTTCTGACCGATCCGTTTAAAAACTGGCGTGGTATGCAGGAAGCTGGTGGGCGCAGGATTAAACGCAGTCTTTTGATTGATCAGCAAAGTATTCATTTTCTGTCAGAGGATGAACGCAAAAAACTGCACCGTTTCAGCCTGATGAATGACTATTTAAAGCAGAAACAGAAAGATATTGATGAATGGAATCAACAATTAGCGGAATGGGGTAAAGAACCCGTTAATACCCGAAGAATTACCAATATTGGCAGTTTCCGGGCTTATGTCGCCAATTATCTGAAGAATCATCCCAGCATTCATCAGAACTATACATTGATGTCCAGGCAACTTGAACCAACGGCCAATGGTCTGCCGTTAGAGATTTACTGTTTTACCAATACCACCAACTGGATTGAATACGAAGGCATTGCATCAGATATTTTTGACCATCTGTTGGCAATTATGCCGGAATTTGGTTTACGGGTGTTTCAGCAACCTAGTGGCTTTGATATGCGTGAACTTAGACCACAGCCATTGCCTCAGCAGGATCCTTCAGTCAGTCCAGCTTTGGGAGACGCCCCAAAAAAACAAGATTAAATCATTATTGACTTAATTCGCCCGGTTGCTACATCAGAGAAAGCTGACTGATTAAAAATGGATAGAAATCTTTCCACCGATAAACATAACGTAGCTCAGCTTATTCTGCTTTTGGCCGGATTAACGGCTATTGCCCCATTGGCAATTGATGCCTATCTGCCAGCAATGCCATTGATGGCATCTGAATTCGCTGTCAGCATTCACGATATTGAACTTTCACTGAGTTTATTTCTGGCCGGTTTTGCTGTCGGTCAGTTGACCGGCGGGCCTTTGTCCGATCACTTTGGTCGGCGTCGTGTCATCTTTGTTGGTCTCACCTTGTTCTGCATTGCCAGCATGGGCATTGTGCTCAGCCATACCCTTTATGGATTATGGATATGGCGAGTCATTCAGGCCATTGGTGGTGGTATGGCAATCGTTAACTCCTCGGCTGTAATTCGTGATATCAGCAGTGGTCGGGACAGCGCACGCTATCTCTCACATATGGCCATTATTATGATGATTGCCCCATTGATTGCCCCGCTAATCGGCACCCTTTGTCTTTATCTCGCTGGCTGGCATTCTATTTTTATTGTGTTATTTGTCTATGCATTGCTCATCGGACTGCTATTGCATCGCCTTTTGCCAGAAACCCGACAAATCAGTACCCACAAGACATCAGCGTTACGACGCTATATCGAAGTATTGTCGCACCGGAAAGCATTGGCCTATCTTGCAGCACAAAGTTTTACCTATGGAGGTCTATTTAGTTTTATTACCGCCTCACCATCGGTATATATGGTCTATTTTGGTGTTTCAGCTTCGGTCTATCCGTTCTTGTTTGGCATTAATGTGGTGATGATGATTGTAGTCAATCGCATTAACGTCAGATTATTACTTTTTTACGATCCGCCCTGCCTGTTAAGACTTGGACAAATTATCCAGGTCATTACCGGCGTATTGATGCTCATGTATATTCTGATCAGTCCAGATCCGTCATTAAGCATGATAGTTTTTGGCATCATGATATTTATTGGATCGCAGGCGCTTATCGTCTCCAATGCCATCGCCAGTACTGTGGAATTCTTTCCACGCAGCAGTGCTACCGCCACTGCTGTGCTGGGCTCGTTTGGTTTTTTATCGGGTGCAGCCAGTGGCTTACTGGTCAGTTCCCTGGGTGATGGCAGTCTTTGGCCAATGATTACTGTCATGACCGGCTGTGCAGTTTCAGGACTCACTCTTAAAACATTGATTTTGCGTAGCTGTCGTAATAATCCGCAAATAAAAAACGGCTGTTAACGTTGCATTAACCCTCAAACAACTAGATTGACTGTCATATTGACACTCATCTCTAGGGAGCGCGTTATCAGGTGAACGTTAACAGCCGACAACATTATTTAAAAAAACTGGTTTTTCTGCCATTACTGATGCTTACTGCATGCAGTATCACTCCAGAGCAACCGGATTATGCAGCGTTAATATCTGCAGAGCAGCAACGCGTTGAACAATGGCAGAATTTTCCGCAACAAACCGACGTCGCTTATCTGAATGATTTGATCGATACCGATATGTTTGACGGATTATTGCAAACAGCAATGAAATCCAATCCCAGTCTGCAACAAACCTTGCTCACCTTACAGATCCGTCAATCACAACTGACTCAGGCTTCAGCCGAAAAGCGCCCAATTATCAGCAGCGGATTTTCAGCACTCAACAGTAGTGGTACTGATGCCAGTTTTGGTGCCGATCTCAGTGTCAGCTGGCAAGCTGATTTATGGGGAAAACTGGCCGATAATGAACGTGCTGCAGAGCTTGATATCACCGAACAAAACCTGCTTTATCAGTCAGCACGTGACACGCTGGCTGCTGAAGTCATGCAGGTCTGGCTAACACTGATTGCCCAGCAACGAGCGATTAATATTGAACAGCAACGCAATGACAGTCTGCAGCAAACCGAAAGCTTTATTTTGCAACGTTACCGCCAAGGGCTGGGCACGCTTGAAGACCTGGATCTTGCTCGTAGCGCGGTCGCCACCTCTTCAGCCAGTGTGGAGAGCTTAACTGAAAACTATCGCCAGCAATCTATTCAGCTGAAAACCTTGATTGGGCAGGTAGATAATCCACAGTTTACTCTACCCATTAATTATCCCGAAGTAGTCATTCCGGAAATTGATCTGCCCCAACAATCATTGAATCGTCGGCCGGATCTGTTAGCGGCCTATGCGGCCATTCAAGCGGCCAGTGCCAGGACCGAGGTTGCCTATAAAGACTTGTTACCCAGTCTGAATCTGCAGGCAGTGTTAGAAGATGTTGGCAGCTCTCCACGCGCCAGTTTATTTACTGCCCCGGTATGGAGTTTACTGGGCCAGTTAACCGCACCGTTATATCAGGGCGGACAGTTACGTGCTGAGGCAGAAATTAGCGAATTGGATACAGCAATTGCCTATCAGCAATATCGTGACACTTTGCTCAATGCAGTAACAGAAATTGAGCAGGCTTTAAGTCAGGAACAGGCCTTGCTTAAACGCCAGCAACATATCGAAACCGCTTTGGCGAGTGCGGAAAATAATCTGCAACAGTATCAGGCTAATTATCGTAGTGGCTTATTTACTATTCTGGATCTGTTAACCGTGCAGCAGCAGACCTATGACTTGCAGGCACAACTTGATGATCTGATTTACCAGCGTTTATTAAATCGTATCTCACTGGGACTGGCTTTGGGGCTGGAGGTTAGAGCATGACCAAATTTGTTCAATGGCTGGTGTTTCTGGGTGCACTGCTTGTATTAGTTGGTGTTTATTTTCTGAGTCAATATCAAATTGATCGTTTTGCCAACCGTTCGTTACCTGTCCGTGAAGTCCCAGAAATACGACCTGAAGTCTCTGTAAAAACGGTTGAGCCGGCTACGCATCGATCACGTGTCAGTGCCTTTGGTGCCACAGAACCCCATTACACAATAAATCTGACCACGCAGGTTGCCGGACAAGTCGAACAGATATCGCCACAGTTTGAAACCGGCTACCGCCTGAAAAAAGGCGAACAGATGCTGCGTCTGGAAAACAGTGATTACCGTGCAGCGGTGGCCGCAGCCAAACAACAACTGGCGGAAGCACGGCTCGCTTATCTACAGGAAGAACGGCAAGGCTTGCAAGCAAAGGCAGAATGGCTGGCTTCCGGTTTGGAAGGAGATCCTGATTCGGAACTGGTATTACGTATTCCTCAATTAGCCAGTGCAGCGGCAAGTGTTGCCAATGCTGAAGCATTATTAACCAGCGCTGAAAAAGACATACAGCAAAGCCTGATCAAAGCCCCGTTTGATGCATTAGTGATCAGCCGCGATGTCTCACCTGGCAGTTATCTGCAAACCGGAACCCAGGTGGCATCCCTCTACAGCACTGACTGGGTTGAAGTAAAAGTCTCGCTGTCGGATCGTGAATGGCAGAGTCTGCCGGATGCCAGTACTTTAACCACAGGTGATTGGCCGGTGACTCTGCAGGCGGTTGAAGGTGCAGCTACCTGGCAGGGAAAAGTTCTGCGGATTGAACAACATCTGGATGGTACTACTCGACAACGTTCGTTGATTGTCGGGGTAGATAAACCGTTGGATCAGCAACCTGCTCTTTATCCGGGGGTATTTGTTGAAGTCAGTCTGGCAGGACGTCAGATGGATAATCTATGGCAGGTCCCAACGACCAGTCTTAGTCAACGGGGCGAGATATGGTACGTAACGGCCGACAATATTCTTGCAAAATTCCCCACCTCGCCTGTTTTCAGTGATGAAAACTACATTTATATACGCCCACCGCAACAACTGGCTGATTTTCCCCAACAGATTTTGTTACAGCCTATCAGCAGTTATGTAGAAGGCATGGCCGTGGCCCCGATTGAGATAGTAAATAATGAGTAAGCTCATCGGCCGTAGCGGTATTATCGGCTGGTTTGCCACCAATCCGGTCGCCGCCAATTTATTAATGTTAGTGGTGATTATCCTCGGCTTAATGTCGGTGGGTGATCTGCGTAAGGAGGCTTTTCCCAGCAGCGAACCGGACAGCCTGACTATTTCTATTTCCTACGACAGCGGTTCGGCGAAACTGTCCGAGGAAGGTCTGGCAATCAAAATTGAAGAGCAGCTGGAAGGCATCATCGGGATTAAAACCATTACCAGTGAGTCGACTCGCAGTGGGGTCACCGTCACGGTGGAAATGCAGAGTGGTTATGATCTCGACATCCTGATGCGTGATGTAAAAGCGCAGGTGGATGCCATATCGACCTTTCCGACAGAGGCTAAAAATCCTGTTATCAGCAAAGCTGAACGTGAAGAACATGCTATCTGGCTGCAACTCTACGGTGATACTGATCGCCATACCCTGCAGCAACTTGCCGAGTCTCTTAAGGCCGATTTGCTTAATAAGTCAACCATCAACCGGGTGACCATTTCCGGTTGGCTGGATCCGATGATGATGATTGAAATTGATGATGGCCGTTTGCAATCCTATGGCCTGTCATTAACGGATGTTGAAAATGCGATCAACACTAATTCGTCCACGCCACTGACAGCGGTATTACGCAATGAAAGTATTTATCTGCAGCTTAATGCTTCCGAACAGGCGTATTTAAAGGAGGATTTTGCCAAAATCCCGTTACTGACCGGCGATAACGGACAGCAAATCCTGCTAGGTGATGTAGCCGATATTCTTGATAGCTTTGATGATGATACCTCCATATTGTCTAGGTTTCAGGCTAAAGAAAGTATCGGGGTTCAGGTTGTAACCACCGGACTGGATGATATCGCCGACTCTGTAGCCGACGCCTATGATGTGGTGGAAGTCTGGCAAAACAGTAATAAACTGCCGGCTCAGGTTGAACTGGCCACCTGGTATGACCGAAGTACCAGCATTATGGATCGTCTGAGTTTATTGATTAAAAATGCACTGACCGGCATCGTGCTGGTGTTTGTGTTGCTTGCAGTATTTTTAAACCTGACTGTCGCCTTCTGGGTAGCAATGGGACTGCCATTTGTATTTCTCGGCACCTTATTTTTTATGGGCGACTCTTATGCCGGTTTATCGCTCAACTCCTTTACCACTTTCGGCTTTTTGATGGCTCTGGGCATTATTGTCGATGATGCGGTGGTGGTCGGTGAAAGTATTTATAGCGTTCGATCCCGGGAAGGTGACACGTTACGTAATACCATTAAAGGTACGATGAGAGTTGCCGTGCCCACAATGTTTGGCGTATTTACCACGGTAGTGGCTTTTTTTGCATTATCACAAATTGAAGGTCGGCTCGGCGAACTCTATTCGCAGTTTGCAGCGGTAGTTGCCATTGCCCTGCTGATGTCGTTGGTTGAGTCGAAATTAATTCTACCCGCGCATCTGGCGCATTTAAACACTCATAAAAAACCTTCACAAAACATACTGGCCACTGGATGGCGAAAAGTTCAGCAAGCGGCTGATGGCGGTCTACAGTGGTTTGCTGAAAAAATCTATCAACCGGCCATTGAGTTTGGTTTGCAGTTTCGCTATGGCGTAATAATGGTCTTCATGATGATATTTATCATCGTGTTTTCAATGCCGTTTAATGGCAATATCCGAATGAGTTTCTTTCCATCCATTCCGGGCGATACAGTACGGGCCAGCATTGCCATGCATAAAGATGTCAGCTTTGGTCGCACCCACGAAACCCTGCTGATGATGGAACGCACAGCCTATGAAACCGATAAGGCTCTGCAAGCTGATAAGGATGCAAACACTACCGGTATAGCCAATCTGCAACTGATATCCCAGGCGGATCACAGTGGTGGCGTCACGGTAGAGTTGGCCGAAAATTCACCTTATGATTTGGTTGAGTTTCGCAGAGAATGGGAAAAGCGGGTTGGAATGCCGGAAGCTGTACGCAGTTTACGGATCCAGAGTGGCCGCCAGGCAGATGATGCATTGCGGGTGGAGTTACGTTCCAACGATGATGATGTTCTGACGCTGGCAGGCGCAGAATTGTATAAATTACTGGAACCAATGCCGGGTATTATTGGTTTGGAAGATAATCTGCAACCCGGTCAACCTCAGTTACAACTTAAACTCAATCAGCAGGGCCGTGCATTGGGTCTCAGTACCGATGAACTTGCCAGACAGATCCTGCAGGGCTTTAGCGGACAGGTCGTGCAGCGTTACCAGCGAAACAGCGATGAAATTGAAGTCAAAGTCCGTTACCCGGAAGCAGACCGACAAAACCCCGCTGATGTGTTGAAATCCAGAGTAAGACTGGAGGATGGCACGGTTATTCCGTTATCCAGTGTGGCTGATGTCAGTTATGGCTTTACCCGTGACAGCATTACCCGGATTGATGCTAAGCGAGCCATCTATCTATCCGCTGATGTAGATAAGGATTTACTCTCCATCACCGAATTTGTTGCTCAGTTAAAACGGGATGTTGTGCCCCAGCTGGAAGCCAAATATCCAGGTCTGACCATCTATTTTGCCGGTGAAGCGGCTGAACAGGAAGAAACACAATCTTCAATGTTAAATCTGTTTTTACTGGCCATGCTGGGCATTTATATGCTGCTGGCAATACCGTTGAAATCCTATATTCAACCGCTGTTAATCATGACCGCTATACCGTTTGGTATTGTCGGCGCATTACTCGGGCACTGGATGAATGATCTGTCATTGGGAATATTATCGCTCAACGGTATTATCGCTCTGAGTGGTGTTGTGGTGAATGACAGTCTGTTATTGGTCTCAAGATTTAATGATTTAAAACAGGAATATACTGATATACGTCAGGCCATTATGTTATCGGCCAGAGATCGTTTGAGAGCGGTATTACTGACCTCTTTCACCACCTTTGCCGGACTGATGCCATTGCTAGGCGAAACGTCCAGGCAGGCACAGTTCCTTATTCCAGCGGCGGTATCATTGGCCTATGGCATTATGTTCGCCACCGTGATTACCTTGATATTGATTCCGTTGTTATTGATGATTCAGCATGATGTGGCGCAATATTTTCATCGTGGTAGCAAAGTGGTATTACCCGCAACAGAACAAGGACCGGCATCATGATTAGTGTATTACTTATTGAAGATGATCTCGATCTGGCGCAAACCGTGATGGATTATCTGCAACTGGAGGCCATCAGCTGCGATCATGCCAGTAATGGCGCTGCAGGTCTGAATTTATTACAACAGAATTATTATGATGTGCTGTTGCTGGATCTGAATCTGCCACGTATTGATGGTTTGACAGTGTGTGAGCGTCTGCGTAGTGAAGGTTCAGATATCCCCGTTTTAATGCTCACTGCCCGCGATCAGCTTATTGATAAACAGGCAGGTTTTGCCGCCGGTACCGACGATTATCTGGTTAAACCGTTTGAACTAAAAGAGCTGGTAATGCGTATTCAGGCATTATCACGCAGACGAAGTGGTCAGACACAATTATTGCGTTGTGGCGATCTGCAAATGAATTTACAGCAACGCCAACTCAGCAGAGCCGATATCAACCTGCATCTATCCCCTATCGGCTGGCGAATTCTGGAGTTGCTGCTACGGGAATCACCCAATGTGGTCAGCCGGCAACGACTGGAGATAGCAATATGGGGTGAGGAAGTGCCGGACAGTGACAGTCTGAAAGTGCATCTGCATCATTTACGTAAAACGATTGATGGAGGCTTTGATACAGGATTACTTCAGACTATCCCGGGTATTGGCATTGCCATCAGGGCTGATAATGAAAGCTAAAATAAGTCTTAAACGACTAATAACCTTAAGTTTTTTATTATTTGGCGGCACCATTGTGCTCGGTTATTCATTATTAAGCGCCCATTTTTTTATTCGTGGCATGGATAATATTGTGACAGGCGGGATGGAAAACGCTGCGCTGACCTATCTTGCCAGTAACAAACCCCTGGCGGAAAATGAACTGGTTAATTTTCGCGGTAGTCAGTTATCCAGACGATGGGAGGCACAACCTGCAGACATTCGACAGGTGTTTACTGATCCCCCAACGCGCAGTGGTGAATTAATCAAGCGAGATGATTCTCACTGGTTTGAACGCCCGGACAAAGTCTATTTTGCCCTCAAAGTCGATTTGGAAAACCAGTCGGTTTATATCAGCAGAACCCTCTCCCGGGAGAATGTATCCAGCCTGGTAGGTCGTAATATGGCCGATAGCATGCGTTTATTATTAGGCGTCAGTGCATTAATTGCCTTGACGCTAATGCTGATCACCTGGCTATTGATGCGGAGTATCTCGACACCAGTAGCCCGGCTGAATAACTGGACACAATCATTAACCCCGGAGAATCTGTCCCAGCCGCCACCGGACTTTCTCTATCCGGAACTCAATCAAATGGCCAGACTGATCCAGAACAGTCTGTCATCGGTTCAGCGCAGCCTGGATCGTGAGCACCGCTTCCTGCGCTATACCAGTCATGAACTGCGTACACCTATCAGTGTTATTCGTAATAATATCGAGTTGCAGTACAAAGTATTACAACAGTCCGCTTCCAGTTTGAACCCGATGCAAAAGGATATTGCCGACCGGATTGATCGTGCCAGTATTACCATGCAGCATCTCACGGAAACTTTGCTCTGGTTAAGCCGTGAAGATAACGAAAAACTACCTGAATCAGTAGTAGAGATTGATAAACTGCTGTTGGAAATCACCGCAGAGATGCGTTATCTATTGCGTGATAAAACCGTTGAATTGATTGTAGAAACCCACCCCTATCAATGTTCAATAAGTGCCGTGGCAGCACGAATTGTCTTAGGTAATCTGATACGCAATGCATTCCAGCATACCTGGGAAGGTCAGGTCATTATCAGCCAACAGGGATCCCAGATCAGTATTGTAAATCGACAGTTTAATGCTGATATTGATGTTGCACCGACTGAATTGGGCTTTGGCCTTGGCCTGCAACTCACTGCTCAATTAACCGAAAAACTCGGCTGGTCTTATCAGAATATTGCCAATGAAAATGGCCACAATGTGATTCTTGATATAACACCTCGTGAAACCAGCTAGGTTTTACTGACAAACTGACGATAAAACTGTATTGCAGTGCGTCCACTATGACTGGCCCGACGCATGGCAAATTGCTTGGCCTGTTCGTGCAATAAATCCCGATCAACAGCGATATTCACAAACAGGCTGTCAACCATGTCCAGGTAGGTATCCCAACTATGGGGATAAAATGAAAGCCACAGACCAAAGCGGTCTGATAAGGCTAGTTTGTCTTCAAGGCTGTCAGTATAGTGAACCTCACCATCGACCACCCGACTCGCCTGATTTTCAGATTGCTGCTCGGGCATCAGATGTCGACGATTCGATGTGGCATAAATCCGTACATGTTCTGGCGGTAATTCCAGTCCACCTTCCAGCAGACTTTTAAGCGGTTTGAAGCCCTCATCACCCTCTTCAAATGACAAATCATCACAAAAGATCACAAAGCGAAAAGGTCTGTCTTCCAGATCATCAAGAATTTCCGGTAACCAGTTAAGTTCAGCTTTATCAATCTGCAGAATACGTAATCCCTGATCGGCAAACTGATTCAACACCGCTTTAATCAGTGATGATTTACCGGTTCCCCGTGCCCCCCATAACAGAGCATGATTACTGGTTTCTCCCTCAACAAAACGACGGGTATTTTCCACCAGTTGCTGCTTTTGCTGCTCAATACCGATCAGCTGATCCAGTTGAACAGGATCCAAACGGGTAATGGCTTTAAGTTTTTGGCTGTGCGCACGCCAAACGGCAGCATGTATTTGATGCCAATCCAGGTTATTCATCTGTTATCTTCCTGTGGTCGAACTAAACACTATGATGTTATCTGGGTTGGATTCACGTCAACTGCTTAATTCAAATGCGATCGGCACTTTCACTTCCAGTTGCTGCTGTGACATCTCATCTGGAAAAGCCGGTAACGGCTGGGCTTTTTCCAACATTTCCAACACCGCCCGATCCAGCCGCTGATATCCCGAACTGGCCTCAATACGTGATTCACTAATGTGACCATTGCGGGTGACAATAAAAAATAACTGTACTACGCCCTGTTCACCGCGCCGTCTGGAAATACCGGGATAACGTTTTTGTTCTGCCAGCGTTCTGGCCAGCAAATTGAAATAGGTCTGTTGTGCGGCTTGTTGCAATGCAGAATCAGCCTGACTTGATATCGAACTGCTCTCGGCAGATTCGCCCAGATCGGCAATTTGCGTTTTCTCCAGCTGTTTTTCAGAATTTGCTGTATTTATTTGAGCCGGTTCAGAGGTGGCGGCAAGGATTTCTGAGGTATTCTGCTTGAGTTCAAGTTTATCCTCTGGTGGCGCAGAATTGACCGCCTTTTTTATTTCCGTTTGCTGTAATGGTTTTACCACTTCTGTTCTACTGGTTTTGTGTTCCATTGAAACGGAAGCAGTATCAGGTTCCTGTACCTGGCTAATTGCCGATTCTTCCCTAATATCTGTCTTTTTTTCAGCTACCGCCGTGGCCTGTTGTTTTTCCATGGTGGTGGGTTCAAGCATGCTGATATCAATTTCAATACCGACTTCATCAACCGGCGCAACAGGTTGCAGCTGGTGAGGGTATTTAATCGTATATATGCCAAATGCAAACACATGGATTGACATGGCACTTAAAATAGCCAGAAACCAGTAACGAAATTTAATCATTTCGCCTGGACTGAGTTTGAGTAGCCAAAGAAACTTTCAATACACCGGCCGCACGTACTTGTTTAAGTAAATCCGTTAACTCACTGGCGGGCACGGATGCATCGGCTTTCACCAGTAATTTAAAAGACTGGATATCGTTAGTTTTGGATATTTTCTGTTTCAATATTTTGGTTAAAGCGCTGGCTTCCAAAAAAACATCATCCATCGCCAACGGGCCTTTAGCTGACACGAACAAAATGGCATCGTGTTCTTGCAGGGCTGATTGCTGCTGAGATGTTGGGGGTTGGATTTTCAGCAGTTCACTGCTGCTTAATTGACCCGCGATCATAAAAAAAATCAACATCAGGAACACAATGTTAATCAATGGGATCATATTGTCATCAAGCTGATGGCCTGGGGCTCTTCGGATGGGGATAAGGGTCATAGGGCTAACCCTGCCAAACTGACTTTGTCGATTCCAATGGCTTTTAACTGATCGATAAAATCAATCATTTGCTGCGTGGTCACAGCTTCAGCAACTGATACAACAAAAATCCCGGGAGGATCTTTAGCAAGTTGCTGTTTTATTGGTGTGAGCTCTGATACAGGATAACGTCGATTATCGTATTCATACTCGCCAGCGGCCGTTAACAGCAGAGCGTGCTGATTACGTATTTTATCGGTATCGTAGGATTCGCTGGCCGCTGTAATATCCAGCTGCCGCCAATGGGTAAATCCTGAAGACAGCATAAAAAACAGTAACAGGATGAAGACCACATCAATCAAAGGTGTCAGGCTAATTAACCGACGTTTTGCAGCCAGAGGTTGTTCAAGCAACATTTTTATAGTGGTTAGCGGGTTTTGTTGTTGAGGTGTTTATCAATGGTGCATGGGTAAAAACCTGTGTGACCCCATCATTAATCAAAACGGCAACCCGTTCCGTTTTACGTTCAAGCCAGTTATGGGCAACAACAGCTGGTATCGCCACTCCAAGCCCCACTGCAGTAGTCAATAATGCCTGCCAGATACCTCCGGAAAGTACCGAAGGATCGATCTGACTGCCTGCCAGTTCCATCTGCTGAAATGCCAGGATCATGCCGAGCACAGTTCCGAACAACCCTAATAACGGACTCAAACTGGCAATCACTTCCAGCGGTCGCAGATAACTGCGTAGTTGATTGATACGTAAGCTGGCAACACGCTGTAGCTCTTCTTTCAGCAGTTCCTTAGGAATTTCGCCCTGTCTAAGACCTTCCATACTAAGTGCCAGTAGTTCATCCAGTGGCTTGGAGATTTTCAGCAGCGAGAGTGCCTGTTCCGGTTCATTTTGTTTCCACAGCAAAATGGCTTTTTTGGCCGTTGTCGTAGATTCTGGCGATAACAACATTATTTGCCAGATTTTGATTAACACAATGCTGACCGCGATGACCGAAAACCCCAATAAAATCCAGACAACGGGGCCACCAATTTCCAGTAATTGCTGCAACAACTTCAAGAAAGATGGTGTTTCAACCTCATTTATCACGCAGCAGACCCCTGACAGAAGTCATAGCAGTTACCAACATCGACAAGTTCCTTTGATTAAAACAGCATTAATGATAATAGTTATCATTAAGCTTTGCAAAGAAATCTTCGACCCGGCGCGATATTTTTACTGTTGTATCAAATGGATAGCATTCCGCAGTAATGACAGTCCGATATGTTCACCACGTTGTAAATGATTGCGTTCTACCACATGCTCAGGAATATCCATCTGTATCAACAGCGGGTTGTGTCCGGTAACTTTCAGCAACACGGTGGTAATGCCGCGCAAGGTAATCATATCGTCAATTATTGCCTGCACCGGATTCTCCTGCTCACCCCGGGAAGGACGACGACGTTGATGTAGCAGAATTTTACTCGGTGCAATAATCCAATAAACGTTGCTGCCCACAGCGAAATCGGTATCGGCTATCTCCAGCAACTGCTCACACCATTGCAGTTTTTTCTGACCTTCGACCAGCACTATTTTCCCTTCAAACACATTACGGGCATCGGTCAATCTGGCCACATTCAGGCTTTGTGGCCGATTCAATACATCTTCAACCGTACCCTGCTGCAGGGTTTTTCCCTGATGAATGACACACATCTGATCGGCCAGCATCGCTGCTTCATCCAGATCATGTGTCACCAGAATAATCGGCATCGATAATTGCCGACGTAAAGCATGTAACTCCAGATAGAGTTTGCGACGGGTAACTTTATCAACTGCCGAAAACGGCTCATCCAGTAATAAAACTTCCGGATCGCGTGCCAAAGCTCTGGCTAATGCCACTCGCTGTTGCTGTCCACCGGATAACTGTGAAGGAAAACGAGATTCCAATCCACGTAAATGCACCTGTTCCAGCAGCGCTCTTACCTTATGTTCCTGAGGCGTTTGCATGGCCAGCAAAATATTCTGCATAACGGTCAAATGTGGAAATAACGCATAATTTTGAAACACCATGCCCACACGTCGCTGTTGTGGCGAGTAGTTAAGTTCATGGTTGCTATCAAACCAGATAGTTTGAGAGCGGATAAGTCCTTGTTGGGGTTTATGTAAACCTGCTATACAACGTAGCACCGTAGTCTTGCCCGAACCGGAAGGTCCAACTAACGCCAGCATTTCTCCGGCGGCACATTCTAGTTGTACTTCCAGTGGAATTGGCTGTTGCTGCTTAATGGTGGCTTCAAGCATACTAGACCCGCATTAATCGGTGGTTAAATCGGTAAATTGCCGTGACCGTTATAACAGCAATTGCCAGTAAGATTAATGACATCTGCATGGCCTGTTGCTGATCAAATGCCAACACACTGTCATAAATTGCAATCGACAGGGTTCGAGTCTCCCCGGCTATATTGCCACCTATCATCAACACCACGCCAAATTCGCCCAGCGTATGACAAAAACTCAGAATCAATCCGGTTAAAATCCCTGGCCAGGCTAATGGTAATTCAATTTTGATAAAGGTTTTCCAGCGAGATAATCCACTACACCATGCTGCTTCACGTAATTCAGGAGCAATATTTTCCAGCGCTCTGAGCATTGGCTGTACAGCAAACGGTAAACTGTAAATTATCGAAGCAAACCACAATCCGCTAAACGAAAAGGCAAGATTGTCGCCGGTAATGCTATAAAAAAGTTTTCCTGCCGCACTGTTACTATCCATTCCCACTAACAGGAAATAGCCCAATACGGTCGGTGGCAGGACTAATGGTAAGGTAATCAATGCTTCAGCCAGATATTTCCCGCGAAACCTGCCTCTGGCCAGGCTGTAAGCCAATATCAACCCTATTGGTAACAGACTCAAGCTAGTGGCTAGCGCCAGCTTCATTGATACTTCAAGGGCCTGCCAATCCATCGTTCAGGGATTCCCGGTAATGGGAAGATAACCATGTTTGATAAAAATTTTGCCGGCCGCTTCGCTGGTAATGAACTTAATAAACGGTTCAGCAAGCAATGACGCATCTTTGGTGATGATCAGCTGTTGGGACAACTCACCAGGTAATTTAATATAACGCCCCTGCTGTTTGATTTTCTCCTGAGTCATATACGGATACGGCAATATGGCTGCATCGACATTACTGGTCAGAGCAAACTGCAGCGTCTGTGAAGCACTTTCTGCCAGTAACAGCTGTGGTTGAATCGTCTGCCAAATATCCGCTTCCATCAACAGGTGTTGTGCGAGTTTGCCGTATGGCGCATGTTTAGGATTGGCAATCGCAAATTTTTCCAGCTGATTCTGTTCAATAGCCTGTTTTAGACCTTGAAGCTGATTATCCAGGTTTAATGATGAGTACTGATTAGCAAATAACACTATTTCACTGTGCGCATAGTTGATACGTTGCCCACGATGTTTCTGCTGTTCCATTAAAATATCAATAAACAACGGATTTGCTGAAAAAAATACATCATAAGGCGCACCATGAATTATCTGTGTCGCCAGATTTCCTGACGCGCCGTAAGTTACATTAATCTTATGGTGAGAAGAGTGTTCATATTCACGTATCAATTCAGGTAAAACAAACCGCAAATTGGCAGCCGCGGCCACTCTGAGTGTATCTGCGCTCGCCCCCATGGAGACTAGCAGCAACATAGCCAAAAAGGTTTTAATGAACTTGTTTCGCATTATTCATTCCAAAAAAAAGCCCCGCAGTGCGGGGCTTTTAAGTCTAACTTAACTGACTGCGTTAGTCTGCAGTAACTTCGTTAACAGCTTTCATGCTCAGACGAATACGGCCCTGGCGATCAACTTCCAGTACCTTAACGTCAATCATGTCACCTTCAGAAAGTTTATCGCTGACATTTTCCACACGCTCATCAGAGATTTGTGAAATATGTACCAGACCATCTTTACCCGGCAGAATAGTAACAAACGCACCGAAATCCATCAGCTTGGCAACACGGCCCTGATAGACCTTGCCGACTTCAACTTCTGCAGTGATTTGCTCAATACGGTGCAGAGCATCCTGACCGGCATTGAAATCTGAAGAGAAAATCATCACGGTGCCATCATCCTGAATATCAATGGTCGCACCGGTTTCTTCGGTGATTGCCCGAATAGTTGCACCACCTTTACCGATCACATCACGGATTTTATCCGCATGAATTTTCACAGTGATAATACGTGGAGCAAATTCAGACATTTCCTTACGGTGCGTTGAAATCACTGCATTCATTTTTTCCAGAATATGCAGACGACCATCACGGGCTTGTGCCAGTGCAGTACGCATGATTTCTTCGTTGATACCTTCAATCTTGATATCCATTTGCAGTGCGGTAACACCTTTCTCGGTACCGGCGACTTTAAAGTCCATATCACCCAGGTGATCTTCATCACCCAGAATATCAGTCAATACGGCGTAACCATCCGCTTCTTTAATCAGACCCATCGCAATACCGGCTACTGGTGCTTTAATTGGTACACCGGCATCCATTAATGCCAATGAGGTACCACACACAGACGCCATTGAACTTGAACCATTGGACTCGGTGATTTCAGAAACCACACGAACCACATATGGGAACTCTTCAGCGGATGGCATAACAGCCTGAATACCGCGTTTAGCCAATTTACCATGGCCGATTTCACGGCGTTTTGGTGAGCCGACAAAACCGGTTTCACCGACACAGAATGGCGGAAAGTTGTAATGCAGCATGAAGCGGTCACGGTATTCACCTTCAACAGCATCAATCATCTGTGCATCACGTTCAGCACCCAAAGTTGCCACAACAATAGCCTGAGTTTCACCACGGGTGAACAATGCAGAACCATGAACACGCGGTAGTACAGTGGTTTCAACAAAAACTGGACGTACCGTTTTGGTATCACGACCATCGATACGTGGTTCACCGGCAATAATGCGGCCACGAACCAGTTCTTTTTCCAGTTTGCCAAACACGCCTTTTACGTCATCTTCAGACCATTCGCCATCTTCACTGACTAATTCAGCAACTGCTGCCTGGCGAATTTCAGCCAGTTGATCCTGACGCTGCATTTTGTCACTGATGGCATAGGCATTTTTAATACCTTCAAACGCTTGATCTTTAACAGCGTTATACAAACGATCATCTTTTTCCGGAGCAGTCCAATCCCAGGCTGTTTTAGCGGTTTCTGCTTTCAATTCATCAATCAGTTTGATCGCTGTCTGTATTTGCTGATGACCATACATGACAGAACCTAACATCACCTCTTCAGGCAATTCAGATGCTTCGGATTCCACCATCAATACAGCACTTTCAGTACCGGCAACAACCAAGTCCAGTGAACTGGTCGCTAATTGTTTTTTGGATGGGTTGAGGATGTAGTTACCATCAACATAGCCCACCCGGGCAGCACCTAATGGGCCATTAAACGGGATGCCGGAAATAGCCAGGGCAGCAGAAGCACCAATCATTGCCGGGATATCAGGATCGATTTCAGGATCCAATGCCATTACGGTGGCAATAACCTGTACTTCGTTAATGAAACCTTTAGGAAACAATGGACGCAGTGGACGATCGATCAGACGGGAGGTCAGTGTTTCTTTCTCGGAAGGACGGCCTTCACGTTTGAAGAAACCACCCGGTATTTTACCTGCAGCATAAGTACGTTCTTGATAATTTACGGTTAACGGAAAGAAATCCTGGCCAGGATTTACATTCTTCTTTCCGACTACAGTTACAAGCACTGATGTCTCACCCAGACTGGCAATAATGGAGCCACCGGCCTGACGGGCGATCTTTCCGGTTTCCAGGCTGAGAATGTGCTCACCGAACTGAACTGTCTTTTTTACTGAATTCACTAGTATTTCCTTCTCTTGACTACATCAGCCATGAACCTTTTCATGACTGATTTAAAAAACGATAAACGCATAAATGAATATGCCCCTGAAACCGCGGGGGATTTCAGGGGCATATCAATCAACGCACCAGCCTAATGCCAATGATATTGGCGGAGGCTCGATGAGATGTTTTACAGACCACGTCGAGTAATTTAGCGACGCAGACCTAAGTCAGCAATTAAATCACGGTAACGGTTAATATCCGTTTTTTTCAGGTAATCGAGCATTTTACGACGACCACTAACCATTTTTAACAAACCTTGACGTGAGTGATGATCATGAATGTTAGTTTTAAAATGGTCTGAAAGATTTGTAATACGTGCTGTCAGCAACGCTACCTGAACTTCAGCTGAGCCGGTATCGCCTTCTGTACGACCGTATTTTTTAATGATTTCTTGCTTTTGTTCTGCAGTAATTGACATAAAAACTCCAACTTTTTATAGCCTTTGGCTATGAGTTAAATTCTGAAATAATCCAGCCAGTTAAACCGAATTACCCAACCTTTTAAGAGTGGCGAATTTTACCGGTTTTATCCGCTATTCACAAGCGAGTTAAACCGTATCACCGGTAACAAACAAACGTTTTGCTGAAACTGTGCCGTCCAGGGCCAATTCCCCCAGACCGATAAATTGATCCTGATAATCAAATAACCGGACTTTTGCGCTTTGTCCATGAATATCAGTTTTGACTGCCCGACCGTATCGCATATCATCAGACATTGCCGAATCCAGTTTGATATGGGGCCAGTCCGGCAAAGCTTCATGGGCTGGAAGTAACTGACTATCAAGTCCTGCCAATCCCTGCTGCTCGGCCAACTCCCCTAATGCTTCCAGACTTAATGCCTGAGTTAAATCATAGCCTGCCGCATCAGTACGTCTCAGCATTGTGACATGTCCGCAGCTGCCTAAAGCGGCAGCAATATCCTGCACCAGAGTACGAATATAGGTTCCTTTGCTACAGGCAACCTGCAAGGTAAAACTCTCGACATCGCACGCCAGTAATTCAATACTGTAGATGGTAATAAGGCGTGACTTTCGTTCAATTTCAATACCCTGTCGTGCCAATTTATATAATGGCTGGCCCTGATGTTTTAACGCAGAAAACATAGGCGGGATCTGTTGTTGCTCTCCGACAAAATTCAGCAAAACCTGTTGCAGCTGTTGAGGGGAATATTCTGGAATGGCTTGTTGTGCTATTACCTCGCCATCGCTATCACCGCTATCGGTAAGAATGCCCAACTGACAACGCACTTGGTATTGTTTGTCAGCATCCAGTAAATATGTGGAAAGTTTGGTCGCTTCGCCCAGGCAGACTGGTAATACCCCGGTGGCTAAGGGGTCGAGACTGCCGGTATGTCCTGCCTTGTTTGCATTAAATAATCGTTTAACGCATTGCAAAACGTGATTTGAGCTTAATCCGGTTGGCTTGTCGATAATCACGATACCAGTGATATCGCGACCTTTTTTATTGCGTTTTGCCATTGGCGAAACTCAATCTTTATCAGTTTCGGGATCAGGATCCTGTTCGTCTTTGATATCGGCATTAGCTTTGGAGATCAGCTCATCCATGTAAAAGCCATGCTCCAAAGTCGTGTCATAACGAAACTGCAGTTCAGGCATGATGCGTAACTTCACGCGTTTGGCCAGCGCCCTACGTAAGAAGCCAGCGGCATTATTCAAACCAGCCAGACATTCTTTAGCGGCTTCTTCTGAATCAAACCCACTAAGTCGAGTGACATAAATACGCGCATATTTCAGATCAGATGTCACATCAACATGTGACACCGTGACCATACTGACGCGCGGATCGGCCAGATCATGCTGAATCAGCAAAGCCAATTCACGCATCATGACCTCGCTGATTCGATTTGTGCGACTAAATTCTCTTGCCATTAAAGACTCGGTTTCATTAATACACGTTCAAATACTTCAATTTGATCGCCCGGTTTAACGTCTTTATAGTTTTTCACACCAATACCACATTCGGTACCGGCATTCACTTCGTTAACATCATCTTTGAAACGACGCAGCGATTCCAGTTCACCTTCATAGATAACAACGTTATCACGTAGAACACGAATTGGATTGTTACGTTTAACACTGCCTTCCAGCACCAGACAACCGGCAATGTCGCCGAATTTCGGTGAGCTGAATACATCATCAACACGAGCCAAACCAATGATTTCGTCTTTGTAGACGGGTTCCAGCATCCCGGTCATCGCTTTGGTAACCACATCCAGCAAATCATAAATGATACTGAAGTATTGAACATCCAGACCTTTTTCGGCAATCACTTTACGTGCTGTGTTGTCTGCACGAACATTAAAGCCGATCAAGATGGCATCAGAAGCAGCAGCAAGTTGTGCGTCGGTTTCATTAATACCACCAACACCTGAACCAACAACCCGGACCTGAACCATATCGGTCGACAACTTCTGCAGACCCTGGCTAACCGCTTCAACTGAACCATGAACGTCACCTTTGATGACCACATTCAGCGTTTTCAGATCGCCGGCTTCCATTTTGTTGAACATATCATCCAACTTGGCTGCCTGCTGCTGGGCCATTTTCATTTCACGCGCTTTGGTCTGACGGAAGCTGGCAATCTCTCTTGCCGTGCGATCGTCCGGAGCTACCTGCAATTCGTCACCTGATGCTGGCGTACCTGACAGACCCAGTAATTCAACGGGGGTTGAAGGACCGGCTTCATCCATTGCCTGACCATTTTCATTGAACAAGGCGCGAACGCGACCAAATTCCTGGCCAACAACGACAATGTCACCTTTTCTCAACGTACCACGTTGGACCAGAACAGTTACCACCGTACCACGTCCTTTATCGAGACGTGATTCAACAACAGTACCGTGAGCAGGACCTTTAACCGGTGCGGTCAATTCCATCACTTCCGCTTGCAGTGAAATCGCATCAAGTAACTCATCAACACCAAGCCCCGTCAGAGCTGAAACCGGTACAAACTGAACATCACCACCCCAATCTTCAGGGACGACTTCATGATTCGTTAATTCCTGTTTAACCCGATCTGGAGTGGCATCTGGTTTATCCATTTTGTTTACGGCAACAATCAGCGTTGAGCCGGCAGCTTTAGCGTGCTGAACAGCCTCAATTGTTTGCGGCATAACACCATCATCTGCAGCGACCACCAATACTACGATATCGGTAACCTTGGCACCGCGTGAACGCATTTCGGTAAACGCAGCATGGCCCGGTGTATCCAAAAAGGTCACTTCACCACGGCTGGTTTCTACTTTATAGGCACCGATATGCTGGGTAATACCACCCGCTTCGCCTGATGTAACCTTGGTCCGACGGATATAATCCAGTAAAGAGGTTTTACCATGGTCAACATGGCCCATTACAGTAACAACAGGTGCTCTTGGAACCGCTTCGCCGGTCACTTCAATAGATGCTTCCAGGGCTTGTTCAACTTCGTTTTCCTGAACCGGCTTGGCAACATGGCCCATTTCTTCAACCAGAATAACAGCGGTATCCTGATCCAGGACCTGATTGATAGTGGCCATTGTGCCCATACCCATCAACGCTTTGATTACTTCGGCCGCTTTAACAGACATACGCTGCGCTAAGTCAGAAACTGAAATGGTATCGGGAACACTGACTTCACGAACTACCGGAGCGGTTGGACGGGAAAAACCATGTTCTGTTGTGGTTTCAACAGTCGCCGTTTTTTGTGAGACACCTTTTTTCTTCTTGCGGCGACCTTTGCCTTCGCTGACATGAAGTTCTTTACGTTCAAATTCATCATCACGTTGGAAACGGCCACGACGTGCGGGTTTATCTTTATTCGCAACGTGTTTTGCATCGGCTTCTTTACGATCCGGTTTCTGTTCTTTGGCTTGTGCTTCCGCGGCTGCAAGACGCGCCTCTTCCTTGGCCTTTTCTAAGGCTTCCTCTTCTTCACGAGCCTTTTTCCGCGCTTCAAGCGCTTTTTCAGCTTCGATACGGGCAAGGTTGGCAGCACGACGCTTGGCATCGGCTTCTTCCAGCTTTTTATGTGCTAATTGAGAAGCCGTCAATTCCGGTTTTGCCGCTTGTTTTTTTGCAGCGACAGATTTTTTTTCTTCTTTGAGTTTCGCTTCTTCGGCGAGTGCCTTTTGCTCTTCTTCTGCAGCTAAACGTGCCTCTTCATCTGCCAGCCTTTCAGCTTCGATTGCTGCGGCAACTGCTGCAGCTTCACGTTCAGACTCTTCTTTCTGCAGGCTGGTTTGTTCTTGCTGTTTGCGTGCTATTTCCTGCTGTCGAAGCTGTTCCTGACGGGCAACTTCTTCGGCGTGTACCTGTGCTTGAGATGCAATTACCGGTTCTTCAGCAGGCGCACTGGCAGTTGTAGGTTCGGCATCAGACCGTTTGACAAAAGTGCGTTTTTTACGAACTTCAACACTGACACTTTTACCGGCTTGACGAGATGTGCCTCCACCTAATTTAATTTCACTGACTGATTTACGTTTCAGTGTGATTTTTTTAGGTGATGCATCGTTTTCACTGGCTGATTTGCCATGTCTTTGCTGTAAAAACTGCAACAGACTTTGCTTTTGGTCTTCCGTAATCAGATCATCCGGCTTTGAGACTTTAATACCGGCCTCATTAAGCTGATCAACTAAACGTTCAGGTGTGATACCGACAGTGTCGGCCAGGTCCTTAACCTTCATGTCACTCATTGGTTACTCCCCTGTTTCTGTTTGTTCGTCTGCAAACCATGACTCACGTGCTTTCATGATAAATGCGGCAGCTTGTTTTTCATCAATGCCACCCGCCTCAACCAATTCATCCACGGACTGATCTGCAAGGTCATCAATAGTGATAACACCCTGACTGGTTAACTTAGCAGCTAATTCAGCGGTCATACCGGGCAAATCCTGGATTGTCTCAGCAGGAGATGCGCTTTCAATTTGCTCTTCACTGGCAATGGCGCGTGTCAGCAGTACGTCTCTGGCACGTGAACGTAATTCATTAACTATATCAGTATCAAATTCTTCAATATCAAGCATTTCCTGTTCCGGCACATAGGCAACTTCTTCAAGTGAAGAAAAACCTTCCTGAGCCAGAATCAATGCAACGTCTTCATCAACGTCCAAATCTGCCATAAATGTCTGAATCAATGAACTGATTTCGGTTTCGGCCTTTTGGTCAGCATCAGAAGCCGACATAACATTCAACTCCCAACCGGTTAACTGGCTGGCAAGCCGTACATTCTGACCACCACGACCGATTGCCTGTGACAGCTGGCCGTCTTCAACAGCAATATCCATGCTGTGAGCGTCTTCATCAACAACAATAGATAGTACTTCTGCCGGTGCCATGGCGTTAATGGCAAATCGTGCCGGCTCTTCATCCCACAGGATAATGTCGACGCGCTCACCGGCTAATTCATTAGTGACTGCCTGAACACGTGATCCACGCATCCCGACACAGGCACCCACCGGATCAATTCGTGGCTCATGTGCTAAAACCGCAATTTTGGCTCGTAAACCAGGATCCCTTGCTGCACCTTTGATTTCAATCATGCCATCGCCGATTTCCGGGACTTCAAGACTGAACAGTTCAATCAGTAATTCTGGCGCGACACGACTGACGACTAATTGTGGCCCGCGCGCTTCAGAACGAATTTCTTTCAAATAACCACGGATTCGATCACCGCTACGGAAATTCTCACGTGGAATCATTTCTTCACGAGGCAGAAGAGCCTCAGCATTTCCGCCGAGATCCAAAGTCACGTTGCCGCGTTCAACACGTTTAACCGTGCCATGAATCATCTGGCCGACTTTCTCGCGATACATATCAACAACTTGAGCGCGTTCTGCTTCGCGTACTTTTTGAACGATAACCTGTTTGGCTGTTTGAGCAGCAATTCGACCAAATTCAACCGATTCCATTGGCTCACGAATGTAATCGCCTACTTTGGCATCTGACTGTTTGGCCAGCGCATCAGACAATTTGATTTGCAACTCTGAAGATTCGAAGTTTTCGTCGTTATCATCGACAATTAACCACTGACGGAAAGTTTCATAGTTGCCAGTCTGGCGATCAATCGCAACATGGGCATCTATTTCCATTTCATAACGTTTACGGGTGGCCATGGCCAACGCCGCTTCGATCGCCTGAAATATAACTTCTTTACCCACGCCTTTTTCATTAGACATGGCATCAACAACCAGCAAAATTTCTTTATTATTCATCACGCCCCCAGTGGATCGATGCAAGCAATTGATCCAAAACTAAGTTTTTTCATTAACAGCAAATAGTACGCTTTTTCAGGCAACCAGTCGCGCTTTAGCCAACTTTGCCAATGGTAAGGCGTACACCTCACCATCCACTTCAATTAATACTTCACCATTCTCAAAGCCCTGCAACACACCGGTAAAATTCCGTCTGCCTTCCACTGGTAATTTAGTGGTAATTTTTGCTGAGGAACCAGTAAAACGGATGAAATCACGTTCCTTAAATAAGGGACGATCGAATCCGGGTGAGGAAATTTCCAGTGAATAGGCTTTTTTGATGGGGTCTTCGACATCGAGAATGCCGCTGACCTGATGACTGACACGTTCACAGTCTTCAATACCAATACCTTGATCTGCATCAATATAGATTCTTAGGAGTGGATTTTGTCCACCCTGAATGTATTCCACACCGACCAGCTGGTACCCCAGCGATTCAATCGGCGCTTCAATTAATTTTTCAATCTGATCAGATACGGCCATAGGCAACAAATAAAAAAAAAGGGCCATCGGCCCAATTTTAACTCCACAAAAACAAAAACCCCAATCAGGGGTCCTGTCTTAACATTATTATTGGTAGCGGGGGCTGGATTTGAACCAACGACCTTCGGGTTATGAGCCCGACGAGCTACCAGGCTGCTCCACCCCGCACCTGACTAAGTCGCATACTATACACAAAGCCCTACATGCTAGCAAGCCCGATTATCAATTCTCTTTCAGTTTACGGGTAAGTGTATTTCGGCCCCAGCCCAATAATTTTGCGGCTTCTTGACGTTTGCCGGCTGTTTTCTCTAAAGCAACCTCCATTAGCAGGTGTTCTATCATCGGCACAACATCGGCCAACACGCCTTCCTGTCCGCTCAGCGCCTTGTTTGCAGCCCACTGGCGAAACATTTGTTGCCAGTCACCACCGCTACGAGCTGTTTCCACACCACCGTCAGCTGTCAGCTCCAATGGCAAATCATCCATTTGCACAACCTGCCCCGGAGACATCACAGTAAGCCAGCGAGAAGTATTCTCTAATTGTCTTACGTTGCCGGGCCAGGGTAATTGCGATAAATAACGTTCTACTTCAGGTGAGACACTTTTCACTCCCATATTAAGCTCGCGTGCCGCTTTGTTGAGAAAGTAGGCTACCAACGCCGGAATGTCTTCCCGACGTTCACGCAAGGAAGGAATATGAATACGAATAACATTTAAACGGTGAAACAAATCCTCACGGAAATCGCCACGCTCAACCTGCTGTTCCAGATTCTGATGCGTTGCAGCAATAATTCTCACATCTGCTTTTACAGCACTATGCCCACCAACACGGAAAAACTCGCCGTCTGATAAGACTCTTAAAAGGCGTGTTTGAAGTTCCAACGGCATATCACCGATTTCATCCAGAAATAAGGTGCCACCATCCGCCTGCTCAAAACGTCCCTTACGTTGTACATGTGCGCCGGTAAAAGCGCCCTTTTCATGACCAAATAATTCAGACTCCAGCAATTCTCTGGGAATAGCAGCCATATTCAGGGCAATAAACGGGTTTTGCCTGCGCGGACTATGTTTGTGTAAAGCATGGGCGACCAGTTCTTTACCAGTGCCCGACTCACCATTAATTAATACAGTGATATTGGAACGTGCGAGCCGTCCAATGGCACGAAACACTTCCTGCATGGCGGGTGCTTCACCAATAATTTCACTGCCAATATTCATTTCGCCAGCAGGATTACTGTGCTGTTGATGGTGGTGGGTAATCGCTCGCTGTACTAAATCAACCGCTTCATCAACATCAAAGGGTTTTGGCAGGTATTCAAAAGCACCACCTTCGTATACAGATACAGCACTGTCCAGATCCGAATAAGCGGTCATGATAATGACCGGCAGATCAGGTTGCTTTCGCTGAATTTCTGCCAGTAGTTGCAGCCCATCCAGGCCTGGCATGCGGATATCGCTGACCAGCACATCTGGCGGGGTATCTGTACCTCGTTTTAATTGCTCCAAAACCAGATCACCACTCTCAAAGGCTTTGACAGTGATATCTACGGCTTCCAATGCCTTTTGTAATACCCATCGAATCGATCGGTCATCATCAACAATCCATGCTATTGCTTTAGCGCTCACGGTTTAACTCCAGGGGAAAAATAATTGAAAATATGGTTTGGCCTGCATGGCTGATACAACTGACTGTGCCAGCATTTCGCTGCACCAGATTTTGTACCAGATACAACCCCAGTCCGGTGCCATCGGCTCGTCCAGTCACCAGGGGATAGAACAAACTGTCATGTAATTGTTTTGGTATACCCGGGCCGTTATCTTCGATTTCAATCAGCACGCCTAATTTATAAAAACGTTTTTCAATGGTCAGATTACGTTGAATGCGAGTTTTCAGCCGAATAATGCCGATGCCATGCATTGCCTGTACTGCATTACGCACAATATTTAAAATAATCTGGATCAACTGATCAAAATCAGCGTGTAAATCCGGGATACTGGGATCATAGTCAGCTATAAACTGAAGCCGCTCGTCGACTTCAATATCAACCAGCTGGCGAACCCGCTGTAAAACCTCATGAATATTCAAAAACTGCTTTTCGGATTGCTGATAAGGGCCCAGCATTCGAGTCATCAGGTTTTGCAACCGGTCAGCTTCATTAATGATAATTCGGGTATATTCTTTCAAATCATCCGAATCCAGCTGACGTTCCAATAACTGTGCAGCTCCTCTCAACCCTCCCAGGGGATTTTTAATTTCGTGCGCCAGACCACGAACTACCTGTTGCTGGGTATGTAAATTTTCATCACGATTGACGCGCTGTTGATAATCCAGCTGCGCCAACTCTACCAGGAGATGGGGCTCAGCAACGTCCAGCATTTTGATTGAACAATCCACTACTATTTCGCCTGCAGCAGGCAGAAATAACTGAATTTCACGTTCTATTAGCGCCTGTCCATTACTGATAACCCGGCGTAATGAATTCAACAGATGTGTTTCACCCGGTAACAAAGTCTGAAAGGGAATATGTTCAGCCTGACGTTGGCTAATTTCAAACATGACTTCAGTTGAAGTATTGATGTAACAAACCCGTAAATTCGTGTCGAGTACTAATATCGCAGTCGTTAAACTCTCCAGTACATCATCGCTGGAAAACTGTTCAACATTAATCAGTTTGTCATTTAAGTTCATGGCCTGCCATCTGCAAAAAACGCTCCATTTGTAAGCACCAAATGTCACATCATATTTAAGATTATGATTCCAATGGTAATAATATAGTTGAGTATGGAAGAGTTTAAATAAACCAACCACTTCAAGCAGTATGAAAAGTGTAATTACACTATTGCACGCATCATTTTGGTGCGACTATCTAAGGTGTTTGAGGAAAGGTCGGGATACCGGGAGTAGTTGGAAAGCCGGGAATACTGGGTGCACCGGGTCCGGGACTTGGTTGACCATTTTGACGGCCTGGTTGTTGTAAACTGGTGCGTTGTAAATAAAAGGTAATCGTTTCACTTTGAGCTAAAACTTCCCCGGAAGCGTTCAGTACATTTGCTGACAAGGTATGTGTTCCCCTGTCCAGATTTTCCAGCATAAAACTCAGTTGAGGCATTGGCATGCCTGCCGGTAAGCCATCGAGGTATAACTGAATCAAATCGCCACGTGCAGAATTTAATGCTGGAAACACTTGTAGATTGACTGTTACATTGCCGTTATTAACACGAATCCCGGCTTCATCTTCGGGCGCAACAATAGCTACCTTATAATTTGGGGCAGCTTCAGGCTCATCAGCACTTTCCTGTTCTTCAACGCTAGCGGAGGCCGTTTCTTCAGGGATTTGTACTGGTGAATAAGTCATGGGCTGTTGTAATTCAACCTTTTCAGCGTTCTCACCAGGCTGATCTGAATACACCTGATTGCCATTGTCATCAACCCAGCGATAGATATCCTCAGCCGCAACAGCTGTGCCAAGACCAAGCAACATGACAAGAATCAATTTCATGCCTATGAATATAGGTCAGCCATCACCAATGTGCAACTGCGAAACATAAAAAAACGCCTCCACATGGGAGGCGTTTTGTGACTGCAATCAAAAAAATTACAGACTGTAGTAAAGATCGAACTCTGCAGGATGCGTTTCCATACGCAGACGAGTGACTTCTTCCATCTTCAAATCAATATAGCCATCGATCATATCATCAGTGAACACACCACCTTCTGTTAAGAAAGCACGATCTTTGTCCAGTTCTGCCAATGCTTGATCAAGCGCATGACATACTTTTGGAATCGCTGCATCTTCTTCTGGTGGCAAGTCATATAAATCCTTGTCCATCGCATCGCCAGGGTGAATTTTGTTTTTGATACCATCCAGACCCGCCATCATCATTGCACTGAATGCCAGATATGGGTTGGCTGATGGGTCAGGAAAACGTACTTCAATACGACGGCCCTTTGGATTACTGACAAAAGGAATACGAATAGAGGCACTACGGTTACGTGCTGAATAAGCCAACATAACAGGTGCTTCGAAACCAGGAACCAGACGTTTGTAGCTGTTAGTACCTGGGTTTGTAAACGCATTTAATGCTTTAGCGTGCTTGATTATGCCACCGATGTAAAACAAAGCAGTTTCTGATAAACCGCCATATTTGTTACCTGAGAACAGGTTGTCGCCATCTTTAGCCAACGACTGGTGAACATGCATACCACTACCGTTATCACCTACCAATGGTTTTGGCATGAATGTGGCCGTTTTACCGTAAGCATGAGCAACGTTATGCACAACATATTTCAGTATTTGAACTTCATCGGCTTTTTTTACCAACGTATTAAACTTGGTACCAATTTCACACTGACCAGCAGTAGCAACTTCATGGTGATGAACTTCGGTTACCAGACCCATTTCCTCCATGGTTAAACACATGGCTGAACGAATGTCTTGCAATGAATCAACTGGCGGTACTGGAAAATAACCACCTTTAACACTTGGACGGTGACCTTTGTTACCGTCAGGGAAGACTTTTTCAGTATTCCAGGAAGATTCGTCAGAGTCGATTTTATAGAACGAGCCAGAGATATCACTGCCCCAGCGAACATCATCAAGGATGAAAAATTCAGGTTCAGGACCAAAGAAAGCCGTGTCTGCCAAACCAGTAGATGCCAGATAGGCTTCTGCACGTTTCGCCACACTGCGTGGGTCACGCTCATATCCTTGCATGGTAGCCGGTTCAACGATATCGCAACGAACGATCAGCGTTGTATCGTCCATAAACGGATCCAAAACAGCAGTCGAAGCATCCGGCATCAGAATCATGTCCGATTCGTTAATACCTTTCCAACCGGCAACTGATGAACCATCAAACATGACACCCTCAGAGAAGGTATCTTCATCAATTGAATGCGCTGGGTAAGAAACGTGTTGCTCTTTACCACGCGTGTCGGTGAAACGGAAATCAAGGAATTTAACGTCCTCGTCCTTAATTATCTGAAGCACATTTTCGACTGACATTTATAATCTCCAAATTAAAAAACTGCACACCTTGGTGCAAAAAAACTCACTTGCTGATACAGCACAAACCTTGCCAACTCAACAGCCCCATAAAATCAACCATTTGAGTGCAGACACCAGCCACTAATGATCACTATTGGTGCACTCGACACTTGCAATGCACCAATAAAGTGCTACGCACCAACACAGACCGTAATAATGATTTCATCATCCTTTTCAACCGACTTTACAATCTGATGTCCATGGATCCTTGCCCATGCCGGAATATCACTCAACGCACCGGGATCGGTGCAAATAACTGTGAGAATATCTCCAGATGATAATTCCGCTACTTTATTCTGCGTTTTGATGACTGGCAAGGGACATAACAATCTTCTTGCATCTAATTCAATCTGTTTCACACGTACCACTCCTGTGGAACCTGCTCAACTTTAATCGGGCGAGCCTGAATATGCCTCGGTGGTTTATCCGGTACGGTAATTTCTACTTCAACTTCATCAGCATGTCGGCCCTGACCATAACGCGCCACGATGGATGCCGCCAGCGGAAAATCCTGTTGTTCAATATCACCATCAATAATGGCCATTGGTCCATTATGGCTGGTTGAATACAGGCTGGTAAACTGTTTGCGATAACCTTCGAGGAATTTACTCTCTCCAGCATCCCGGGCAATGATCATTTTAAAATCCGCTTTTGGCCGAATATGCCGGCCAACTTTCAATAACATAATGTCATCCAACTCATATTCACGGCTGTTTCTGGCTGTCCATAAATCGACTAACTTACTTGAATAACTTTCATCGGTCAGGAAACAGCATCCTCCGGCAGGGGTGGCAAAATCATCAAAGCCAAACTGTTTTGCCAATGCAATCTGCGGCTTGCGGTTGCGTCCATGAAAATCATAAAGCTTATTGCGGTCTACCCATCCTTCACGTTCTGGTTTGGTTGGTTGGAGGTTTTTGGCACATAACGGACGTAACAGTAAATCCTCAGCCCCCGATTCAGCTGCCACGATCGGCATAGTGCGCTTTAATTGAGATTTGGGACGCTGACCAATGACTTCGCCGGTAATGATAAAATCAAAACCCTGCATATGATTTTCTTTCACCCATTCAACCGCTTTTTTGACCATAAAGATTTTACAGTCCAGGCAAGGGTTCATATTAGCGCCATAGCCATGTTTTGGATTGAGCAACACGTCTTTGTATTCTTCAATCACATCAATGATATGTAATTTGATTCCCAGCTGTTCCGCGACCCATAATGCATTATTACGTTTCTGCTTGTCTTTATGCTGATTACGAATTGCGTGGGTATGCCCTTCAACGCAGAACCCGGTAAAAAAGTTGATGCCTTCTACTTCAATTCCCTGTTCCTGAAGTACCCGCACCGCAAGCATGGAATCCAGACCGCCTGAAATCAAAGCGACGGCTTTGTGCACTGAACTCATTATGCTGTGCCCCCAACCGTCAAAGCATCAATTTTCAATGTCGGCTGGCCGACGCCAACTGGCACGCTCTGTCCTTCTTTACCGCAGTTACCAATGCCCGAATCCAGTTCAAGATCATCAGCCACCATACTGATACGATTCATGACTTCAGGACCGTTGCCAATTAATGTGGCGCCTTTAACGGGACGAGTCACTTTGCCATTTTCAATCAGATAGGCTTCACTGCTGGAAAATACAAATTTGCCGGAGGTAATATCAACCTGACCACCACCAAAATTAACCGCATAAATACCCTTTTCAACACTGGCGATAATTTCTTCTGCTTTGTGTTGTCCAGCCAGCATATAGGTATTGGTCATACGGGGCATCGGCAAATGTGCATAGGATTCACGACGACCATTGCCGGTACTGCGCATCCCCATCAACCGGGCATTTAATTTATCCTGCATATAGCCTGTGAGTCGGCCGTTTTCTATCAATGTGGTGAATTCGGTTGGCGTACCTTCATCATCAATCGTCAATGATCCACGTCGATCCATTAATGTGCCATCATCCACCACGGTACATAAGGGTGATGCTACTTGTTCACCGATTTTGCCAGAAAAGGCTGAGGTATCCCGGCGATTGAAGTCGCCTTCCAAGCCATGCCCTACAGCTTCATGCAATAACACGCCAGGCCAACCTGAAGCTAACACTACAGGCATTGTTCCAGCAGGAGCATCAACGGCTTCCAGATTAACCAGAGCCTGCCGCACAGCTTCTTTGGCAAAACCTACCGCTAAATCATTATCAATAAAATACTGATAGTCCAGACGCCGACCGCCACCGGCGCTGCCACGCTCCCGCCGTCCATTAGATTCAACGATAACACTGACATTCATCCGTATTAACGGCCGAATATCAGCAGCATAGGTACCATCACTGGCAGCGATTAGAATATGTTCGAGACTACCGGCTAAACTGACTGTCACCTGGGTAACGCGGGGATCGGCTGCGCGGGCATATGCATCGGCTTCCCGCAACAGGTTTAATTTTGTCTGAGTATCCATGCCCAATATGGGATCAAGGTCAGAATAAAAGGGCGACGCATGAACGTTTTTCCGAGCATCAATCTGTTTTTGCTGACCATGTTTTACCACAGCACTGGCCGCGCTGGTCGCCTCCAGCAATGACTTCAAACTCAGATCATCGGAGTAGGCAAAGCCGGTTTTTTCACCGCTGCAAGCCCTTACCCCAACGCCCTGCTCAAGATGATAGCCACCGTCTTTTATAATGCCGTCATCCATCAACCAGTTTTCGCCACGCGAACGCTGAAAATACAAATCAGCAAAATCAACACCAGGACGCATGGCGCTTGATAAAGCTTGTTCGATATCCTGTGACTGCAACTCTGCAGGCATCAGGATCTGTTGTTCCAGTTGGTCAAATATAGGATTTGTCATTACTTTTGAACTACGCGATAAATTGACTATCTTAGCAGATCAAACATTACTAACCGACTCTGTTGTGACTGACAACAATTAAACCTGGAGTATGGCAAGTAAAATTTATGATACGCATTCAGTTATCCCGGCATTTTGCGAGCGACGCCTACAATATTGCTAACAGGCTCTTCCAGCCACCTGGAATGGCGGGAAGATATAGTACAGAACATGAACAGTGATATTATTTTCTAAACACCTCCTACTGATCTCGACAAACCTCAAGGATTTTCATGTGTCTTCAGCGATAAATCCGGGTCATCCCAAGGACCAGTGAGTCGATAACGATAGCTAATCATATCGACCAGATCCCGATCAAATAATCGACCGGCAATTCGATCAACCAGATAGATCGCTGTTCCAACTCCCAGACCAACTGGCCCGCCGGCAACTGCACCGGCAAGTGGCAGGGTGGATGATACATTTGGCGTGACAACAACTGTTTGGTGATAGGTTCTATCAACAATATTAATCGGTCCGGTAACATCAATACTGGCGCTGTCGCCACGCATGTTCAAGTTATCAGTAACCGCCTGACCATTGGCAAATTGAAAATCGCCACTGATTTCCCGGAAAGAAAAACCTTTACCAAAAAAATCACTGAAATCCAGTGCCAGCCGCCGTGGAATAGCAGCAAAACTCATTAAACCAAATATGCGTCCTGCTGCACCTGGCTCAACGTCCACCAATTGACCATCATCGATTTGCAAATTCAAATTGCCTTGCAGGTTGGCCATTGAAAGATTTAACGGTTCGTCTGGCCAGCTAAACTGTCCGGTAACCTCAACCTGATTAGAATGAATGGCGGCTTGATAACCCAAATCCTCAAACAAGCCGGCAAGATCATTACTGGTGAGTTTTAAATTTAGCTGACTGCTATCCGCAAGGTCGTTTTTTTGCCAGACGCCATCCAGTTCCGCTTGTAAAACTGCCGATTGCATACTGGCACTTTGCAACAACCAGCTATTCCCTTGCTGAAGCGCCCGGGCCTGTACACGTCCCAGTTGCATACCATCAACTGTCAAACGATCAATATTTAACTGAAAACTTGGCCATAACTCGGATTTGAATTTTTTGCGACCATTTGACTGATTGTTCGATGCGGGTAACTGCAGATCGACGAAGTCAAAGTGCAAGGTTGGCAGTGAATCTGAATCAACGGGCCAACGAATATCGCCTCTTAGCTGCCGAGATTGAATATCCATTTGCCATATTTGATTACGTTGAAAAGCTTTGGTTTGAACGTCGTTAAGCACCCACTGATTAAACCGCAGGTTGTCCACTGCAAGTTCAATATCAACCGCTGGCCAATTATCGAAGTTTTGTTCAGTAATGCTGTCTGCCAACCAGGTTTGTTGCCATTGCGTCCACTCCGAAATGGACAACTCGTTCAGACGCCCTCTTAATCGAATACCGCTTGCCGGTAGCTCAGGCTCTGGAATACCAATAGTAATTTCACCGCGAGCAGAATCCGCAAGCAGCCAGACAGCGCTTGCTATATCAGCATAATTTAATTGCAGTAATGATCGCTGTTCGTCATCTTTACTCAATTTAATATCTAATAACCGTTTATCAGCGGCAGTTTTCCCCAACGGTTCCGGAGCCTCAATTGTCAGCCCCGCCAGTTCAGAAGTCACCCGAATATCGGTATCAAATTCACCTAATGACTTTTCACTCACTTCCACATCGGCTTGATATTGTGTCGTACCTTTTACAAAGCCAGGCATTTTGCCCTGCCATAACTGCGCCAGCTGCTGGCTGGATATCTCACCTTTTGCAGTCACCAATGTCGACTCCGTTCCAGGTAGGACATCAATCTTCATAGGCCTGTCTAAAAAAGTGGCGGTAATCGCCTCTGCGTTTACTCCATCATTACTGAAAAATAACTGGCCGTTGATATTTTGAATCGGCATATCCGGCATGGCGGTAACCGTGAGCTGACTGGTTTCAAAACTGACATGACCATCGGCATCAGTGGCATTTGGATCAAGTAATGGAATTTTCAAGTTAAGGGCAATATTGCTTTTGCCTTCAGCTTTTACCCAATCGGTGATATCGCCATACCGCGAACTGAGCGGGCTTGCCTGTAAAAAATTCAAGGCATCCTCTGTATTTCCTGATAACAACCCGGTCAGATCCAACACCGGTTTGCCAGCGTAGATATTGTTGATTTCAGCACTGACATTTACAAAATCAAACCCGGCAATTCTGCCGGCTTTAGGCAAAATATCTAATTTGTTGCCGCTGCTCAGAACTTGGCCACTAATATTTTCCAATACCGGCCAGCCTTTACCATAATCCAGGCCCACGTTAATGACATTAAGCGTAGCTTCAAATTCGTTTTTGCTATTCTCGCCAGTAAACGGAAACTCTGCCAAATTGCCTTTTAATTTGAGGCTTCCTGTTTCAATCTGGCCGCCGGTATAAGCCTTTTCTGCCCACTTTAGATAATCCGGATCCAGAATTGAACGCGGCACATAACTCAACCAATTTGCAATTGCCACATCCAGCATCTGCAGATCTATATCGGCAAACGTGGTATTGGATTGATGTTCAAGACCAACTTCACCGCGCAGGGTCATATCATTGTTCCAGATATTCAAATCTGTCAGCTGCATCTGCCAGTTCGTTTCAGCAGTGTTCCAGTCCAGATTAGCTTCGGCCACATCGAAATAAATTGCTTCAGGCAACCAGGTGGGTGCATACATCGTCAGGTTACGGCTGCTGATCAGTGCATGGGCGGAAGCCGGTTCCCATTCAACCTCCATACTAAGTCCAGTCACCCCTGGCACTTGATCAACCGGTTGACTGGCAAACTCATCCACAATCATCTTTGCAGACTGAAGTTCATTATTACTGTTCAGTGATAGTTGTATGTCTCGGATATCTCCAGCAGGCTGATACTGTGTCAGTAGGGCTGGTGCTTTATCACTTAATAATGCTAACGCTGTCAGATCGCTGAGACGAACAAAACTGGTTTCTGCAAACCAGCCATCAGTTTCTGAAAACTTTAGATTTAATGTGGACTGAGGCCAACTGTCATCATCAATAGTTAGCTGGATCGGCTCGGCAGCTAATTGCCATGCAGTTCCATCTCCCTGCCAGTTAAATTCTCCTGACAAAGAATTTATAGTGACTGATCCACGATCTGGATGACTCAGGTTTTCCAGTGCAACATCTAAAAGCTGAATTTGCCCTTGCCATTGTTTATTCAAGTTTGAACCAATACCAACACTGACATCAGCACGGCCACGTGTCACAGACACATCTTGCATTTGTTGATTCTGAAAAATTGTGGCCAATTGCAATTGTCTGGCGTCCAGCTGCTCAACCTGCCAATTTGAGATTCCTGATGACGTTAACATTGCGTCTACTGTGAAACTTAGTTGCTGCCCCAGATGGTGAGGTAATTGAATATCACCTATCAATGTGGATTGTTTGCCCTGCAATAAGGCCAGTTCATTTACTTCATAAAGACCACTGAACTGAGGTTGCATTTGGTCATCGAATTGGATTTGGGCCGACAATAGTTCGATGCCACGCCATGAGCGGATCTGCTCGGCCCAGTCAATCTGTGTGTCATCAAACTTTTGATCAACAGACTTTCCCTGCAGACCGATAAGGCTGATATCACCATCAGCAGAACGTTTTATGCCCAATTGCAGACCAGAGATACGTGCCGTATCAACCACCAACGCTCTTTGCTGCAAACTGGCAATCAGATCGACACCGATATAAAGCTCTTCTGCGGTAAACAGTTCACCAATATCTGGCTCTGCCTGCATCACCGAAATATCGGTCACCATTAATTTTGGAAACAAATCAAACCAGTAAAGACCTGCTTCACCAATTTGAATCGGATAACCGGTTTTTTCAGTTGCCCATGCAGCAATTTCATCTTTTCGTTCGGCAATGGCATTGGAAAACCAGTACGCCAGTCCAACACAGACCAGCATGATCACCGCAGTCATAACCACAATATTGGTAACTTGTCTTCCTGCAATGTGCAGGCTGCGATGCATAAGCGACATAACTACATCAGCACCACATTAAATTGTTCACGGCCATATTGAGGCTCACACTGAAACAGAATCGGTTTACTAATAAATTGCTCTAACTCAGCCACTTTCGTGGAATCTTCATCATTAAGACGATCAATCACGTCCTGAGAGGCCAACACCAGAAACTGTTTCGATTCGTATTGACGCGATTCACGCAGAATTTCTCGGAAAATCTCATAACAGACCGTTTCAACATTTTTGGTATAGCCTCGACCATCACAGCAGGGACAGGGCTCACAAAGGATATGCCCCAGGCTTTCACGCGTGCGTTTACGGGTCATTTCCACCAGCCCCAGTTCGGAAACCGCACAGATATTATGTTTGGCTCGATCCAGCAACATGGCTTTTTCCAGCGTCCGCAAAACCTGTTCACGGTGACTGAGTTCTTCCATATCAATAAAATCAATAATGATAATGCCGCCAAGGTTTCGCACTCGCAGCTGGCGTGCTATGGCCTGTGCAGCTTCAAGATTGGTTTTGAAAATGGTTTCTTCGAGATTTTTATGGCCGACAAAGCCACCGGTGTTTACGTCGACGGTGGTCATAGCTTCGGTCTGATCAAAAATCACATATCCACCTGATTTCAGTGGCACCTTACGATCCAGTGCTTTCTGAATTTCGTCTTCCACACCAAATAAATCAAATAATGGTCGATCCCCCCGATAATGTTCCAGTCGGGCAGCACATTCCGGCATAAATCCTTCAGCAAACTGCTGAGCTTCTTTAAAGGTTTCAGCAGCATCAATGCGAATGCGATCAATCTCTGGAGAAAACAAATCCCGCAAAGCACGTAAGGTTAAGGGCAAATCCTGATATAAAGCCTCCCCGCATTGGGTAGAAGTGACGCGTTGACGCAGTTTTTCCCACAAGCGATGCAAAAAATCCAGATCGGCGCGTAATTCGGCATCGCTGACACCTTCTGCTGCTGTACGTAAAATGTATCCCCCCTGTTGCTCTCCCAACAGCTCCGACAAACAGATTTTCAGTCGCTCGCGCTCAGCTTCACCCTCAATTTTCAATGAGATGCCGATGCCTTCCGCTTCGGGCATATACACCAGATAACGGGATGAAGCTGACAACTGCGTGGTCAATCTTGCGCCTTTACTGCCCATCGGATCCTTGATCACCTGAACCAATAACTCATCACCCTCGCGTAGCAGGCTGGTAATCGGCGGTGTAATTCGCGGGGCTTCTTTTAAATCACCAGACTGTCCTTTGGGAATCGAAATATCCGAAGCGTGCAGAAAGGCTGCACGGGATAAGCCGATCTCAACAAAGGCAGCCTGCATCCCAGGTAATACCCGACAGACTTTTCCTTTGTATATGTTGCCAACTAATCCACGATGTTCACTGCGCTCAATGAAAATTTCCTGCAACACACCGTTTTCCACCACTGCAGCACGGGTTTCACTGGGCGTGACATTAATCAGAATTTCACTGCTCATTGACGATATTTACCTGTTGTAAAAGCTGACTGGTTTCAAATAATGGCAGGCCCATCACACCGGAGTAACTGCCTTTGATATTTTCAATAAACATAGCAGCTAAGCCCTGTACCGCATATCCTCCAGCCTTATCTTTTCCTTCTCCAGTGGCAAGATACCAGTCAATTTCGGCTGAACTCAGCTTTTTGAATTGTACGTCACTGATTTGCAAGCTTAGCCAATGTTGCTGTTGCCAGACAATCGCCACTGCGCTGAGCACCTGATGTCTGCTAGCAGATAATTGCAGCAAAAAAGCTTCTGCCTGTTGCAGGTTTTCCGGCTTGCCAAGAATTTGCTGTGAAGGCAAAACCACAGCAGTATCGGCGCCTATGACCGGTCGATAGTCTGTCTTTAGAGTTTCCCAGCCTGCCTGAGCTTTGGCTAATGCAATACGCTTGGCATAATCGGACGGCGTTTCTGCCGCTAAAACAGATTCATCAACGGCAACGTTTAATACAGAAAAATCGACTCCGATTTGAGTCAGGAGTTCACGCCGTCGCGGTGAAGCAGAGGCCAGATAAACTTTGGGAAATTTCATGCGCGATGGTAGGGATGATTCTGCAGAACCGTCCAGGCACGATATAACTGTTCTGCAACCACAATTCGAACCAACGGATGTGGCAAGGTCAGATTGGATAATGACCATTTTTGATCGGCACGTTGCTGGCACTCATCGGATAAGCCATCCGGTCCACCAATCAACAGACTGACATCCCGACCGGATGCCTGCCAGTTTTTTAATTGCTCCGCCAGCTGTTCCGTCGACCAGTTACGACCACCGACTTCCAGCGCGACCACATAATCATTTTGCGGTAAAGCGGTCATGATCCGTTTGCCCTCTTCCTGCATCCATTGTCCTGAACTGCCTGATTTACCTCGCTTTGACGGAGCAATTTCCTGCAGATTAAGCTGACATTCCCTCGGCATACGCCGTGCGTATTCGTTATAACCTTCGATAACCCACTGCGGCATTTTCTGGCCGACAGCAAGCAGATTCAGTTTCATTCACTATCTGCCGAAGCACTTTGCGTAACTTCAGCGACAGACCATAATTTTTCCAGATTGTAAGTCGCTCTGGTTTGCGGTGTCATAATATGTGCAATTACGTCACCTAAATCCACCAAAGCCCATTCGCCAATATCTTCACCTTCCATGCCGAGAGGTTGGACGCCAGCCGCTTTTGCCTGCGAAGAAACTTCATTCGCCAATGCTTTAACCTGTCTGTTGGATTTACCAGTAGCGATGATCATCACATCCGTAACATCGGTCATACCGGTTACATCCAGCACGGTAATATCCTCTGCTTTAATGTCTTCCAGTGCGTCTATCACTAATAATTTCAATTGTTCTGCCTTCATGGGCACTCCAAATAATAAATTTCGTTGTTAAGTTTAACGTATGTCAGCCTGTGCGTCTGTGGTGGTTTCGACGAAGCGGTCACTCGGCCCCTCCGGAAACCACTGGCTGGTTTTTCTGGTAATGAAATAGGCGGTCAGTCCGACCCACTCGCGCCAGGCAGGCTCAAGTTTTTCCAGTTGTTCAAAAACCGCAAAGTCCAACTGACGGGACTCTCCCGTCTGACTGCGATAATCCACCGGATAGGGTAATACCTTTATACCCTGTTTTTCAGCAATGCCTACTGACCGCGGCATATGATAAGCCGATGTCACCAAAAGATACTGGCCATTTCTTTTGGGTATGACTGTTTTTAGCCGTTGGAAATTTTCGTAGGTATTACGTGACTGAGATTCAATGATCAGTCGCTCTTCATCAATTCCCACCATGGTCAATAATTGATGGCTAAGCTCGGCAGGCGTTGCCCCGGCATCAAAGCGCAGTAAATTGCTACCACCGGTAAAAATGATTGGACTGTCAGGGTACTTTTTGGCTAACAATGCAGCCCCAAAATAACGGTCACTGGCCTGGCCGACCTGAGGCTGTTGCCAACTGATGGTGGTTTTTATATCTTCACCGCCCCCCAGAACAATGATGCCATCAATATTTTCTGGCAGCTGCTGGGGTTGGCTGATACGGGCTTCCAGTGGATGAATTAACCAGTCGCCAATTGGAAATATCATCAGACTCAAACTGAACACCAGCGCTGGCAACAGAAATCTTAACGCGATTGTTCGGTAACCGAACAATAAAAATAGCGTGCCAAATACCAGGAACAGATTAAGCATCATAAACGGACTGAGCAATGCCCAAGCCAATTTTGATAGTACAAAAAATACTTGTTCCATTAAACGTTACTGTTTTTTCGACTGGTAGAGTTCTAATTGCTCTATCACAGCAATAACCGAATCCGGTAACAAAAAATTGACCGGGTTTCCCGCCGACAATTCATCACGGATTTGCGTGGCGGAAATCGCCATTGGCGTTACATTCAATGGCCATATCTTGCCTGATGAGAGTTGTCGATCTTCTGCCTGAGCCATATTCTGGTGATACCAGACCTCTAGTTCTTCATGCATATCCAATGTTTCATCAGGTCTTTGCACCACCACGATATGCGCTAAATGCAAAATCTGTTGCCAGCGGGACCAGCTGCTAATGTTACGAAAAGCATCGGTACCCAGAATAAGAAATAATGGGTTATTAACAAATTGTTCGCGCAGACTGAGTAAGGTATCCACCGAAAAAGAGGGCCCTTCACGATGCAGTTCTCGATCGTCAACGGTTAATTGGGGAACATATTTTACTGCGATTTCCAGCATCAACCGCCGTGCATCAGCACTGGCCATGGTGGGCTGGCGATGCGGCGGTATCGCACACGGAATCAGCCGGACATGATTTAACTCCAGCTGCTGACAGACTTCCAGAGCCGAGCGCAAATGCCCGAAATGCACCGGATCAAAGGTACCGCCAAGAATGCCTATTGCCTCGGTTTTATGTTCTGATTTGACCACTACCAAACACTATCCATTTTTGTGACGTCAAACCATTTAAACCCACCGGACCACGAGCATGCAATTTATCGGTAGAAATACCGATTTCAGCACCCAGACCATATTCAAAACCATCAGCAAAACGTGTCGATGCATTTACCAACACTGAACTGGAGTCCACTTCCTGCAGAAAGCGTCTAGCGGTGTCATAATTTTGCGTCACGATACTTTCGGTATGGGCAGAACTATGCTGATAAATATGCAGCATCGCATCGTCTACATCATTGACAATTTTTATCGACAGAATGGGGGCAAGATATTCAGTATTCCAATCGGCGTCCGTTGCCACGGTGATATCCGGCAGAATATGTAAGGTTTCATTGCAGCCTCGTAATTCAACGCCTTCATTGATAAAACGCTTGGCCATAGCAGGCAAAAACTCGCTGGCAATATCAGCATGTACCAGCAGCGTTTCCATTGCATTGCATACACCATAACGGTGACATTTGGCATTAAAGGCAATCTCTTGCGCCATGCTCAAATCAGCTTCCACATCGACATATACATGACAGATGCCATCAAGATGCTTGATAACAGGCACTCGAGCGTCATGACTGATACGTTCTATCAGACTCTTCCCACCGCGTGGCACTATGACATCGACATATTCAGGCATAGTAATCAGTTGACCTACTACTTCACGATCCGTGATTTCAACGACCTGAACCGCAGTAATTGGTAAACCGGCCTGCTGCAATCCCTGATGGATGCAGTCTGCAATAGCCTGATTCGAATGTATTGCTTCGCTGCCACCACGCAGAATAGTTGCATTACCGGATTTCAGACATAATCCTGCTGCATCCGCGGTCACATTTGGCCGTGATTCATAAATAATGCCAATAACGCCCAGCGGTACCCGCATCTGGCCCAATTGAATACCGGAAGGCCGATACCGCATATCACTGATTTCGCCGATAGGATCAGGTAATGCCGCAATTTGTTCCAGACCTTGTGCCATTGACTCAATCCGGTCATCGGTCAATGTCAAACGATCCAGCATCGCAGCATCCAGTCCTTTGGCTTTGCCAGCCTGCAAATCCTGTTTATTGGCAGTTTTCAAGCCATCAGCCTGACTGCGGATCGCCGTGGCAATCGCCAATAGCGCCGCATTTTTATTATTGGTCGTTGCGCGTGCTAATACCCGGCTGGCTTCGCGGGCCTGTTGACCCAGTTTCTGCATGTAGGCTGCGACTTCCACAGCACTCTCCTCTTTTAATTTCTCTGCTTTCATGTTTGCTGTAATTGCATTGGCACACCAGCAACCTGTAGACACAGGGTGGTCAGCATCCGCCATGCATTATCATTACCGCCACCTTTTGCAGCGCGATCAATTGCCGCCATTTGCGGTAAAAATGTTCGCCATTTTGCTGCAGCATGGCGACGTAATCCTGTTTGAATCAACGGTCTCGCCTTATCCCAAACGGGAGGTTTCTGACTGCTGAAAACCTGGGCCGGTGCAGCACCTTTGTCCAATTGATCGGCCATATCAACCATTCGATGTAAAGACCAGGATACTGCCGAAAACACGGCCAATACATCATTACCTTCCGCCTGTAACATTCTTAACATACGCGGAATCTTGGCAGACTGACCAGCATAGACAGCATCCATCAGTGAAAATGCTTCAAATCGGGCACTGTCAGTAACGCTTTCCATTAATAAGGGTTCATCCACATTTCCATCAGGGCTAAGTAATACCAGTTTATCGATTTCCTGAGCGGCAGCGAATAAATTGCCTTCTGTTCTTTCTGCCAGCATGGTGGCGACAGAGAAGTTTGCCTGCAAGCCTTTCTGTTGCATGCGCTGCTGGATCCAGCGGGGAAGCATTTCAATACTGACCGGCCAGAGCGGAACACTGATGCCTGCACTTTCCAATGCAGTAAACCACTTTGCTTTTTGTTGCTGGGGCGTCAGCTTGCCAGTGATCAGTAATAAAAACGTATCGGGTGCAGGTTGCTCGGCAAATTCTCTCAGAAACGCTCCGCCTTCTTTACCGGGGGCCCCTGAAGGCAACCTGATCTCGACCAGTTTCTGCGAAGCAAACAGGGAAAGACTATCGTCAGCAAATCTAAGTTTGGACCAGTCAAAACGGGCATCGGCATGCCAAACCTGCCGTTCGGTAATACCCTGAACTTTGGCTTGCTGACGGATCGTATCCGCAGCTTCTTCCACTAGCAGAGGTTCATCACCATATAGCACACTGGTGACAGGAAAACTACGTTGTATCTGTGAGCTGAGCTGTTCTGCTTTAACTCGCATCAAATCTAATCCAAAGCGGATAAACGGCGAACTATTGCCTGACTGATTTGTTTTTCCATTTCTTCACGCAACAAACTTTCTTCACCATCACGTCCTAATACCTGTTCCTGGTCAAACTGATAATCTCGCTGGGCTTCAAATCGTTCATTATCGATTAGTTTATTTTGCTGATTGTCTGTCAGTTGAAATGCGACTTCCAATATCAATTCATATTCACTGACCTTGGCATTACCCCCGACTGACAATACATGTCGCTCATAGCGATTTTCCAGGAAGCTTAATACCGCCGCGCCTTCCATATAGTCGTCAACCACATTAATACCGTTACGTCTCAAGGTGCGTTTCAGTTCCAAGCCGAGTCCCTGACGCATACTGATCCCCTGAATATGCAATGTCTGTATGCTTTCAGGTAAATCTGCGGCACCACGCAACTGGAAACCGCAAGCCGCTACCGTCATACAAAAAACTGCAATTATCAGTTTCTTCAACATTACTGTTTCCTTTGTTTATCAGCCGACAACAATATTAATCAGTCTTCCTGGCACCAGAATAATCTTGCGGATGGTTTTACCATCAATATAACGCTGAACATTTTCATCTGCGATAGCCAGTGGCTCGATATCCGCTTGCTGGGCATTTACATCGACCATCAATTTCGAACGTAGCTTACCATTGACCTGAATCATCAGCTCGGTTTTGTCCTGTTTTAGCGCCTCAGCATCGACTTCAGGCCATTGAGCGTCAATCACGGCTTTGTCATAACCCAGCTGAGACCATAATGCATGACAGATATGCGGCGTAATAGGTGCCAACATCAACACCACTAATTCAAGTACTTCCTGGCGAACTGCCCGCGCCTGAGTATCTTGTTCGGTAAATTTGCTTAAGCCGTTCATCAACTCCATCACTGCTGCAATAGCTGTATTAAACGTATGACGACGCCCCAAATCATCGCCAACTTTTGTCAGTGTCTGGTGGGCCAGACGGCGCAAGTCTGTCGCAGCTTCGGACAGGTCGGTAAGGTTTTTGTCTTTAACAACACCTTTTTCAGTATGCTCATGAACACTGCGCCATAACCGTTTAAGAAAACGGTTAGCACCTTCCACTGCGTTATCTGACCATTCCAGTGACATTTCGGGTGGCGCGGCAAACATCATAAACAGGCGCGCGGTATCGGCACCGTATTCATCAATTAATGCCTGTGGATCAACAGTGTTACCTTTTGACTTGGACATTTTGGCACCATCTTTCAGTACCATGCCCTGAGTTAACAGGTTCTTGAATGGCTCATCACCACTGACCAAACCTTCATCACGTAATAATTTATGGAAGAACCGGGCATACAGTAAATGCAAAACAGCGTGTTCGATGCCACCAATATATTGATCAACCGGTAACCAGTAATCAGCACGTTGATCCAGCATCGCTTCGTGATTATCAGCACTGGTAAAACGTGCGTAATACCAGGATGATTCAAAGAACGTATCAAAGGTATCGGTTTCGCGGCGAGCCGGTTTGCCACACTCCGGACAATCACATTGATAAAACTCAGGCATGGATTTGATCGGTGAGCCCGAGCCATCGACCACAACATCTTCCGGCAATAACACAGGTAAGTCGGTTTCCGGCACGGGAACTGCACCACAGTGATCACAGTAGATTATCGGGATCGGCGTGCCCCAATAACGCTGTCGTGAAACACCCCAGTCACGTAAACGGTAGTTGACCTGGCGTTCGCCTTTATTCTGTTTGGTTAATTCATCGGCAATCGCGTCAAAGGCTTCTGCAGAAGTCAGCCCGGTAAACTGCGACGAGTTTACCAAGCGACCTTTTTCAGTAAAGGCATTCTGTTGCAGGTCAATTTCACTGTCGTCCGTTGGTGCAATAACCTGACGGATAGGTAAATCATATTTTTGCGCAAATTCAAAATCACGCTGATCGTGGGCAGGTACAGACATAACCGCGCCGGTGCCATAGCCCATCAATACAAAGTTAGCAACCCAAACTGGAATACGTTCACCACTGACTGGATGAATGACCGATATACCGGTCGCCATGCCTTTTTTCTCAGCGGTTTCCATTGCTGCTTCGGTGGTGTCAGTTTTCTTACATTCTTCGATAAACTGCTGTAACTGCACATTGGTCTCAGCCATACGCAAAGCTAACGGATGTTCTGCTGCAATGGCCAGATAACTGACCCCCATCAGAGTATCTGGACGTGTGGTGTAAACAGCTAGATCCTCATCACTGTCTGCCACAGCAAAGGTGATTTGTACACCTTCGGAACGACCAATCCAATTGGCCTGCATGGTTTTGACCTGATCCGGCCAGCCAGATAACTGTTGCAGATCATTACGCAGATCTTCTGCGTAATCTGTGATTTTCATAAACCATTGCGGTATTTCACGACGCTCAACTAATGCACCTGATCGCCAACCACGTCCATCTATAACCTGCTCATTGGCCAATACCGTTTGATCGACCGGATCCCAGTTAACAGCAGCGGTTTTGTTATAAACCAGACCTTTTTTGAATAAGCGTACAAACAGCCATTGTTCCCAACGGTAATAGTCCGGTTTACAGGTGGCGATTTCTCGATCCCAGTCATACGCGAGACCCAGACGCTGTAACTGAGCACGCATATAATCGATGTTTTTGTAGGTCCATTCGGCAGGTGGCACCTGATGTTTTAATGCAGCATTTTCAGCAGGTAAACCAAAGGCATCCCATCCCATTGGTTGCAACACATTTTTGCCCAGCATGCGCTGATAACGTGAAATAACATCACCAATGGTGTAATTACGCACATGCCCCATATGCAGCTGACCGCTGGGATAGGGAAACATCGACAGGCAATAGAATTTTTCTTTACTGGTGTCTTCGGTAGCACGGAAAGTTTGATGCTGCTGCCACCAGGTTTGGGCAGCAGTTTCGATCACATCTGGGCGATAATCAGCTTGCATGGGTTCTCTTTGTGAATACGGTGCAGGAAAGGTGGAAGGATACCTCAGCGACAGAAATGCCGAAAGCACCGAATAGTTTATTGACTCATCAGAGGGTAATTTCTATCGGCTATGCAATCAGAAACAGTGCAGCAGAAGATACTGCACTGTGAAGTTTTATCTAGATTCTGAATTCTTCTAACTTACGTCCACGATTCAGTTCTTCAACTAACCATAAAGGACGTTTACCAAACCCTTTCCAGGTTTTTTGCGGATCTTGCGGATGACGGTATTTGTCAGCACTTTCAGCACGAGGTTTGCGTGCACCTGATAAACCCACTCGCATATTTTTAGCCACAGCCGTCAGGGCTTCTGCAGGAGTAACTTTTTTTTCTTTTGCCAGGGCTCTTACCGCATCAGCCACAGCAACAACATCGCTATCTTTACTATTGAGTTCTGTCACTTTTTTAGTTTTCAATTTTTTAATTTGTTTTTTTGACTGACTAATCAATTTTTGCAGCTCTTGTTCTGAGAGTTTTTCCAGTTGCAAAGCAGATAAATTACTCATCGCATTACCTTTTATCTAAAACTTATAAAAACAAATAATATCAGTATTATTAACTTTGTCTATTTGAAAACTTTTTAATTCCCAGCAGACACCAGTACTTTGTATTTTGCATAAAGTTGATCATGAGATTCAACATTATCTGGATCTTTAGGTATGCAATCCACCGGACAGACTTCTACGCATTGTGGGGTATCAAAATGGCCTACACATTCCGTACACAGGTCAGGATCAATTACATAAATTTCCTCACCTTGCGAAATTGCGCCATTAGGACATTCCGGTTCGCATACATCACAATTAATGCATTCGTCAGTAATAAACAGAGACATGGTTTACTCCGATAACTCTTTATAAAACGGTAATTAAACCGATAAATTTTAACTCGACTGTTTTTTGTCTGCCAGTTGCTGCTGTAATGCCTGTTGCACACAGGGCGCAACAAATTGGGAGACATCTCCACCCAAAGCCGCTATTTGTCTGATCAGGCTTGATGAAATAAACGTAAATTGTTCTGCCGGAGCCAGAAATAGTGTTTCAACTTCCCACTGTAAACGGCGATTCATTGCGGCAAGTTGAACTTCGTATTCAAAATCTGAAACAGCACGAAGTCCACGAATAATGACTGAGGCATTTCGCTGCATTGCATAATTCACCAATAAACCATCGAAGGATGTAATTTCGATATTGGGTAAATCATCCAGGGTTTGTTTGGCTAATGCCAAACGTTGCTCAATTGAAAATACCGGTTTTTTACCGGTGTCCGCAGCGACAGCAACAATCACTTTTTCAAATAAGCGGCTGGCACGTTGAACCAAATCTGTATGCCCGTGGGTAATCGGATCAAATGTACCTGGATAGATGGCGGTGATTGACATGCCAAAACCTTATTGCATTTTAAATAAACAATATCTTACATCACCTGCCTGTTTATCTTTAAATAAATGCCAGGTATCTGGTAACCCAGTCAGATTTTGATGTTTATTACATTCCAGATAAACCAGACTATTTTTATGCAATAAATTTCGCTGAGTTAATAAACCGGCTATTTCAGACCATAAATCCGCACCAAAAGGCGGATCCAGAAAAATAATATCGTAAGAGGTGCTGCATTGATTTAAAAACTGCTGTGCGGTTTGCCTGAACAATGCACATTGCTCTGCAGCTAACATTGTTTTATTGGCCTGCAACTGTTTATAAGCCTGCAGATCCAGTTCAACCATATCAACTTTTGCAGCGCCCCTTGAGGCTGCCTCAAAACCCAAAGCACCGCTACCACTGAATAGATCAATACAAACGGCTTCTGGTAAATGCGGTTGTAACCAGTTAAACAGTGTCTCGCGGATACGATCAGAGGTCGGTCTCAATCCTTCCACGGCAGGGAATGATAATCTTCTCCCACCCCATTGGCCGCCGATAATTCGAACAGATTGACGTGATGTTTTATTCAGCGTCGCCACCCACCAGTATTGTGACCATTTTTTGGGGATGGATACGTTTTTGATAAGCGGCTTTTATTTGATCAACCGTCACTGCGTTCACTCTTGAATTAAAGGTTTCCAGATGATCCAGCGGCAACTGATAAAAGCCCATCATCGCCAGATAATCGGCAATTTTACTATTGCTATCCAGGCGCAAGGCAAATCCACCGGTAATATTTTTCTGTGCGGCTGTGAGTTGTTCTTTAGTGGGGCCCTGCTCAACAAAATCCACTAATGTCTGATTCAGTACTTCCAATGCCAGTTCTGCCTGATCATTACGGGTTTGCAGACCAAACTGGTAAGGGCCGGCCTCCCGCATTGGTCTGAAATAACTATAAGCACTATAGGATAAGCCACGTTTTTCACGAATTTCATCACTGATAATGGACACCAGTCCACTGCCACCTAAAACATGATTACCGACATACAGCGGGAAAAAATCTGGATCATCGCGGGTCAAACCAGGTTGCCCCATCAAAATCGTGGTTTGACTCGATGGATAAGGCAAATTCTTTTGTTGGGCAGTTTCAAGTGGTTCAACTTCAGGTAAGGCCGCAGCCTTTTTTCCCGCGGGAAGGCTACCGGAAATTTTTTCTGACAAGGCTTTTGCCTGTTTAATATCCACATCACCTACAATGACCAGTACAGCATTGTTCGCCACATAAAATTGCTGATAAAACTGTTGCAAATCGGCAATGCTGATTTCTTCTATTGAAGCTTCGGTGCCTATTGGCATGGATGAATACGGATGGTCATCATATAGCTGCTGATAAAAAGCGCGGTCAGCTATAGCAGAAGGCGATTGTTTTTCGCTTTGCAAACTGGTTTTAACTTGATTAATAAGACGATCAAAAGACCTTTCCGGAAAGGACGGTTGACTGATAACTTCTACAAACGTATCGATAGCAGGTTGTAAAGCATCTGCTTTGGATAAAGTCCGCAAACTCAACACCGCCATATCGCGCTCAGACTCAGAGCTGAATTCGGCACCGACATCATCAAATGCAGTAGCAATAGCATCGGTGTCTTTGTTTTTGGTACCTTGATTGAGCATTGAACTCGTCAGTAATGCCACCCCGCCTTTCGGATCTCTCGCGGCGCCAGCATCAAATACCAGACGAATGTCCAATATGGGCAATTCCTGGGCTTTGACAAAATATACCTGGGTGCCATTGGCAGTTTGCCAATTTTCTATTTGCGGACTGGCAGAAACGCTAAAGGCCAGTAATAATCCAGTGAATAAAAAAGAGAACTTAGCGAGCATGTGGATCTCCCGAAGTAGGACGTGGAGTAGTATTGTCTGTGGGCATTGGAATCAGTTCTGCGACGGTAAGTCCTTCATCAATAAAATATTTTTGTGCAACCTGTTGAACCTGTTCAGCAGTAATTGCACTGATTTTATCGGGATAACTGTCAACCAGACGCCAATCGAGGCCAACTGTTTCCAGCATGCCTAACTGCATGGCCTGGTAGAAAACACTATCAAGCTGATAGACAGAGCTGGCAATCACCTGAGTTTTGACGCGTTGTAACTCTGCCTCGGTAACGAGTTCTGCTTTAATTTTATCAAGCTGATTCAACACAGCGTGCTTGACGTCCTCAACAGACTTACCTTGAGCAGGTGTACCAGCAATGGTAAATACATCATCTAAACGGGAAAACGCACTGTTATAAGCACTTATTCCGGCAGCTACCTGCTGTTCACGAATCAATTCACGAGAGAACCGGCTACTTGCACCACCATCAAGAATGCCTGCCAGAACATCTAAGGCATAGGGTTCCCAATCTTGCTCAGCAGTTTTAACCACCGGCACTTTCCAGCCCATCATCAAATAAGGCAGTTCTGCAGGCGCTTTTAACTCCAAAGTACGCTTGCCACGCTGAACAACTTCAATCTGAGGTTTAACCGTTGCCAGTTCTTCTGGTTTCAATGGGCCAAAATATTTCTGTGCTAACTGGTAAACCTCGTCGGGCTTAACATCGCCGACCACCACAACGGTTGCGTTATTTGGGGCATACCACATTTGGTACCACTCACGCAGGTCTTCTGGATCATAATGATTAATATCATTCATCCAGCCAATAACCGGGTGATGATAAGGGCTATTCATAAACGCCATGGCATTCATTGCTTCACGTAGTAACGAACGTGGATTATCATCGGTACGCATGCGCCGCTCTTCAGCAACCACCTCTCGTTCTTTGAGTAACTCGGCATCATCAATAATCAAATTGCGCATTCGCTCGGCTTCAAGGCGAAAACTGATTTCCAAACGCTCTTTTTCCAGTGTTTGAAAATAGGCCGTGTAATCACGTCCGGTAAAGGCGTTTTGAGAGCCACCATTTTCGGCAATAATGCGGGAAAACTCATTTGGTCCAAGGTTTTCCGTGCCCTTAAACATCATATGTTCAAGAATATGTGATATACCGGTAATGCCATTGTGCTCATAGCTTGAACCGACTTTGTACCAGACCTGGGAAACCACAACCGGTGCCCGATTATCCGGTTTGACCAGTAATTTAAGACCATTGTCCAGCTGATATTCACTGACTTGCGCAAAGCCAATAACAGGCACTATCAGCAGTGCCCAAACAAGTTTTTTTAAGGTGTGCATCTGCATCTCACAATTGATCACATGATAAGATTAATAATCGAACACTAACGACAAACCGAGAATATGTTTAGTTTCCTCAGAAAAAAAGCCAAACCCAGCGAAAACAGCAGTGAGGAGCAACTCCTCACTGAACAGCAGTCAGCCGCACATGATGCGGAAAATACCGCAGATACTCAAGCCAGCAATGTTTCAGAGACCCCAGGATTTTTTGGACGCCTCAAACAGGGACTGAGTCGCAGCAGCACCAAATTGACCGAAGGCTTTGCCGATTTGGTACTAGGCAGAAAAACTATTGATGATGATTTGCTTGAAGAACTGGAAACCCAACTGCTCAGTGCAGATTTAGGGATAGAAGCTACACAGACCATCATTAACGACTTAACACAACGTGTTGCCCGTAAGCAGCTTAATGACCCGGAAGCCCTGTTTGCAGCAATGCACGCTGATATGGTGGACATCCTCAAACCAGTTTCCCGACCGCTGCAGATTCCATCATCTGCCAGTCCTTTTGTGATCCTGATGGTGGGTATTAACGGTGTGGGAAAAACGACAACCATTGGCAAACTGGCCAAACAGTTTCAGCTGCAAGGCAAAAAAGTGATGCTGGCGGCCGGTGATACATTTCGTGCTGCAGCTGTTGAACAACTTCAGGTCTGGGGAGAACGTAATCAGATCCCTGTGATTGCCCAACAAAATGGTGCTGATTCTGCCTCGGTTATCTTTGATGCCTTACAAGCGGCCAAAGCCCGGCAGATGGATATTCTGATTGCTGATACGGCGGGTCGTCTACATACCCAATCCAACCTGATGGAAGAGCTGAAAAAAGTAAAACGCGTTATGGCCAAACTGGATGGCAATGCGCCACATGAAGTCATGCTGGTGCTGGATGCCGGCACTGGACAAAATGCTTTGTCTCAGGCTGAACAATTTCATCAGGCGGTAGGATTAACCGGTATTACCCTGACGAAACTTGATGGTACGGCAAAAGGCGGTATTATTTTTGCCATCGCTAAAAAAATCGGCTTACCCATTCGTTATATTGGGGTTGGTGAAAAGATCGATGATTTAAGAACCTTTGAAGCAGAGGATTTTGTCGATGCATTACTGGGCCGTGAAACACAATAATGATCCGATTTGAACAGGTTTATAAACGTTATGAAGGCCAGCAGGAAGCCCTGTCGGGTCTTAGCTTTGAACTGCTCTCAGGAGAAATGGCTTTTTTGACCGGTCACTCAGGTGCCGGTAAAAGTACCTTATTAAAACTGATAGCACTGATCGAACGTTGCTCTCATGGTCAGGTGATCGTCAATAATCAAAATCTGAGCCGACTGCCGAAGTGGAAGATCCCCTATTACCGTCGAAAAATTGGCCTGGTGTTTCAGGATCACAATCTGTTACACGATCGTACGGTGTTTGATAATGTTGCTCTGCCATTGATTATTGCAGGTGAAAACCATCGTGAAATTGGTCGGCGGGTGCGAGCAGCTCTCGATAAAGTCGGCTTGCTGGGCAAAGAACGCAACTTACCTATTGCCTTGTCAGGTGGTGAACAGCAACGGGTAGGTATTGCCCGCGCGGTGGTTAATCGTCCGCCGGTTCTGCTGGCCGATGAACCAACAGGAAACCTGGATCCGGAATTATCCCGCGAAATCATGCATTTATTTGAACAGTTCAATCAGGTTGGCGTGACGGTATTTATTGCAAGTCATGACCAGGATTTAATCAGCCAGTTACCTTACCGCCACATTACCCTGCAACAGGGAAGGCTTGCAGAAAACCATTCATGAAACTACTGAATATTCATAATTACCTGCTGCGTCATGTTCAGGTCATGCTCTCCAGTCTGGGTGAGTTATGGCGTCAACCCGTCGCGACTTCAATGACCTTATTGGTGATCGGTATTGCCTTGTTATTACCTGCAGGTTTGTTTGTCATCCTGAAAAATGTCGAACAGGTCAGTGGAGAATGGCAGCATGCCAATCGTATTTCGCTGTTCCTGCAAGATGAAATAAGCGACAAACGTGGCGAGCAATTGGCTGAGCAACTCAAGACCTGGCCCGATATTGTTGATGTTTCATTTCAATCTGCGCAGCAGTCGTTAAATGAATTTCGGGAAATATCGGGACTGGAAAGCCTGTTGGATACATTACCTGAAAATCCGTTGCCTGCGGTGATCATCATCGAACCCGAAGAAGAGCAACAGCAGGAAGCAATTGAGGCATTATTAAAAAGACTCGATGCCTTACCGGAAGTCGATTTGGCACAACTCGATATGCAATGGCTACAACGATTGCGCAGCATCAACGAAACAGGCCAACGCGGCATTAGCATTCTGGCTATCTTGTTATCACTGAGTGTATTGCTGGTTATTGGTAATACTATCCGACTGGCCATTCTTAACCGTCAGACGGAAATACGCGTAATCAAACTGGTTGGCGGTACCAATACATTTGTCAGAAGACCTTTTTTATACACTGGTATGTGGTATGGCTTTCTGGGTGGTGTATTAGCCTGGATAGCGTTACTGATTAGTCTGCTGATTATCAGTGGACCGATTGATGAATTGGCGGCCTTGTATGACAGCCAGTTCACCTTAAAGTGGTTTGGCGGTCAAATGTTATTTTCATTACCAATCTGCGGGCTGTTACTGGGAGTCATGGGGGCATGGCTTGCCGTGAGTAGACATTTGAATGCAATTGAGCCAAGCTAATGGTAATAAAGAAACTTTTCATGCATTAACCATTCTAATGGATACATTTTAAAATGCTTTTTGCTAAAATAAAGCGATAGGTTTTCATAGGGAGAACGCACACATGACAACGCATGCAGCCCAATATCAACTTGCCACAGCACCAATTGGCAACCTGGATGCATACACCAATCTCGTGCATCAAATTCCCGTTTTAACGGCTGAAGAAGAGCACGATCTAGCGACACGCCTGCAACAAAATGGCGATCTGGAAGCGGCACAGCGACTGGTATTGTCGCATTTGCGTTTTGTGGTTCGTATTGCCAAAGGCTACAGTGGTTATGGTCTTCCGGTTGCCGACCTGATTCAGGAAGGTAATATTGGTCTGATGAAAGCGGTCAAACGCTTTGACCCGGAAAAAGGTGTCCGACTGGTTTCATTTGCTGTTCACTGGATCCGCGCAGAGATTCACGAGTATGTCATTCGCAACTGGCGGATCGTGAAAATTGCCACTACCAAAGCACAGCGAAAATTATTCTTTAATTTACGTAGTGCCAAACAACGTCTGGGTTGGCTGAATCAGGATGAAATTGAAGCCGTTGCTGATGATCTTGGTGTTACAGCCGCCAATGTCATCGATATGGAGCGCCGTCTGGCTCAACCGGATACATCATTTGATTTGCCGGTTGATAATGACGATGATGAGTCCAGCTATTCACCAGCCGCTTATTTAAAAGCGCCTGATAATAGTGACCCATCGAAACAACTGGAAAATGAAGATTATGCTGACTTTCAACAGCAGAAGCTGGTCAATGCATTAGCAACACTGGATGAACGTAGTCGCGATATTATCAGTAAACGCTGGTTGCATGATGACGATAAAGCCACCTTGCATACATTGGCCGATCAATATCAGGTCTCCGCTGAGCGGATTCGACAGATTGAAAATAATGCGATGAAAAAACTTCGCCAGCTAATGGATTAATAGCAACCATAAAAAAGCCCGCTGACCTTTCGGTAAGCGGGCTTTTTTTTACCCATGCTTACCGTTCAAGCAAAGGTGTTTTGTTAGGTTTACCGTCCCACTCTTCTGCATCATCCAAAGGATCTTTTTTCTCAGATAATACAGGCCAGACTTGTGATAATTCCGCATTAATCTGCAAGAATTCCATTTGTTCATCCGGTAAATCATCTTCAGAAAAAATCGCTTCTGCTGGACATTCGGGTTCGCAAAGTGTGCAATCTATACATTCGTCAGGATCAATAACCAAAAAGTTAGGACCTTCGTGAAAACAGTCTACTGGGCAGACATCAACACAATCAGTATATTTACATTTAATACAGTTTTCAGTGACAACAAAGGTCATGGTGAAATCTCCACAAATACAATTTTTTACAGGCCAGACCTGTCAGAATGTTCGATATTCTACATGATTTACCAACGTTCTGGGCAATGATGATAAATACGGTATGATCAACTTTGCTCTGAAGATTACCCGTCTGAAAACAGGATGACCCGATGATAAGAAAAATTCTAATCCTAGCCGTATTTATCAGTTTTTTTCTGATCAGTACTGCATTTGCTGTGTTCAATATGCAAACCGTTTCTCTTGATCTGTTTTTTGTACAATGGCAACTGCCATTGGCCGTTTTATTAATCGCCTTTTTATTATTGGGATTAATAATCGGCGCCACGATTATTGCTTTGAGCACGCTTCGAATCCGCTATGACAATCATCGCTTGGAAAATAAATTACAAAGTGCCGAGCAAGAACTGAACAGCCTGCGTATCTTGCCAGTACGAAATAGCCACTAGGCCCAATCATGATGCAATGGCTTTTTTTCCTGTTACCCGTCGCAGCACTGTCAGGTTGGTTTCTGGCCATGCGGCATTATAAAAAACAGCCACAAAGACATGCTAAAGCCTTTAATCCGGAATATTTCAAAGGCTTGAATTATCTTCTCAATGAACAGCCCGATAAAGCAATTGATGTCTTTATCGGACTTCTAGAAGTAAATAGTGAAACGGTCGAAACCCATTTGGCTCTGGCGAACCTTTTCCGTCGCCGTGGCGAAACCGAACGCGCCATTCGTATTCATCAGAACTTGATAGCCCGACCAAGTCTGCACGGCGAACAACGTCTGCAAGCCATGGTGGAACTGGGCCTGGATTATATGCATGCGGGTGTATTGGATCGTGCAGAACACCTGTTTCTTGAATTACTGCAGCAACCGCAGCCTCATCCGGAAGCAGCAAAGCAATTAATGCGCATATACCAACAGGAAAAAAAATGGGCGCAGGCAATTGAAATGGGCAAACAGATTGATGCCAGTAAAACTGCACAGGTGAAACCCTTAATTGCTCAGTTTTATTGTGAACTTGCCGAACAATATACCGACCACGATCGCCACGAAGCATTTAATATGCTCAAGCAAGCCTTGTATCATGATGAAAATTGCGTGAGAGCCAGCCTGCTGGAAGCCCGACTGTTTTTGAGTATAAAGCAGCCCAGAAAAGCGCTTAGTGCGTTGCAGACTATCGAACAGCAAAATCCTAAATTTTTGTCAGAAGCTTTACCTTTCTGGCATGAAGCATATCAGCAATTGGGAGATTTACCGGCATTACGCAACCAGTTAACCCAGCTTATCAGCCGTCATCCACATCTGACTTCTGCCCGTATTATGTTGACCCATATCGTGGCTGAACTGGAAAACAATAAAGCCGCCCAGCAAATGCTTTACGAACAATTACATCACCATCCCTCAGTAGAAGGTTTGCATACCTTGATTAAACTGGGTGAAAACAATCAAATTGCGCTTATCCCTTTGATTGAGCGCATTACCAGAACCATGGTAGAAAAAGGTGATCGTTACACCTGCAAAAACTGTGGTTTCTCAGGCAAAACCATGCACTGGCTGTGTCCTGGTTGTGCCAGCTGGGGCACGGTTCGCCCCACTGAAATTCATCTTACTGCTTTGGAAAAATTACTGGATCCACCTTCATGAATAAAATCCGAATTTATCATAACCCTCGCTGTAGTAAATCACGCGAAACCCTGCTTTTACTGGAAAATCAGCAGCAGGATATTGAGATTGTGGAATATCTTAAGACTCCCCCGACAGCGGAAGAATTATCCGATATCCTGCAGCAGCTTGATATGCAACCAAGACAGTTGTTACGTACTAAAGAAACGCTATACAAGGAATTACAGTTAGATAATAAAGATTTATCTGATCAAGAACTCATCAGAGCCATGTGTGACAACCCGAAACTGATTGAACGCCCCATCGTCATTAAAAACAATCAAGCCATTATTGGCAGACCACCTGAAGCGGTGCTGAATATTCTCTGAGACCCCACTATGAATGAGATTTTGATCCTTTATTACAGCCAGTCCGGGCAGGTCAAAGCTATGGCTGAACAAATTGCGCGTGGTGTGGAAAAACATACTCATTGCACGGCAAGAATTAGAACGGTGCCCAGGGTTTCCACCGTTTGTGAAAAAACCGAACAAGAGATTCCTGCCTCCGGTCACCTTTATGCCACATCGGCTGACTTGCAGGAATGTGCAGGGCTTATTCTGGGTAGCCCTACCCGTTTTGGCAATATGGCAGCTGCACTTAAATATTTTATCGATGGTACCAGTGATGATTGGTTATCCGGCACCCTGAATGGCAAGCCTGCTGCGGTATTTACCTCCACTGGAAGTCTGCATGGAGGTCAGGAAACCACCTTGTTATCCATGATGCTGCCGTTATTACATCACGGTATGGTGATTGCCGGCTTACCTTATACAGAAGCCGCTTTGATGACCACGCAAACTGGCGGCACACCCTATGGTGCCAGCCATTTTGCCGGAGCAGAAAATAAACGGACTATGAGTCAGGAAGAAATTGATCTGTGTCAGGCGCTAGGGTTGCGGGTTGCTGAGCTTGCCGTTAGGCTTGCCAGATGAAGTTTGTGCACTCACTCAGAATTATTTCGTTAATCAGTTTTTTTGGACTGATGATCAGCTTACTGCTTTGGATTTTAATCGCAGAACACAGTGAAAACTTTCCTGTCGCGGCGTGGCTGATCATAGGCGTGGTGCCATTATTATTTCCAATGAGAGGTGTTCTGTATGGAAAAACCTATACTCATGCCTGGGCCAGTTTTTTGATGTTGTTTTACATTGCTCATGGAATCGGCGAGTTATATAGCAGAGATGCTATTATCTGGTATCCATTACTGGAAGTGATATTCAGCAGCAGTTTTTTTGTAGCAGCGAATTTATATGTTCGTGCCTCTGCAAAATTGCGAAAAAAATCACAGACTTAATATATTGATAATGTTCCAATATCCGTGACTATTTATTGGAGTTACCTATGAGTACCATTCCTGCCATTCAATCAGCGTATCAAGGCATTCAAAATGGCATGCAAAGCTTGAACAAAAATGCTTTCGCTGTGGCAAGTGAATCAACTAAAGGTGGTGACTTCGTCACGCCTATGGTCGAGATAAATAGCGACAAGCTACAGGTACAGGCTTCAGCAAAAGCTCTGCAAATCAGCTCTGATACACTTGGCTCCCTGCTTGATATCAAAGTCTGAAAAAATTTTCATTCTTCTTAACTCGTAAATACTGGCAACAAAAAGGTATTTGACGCTACACTATAGTCGTTACTGACTACGAAGCCCTATTTTGAGTTTATCCCCATACGTCGCACTTGACGAAAACATTATCCGTGCAGCACTGAATCCCGAAATTATCTCTCAACTTGACAGCCTTCAGGTTTTTTCTGAAGTGACTTCAACCAACGATATTCTCTGGAAAAAAGCCCAAACGGGTATCTCGGGCACAGCAGTATGTCTTGCAGAAATGCAGACCGCTGGCCGTGGTCGTCGTGGTGGTCAGTGGGTTTCACCCGCCAGTGGCAATATTTATCTTTCTTTAATGCGGTCATTAAACATTGAAGATGTCCGTAATGGCCTGAGCATTGCCATCGGCATCGCCTTGATAAATACCCTTCGGACAGAGGGAATAGAAGGTTTGCAATTAAAATGGCCCAATGATGTTTTATATAAGCGACGTAAACTTGCAGGAATTCTTGTAGAATCACGTTACGGAAGCCAAAACTACGTTACCATCGGTATCGGCTTGAACCTTTCACTACCGGATAATTTACATACTGCCATCCCTCAGCCCGTTATCAGCCTTGAGCAACTTTGTAATCCGCTCCCATGTCGCAATCGGCTGGCAGCCAAAATAATTCAAAATATGATTGAAACCCTAGAACTCTTTTCTCATCGTGGTCTTAGTGACTTTCTGCCATTATGGCCACAATATGATGCCCTGCATAATCAGGCTATCAATATCATCAGCGAAAACGGACAATTTACCGCTCTCGCCTGTGGTATCAACGAACAAGGTGAATTACGGTACATGCGTGACCAGCAAGTAGCATACTTATCTAACAGCCATCTCAGTATCAGGTTTGCCTCATGATCTTATTAGTCGATATTGGAAACAGTCAGATTAAATGGACCACGATAAAGTCCAAGGTGTTGGCGGACTCACAACATTTCAGCAGGCCAAAGACCGGTATCAAAGCAGCTTTGAATAAAGCGTGGAAATCACTTGAAGATATCGAGGCTGTTTTTGTCAGTAACGTTGCCGGCGACAAGATTGCCGCACAACTGACCGAATGGATCGACAAACAATGGAAACTGACACCGGTATTTGTGCAAAGTGAGAAAAGAAGGTTTGGTGTGACCAATGCTTACGAACAACCTGAAACACTGGGTGTGGATCGCTGGTTAGCCATTGTCGCCGGTCGCCAGCATGCACGACAGGTTACCTGCATCATTGATTGTGGCACAGCTATCACCGTGGATATCGTGACTGAAAAAGGACAGCATCAGGGCGGTTTGATTGTCCCCGGATTGTCACTGATGAAAAAAATGTTGACCGATAACACCGATGCGCTCAGCAATGTGACACAAGAAAATGAATTTAACTTATTGGCAACCAACACTCATAGCGCTATTCAGGCGGGTACGTTGTACATGGTTACGGCTACCCTGGAAAATCTCATCAATGATCTGCAACAGAATTTCACAGATGAGGTTCGATTTTTAATTACCGGAGGTGATGCTGAGGAATTAATTCCACTCATGCCCCAGCCACTAATCCACGAACCTGATTTAGTGCTGAAAGGTTTGGCGCAATACGCCAGACAAAACAATCAACGCAATAAAAATAAACCGATGAAACAGATTGAGTCCAACTCGGATGAAACCCCGATAGAAGACTCAACAGCATTGCCAGAAAACGCGAACTGAGATAAGCTTTCGCACCCTTAAGGAGAACTGGCCGAGTGGTTGAAGGCGCACGCCTGGAAAGTGTGTATAGGTTAATAGCCTATCGAGGGTTCGAATCCCTCGTTCTCCGCCAAATTAATTTCTTACACTACGGCTTGTTGATCTCCATTGGTCATTCTCCACCCATCGCTTTATCGGATTTTTAAAAGTAATGGTTGATCTTGCGCATGGATATTAAGCATTTTCAGAATACAGAAACCAGCTTCATCTTATTGAACCCAGTTTTTGCTTCCCCTTGGCCGAACTGTCTGAATGAACAGACAATAATAAATTTCTTTATTTTTATTACCGCTATGCATGGCACTCAAATCAAAAAAAGCATAGAATAGCCAACTCTATGGTGGCCCAGCCGGTCTCCTCGCGACGATATGTTGGTTACCACGTCAGGCCCGGAAGGGAGCAGCGCAGCCATCGGACTCGGGCGCCGAGATTGGGCTGGTTTGGGTCACCACCCTTATACCACATTGGGTATCTGACAAGCTGCATGAGTTATCTGGTACTGGCCCGCAAGTGGCGCCCCAAAAAATTTGCCGAAGTTGTCGGCCAGCAGCACGTATTACGTGCGCTGATCAATGGTCTTGACCAAGACCGCTTACATCATGCTTTTCTGTTTGCCGGCACCCGCGGGGTGGGTAAAACCACATTGGCTAGAATATTTGCCAAATCTCTCAATTGTGAACAAGGCATCAGCTCTACTCCCTGTGGCGAGTGTAATAGCTGTGTTGAAGTCGACAACGGTCGTTTTGTTGATTTGATTGAAGTTGATGCCGCGTCACGTACCAAGGTCGATGATACCCGTGAGCTGCTGGATAATGTTCAATATGCGCCCAGTCGCGGACGCTACAAAGTTTATTTGATCGACGAAGTCCATATGCTGTCCACCAGCAGTTTTAATGCGTTACTAAAAACACTGGAAGAACCCCCTCCTCACGTCAAATTCCTCTTTGCTACAACGGATCCGCAGAAGTTACCAGTCACGATTTTATCTCGTTGCCTGCAATTTAATCTGCGTCGATTAGATATTAAACAAATTTCCGATCATCTGGCGTTTATTCTGCAGCAAGAAAATATAGATTTTGAAGCCGAGGCTTTAAATCAGATTGCCTTTGCTGCTGATGGCAGTATGCGGGATGCTCTGAGCCTGCTGGATCAGGCAATAGCCTTTTCCGGCGGCAAAGTGACAACGGAAATTGTCAGTCAGATGCTGGGCAGTGTTTCCCAACAGCAATTAGTCCAATTGCTTGAAGCGTTAGCTGCTAAAGATGCCAAATCACTCTTGATATATATTGATGAATTGGCCTCTTTAGGCCGTGACTTTGTGGTGGTACTGGATGGTTTGATGACCAGTCTGCAACGCATTGCTACAATTCAATTAATTGCCGACACAGAATCACTAGATCAACAGGATGATGCGGCATTACAGAATTTAGCCAATGTTTTCTCCGCTGAAACAGTACAACTGCTTTACCAGATTGCCTTGCATGGCAAGCGCGATATGCCTTATGCAGCTGACCCACGTAGCGGTTTTGAAATGACCTTGTTGCGGATGTTGAGTTTTCAACCTCAGGCAGTAACTTTTAACGCGGGGCAGCCCCCCGTAAAAAAGTCGCAAGCCAATAGTGAATCAGCGCCTGTTTCGGCAGCGGTAAGTTCATCCGTTGAACCAGCTGCAACGTATTCTCCTCCATCAGGTTCAACGGTTACCCATTCTACAAAAGCTGAGCCTGAGTCCGCAGAACCACCGCCAAGTGCACCAGCAAAACTTGAGGTAAAGGAACCACCGCCGGTCGAGCCTGAATCGCATTCGATAGTGGTCACTAATACTTCAACCGAAGTTCAGCCCAAAGAAACTGCACATTCTAACTCTGACGATGCATCACAGCTGCTCAATTTGACCACAGCAAACTGGACCGCGTTGATTGCACAATTAAAACTGTCCGCATTTGCCAGGCAATTGGCGGATCACTGTGCCTATCTCCGCTCGGATAAAAATAAAATTTATCTTTCCGTCGCATCTGAATTACAGCATCTAGCAAATGATAAATCGGTTGCAAAACTGCAAGCAGCTGTCAGTAAACAGCTACAGTTTGAAGTCACATTAGTGTTCACCGAAACAACTGATACGGAAAATGTCCCGACATTAGCTGCTGAGCGTGCACAACAGGCCGCAGAACTTCAACAAAACGCAGTTGATGCCATTCACAATGATCCTGTGGTTGAACAGATCAAAAATGCATTTAATGCCCGTATAATCGATACAACAATTAAACCCTTATAACTTTAAAGAGGATCTCCTATGAAAGGTGGATTAGGTAATCTGATGAAACAGGCCCAGGAAATGCAGGCCAATATGCAAAAGGCTCAGGAAGAACTGGCCAACGTCGAAGTCACTGGCCAGGCTGGTGGCGGCATGGTGAAAATCATCATGACCGGCAAACACGATGTTAAACGTGTGAGCATTGAAGACAGCCTGTTTCAGGATGATAAAGAGATGCTGGAAGATTTGATTGCAGCAGCTCTTAATGATGCAGTAAAACAAGTCGAGAAAACCACCCAGGAACGCATGGCCGGCATGATGCCTCCAGGCATGAAATTACCTTTCTAATTCAAATATGGCTACTCTCGGTCCCAGCATTGATCAATTGATCCAGGCTTTACGCTGTTTACCCGGCGTGGGGCCAAAATCAGCTCAGCGAATGACGTTTCATTTACTGGAACGCGATCGCAGCGGTGGAGAACATCTTGCAGAAATGCTGAGCAAAGCGCTGACTAATGTAAAACATTGTCAGCGCTGTCGTATTTTAAGTGAAGAAGATATTTGCAGTCGCTGTAACGACAGTTCACGTCGTGAAGATCAACTGTGTATTGTGGAAATGCCCAGTGATGTGATTGCTATTGAACAGGCAACGCATTATCAAGGACAGTATTTCGTGCTGACCGGTCATTTATCACCATTAGATGGTATAGGGCCTGAAGCATTAGGCATCCCCGATCTCATTGAGCGCTTTGATCAGAAAATCGTTACTGAAGTCATTCTGGCAACCAATCCAACGGTTGAAGGCCAGGCTACAGCGCATTATATTAGTGAAATAGCGCGTTCAAGAGACATACATGTAACACGGTTGGCACATGGTATACCATTGGGGGGTGAACTTGAGTATGTTGACAGTGGTACACTGTCTCATGCATTTGCTGGGCGAGAAAAATATTAACCGAACCAAACAATATTAGAGCGGATTTACATGACGGAAATCTATACGGCATACGACTCATTAAAAAACTTTAACGGTCTCATTCACCGCCAGCCGTTGTTTATTTCCAAAAAACTTGATGTCGACAGTTATCACCTGACATTTCTTGATACCGAAGGAAATCCTCTGGGTGAAGACGCGCCCGTACCTGATTTTCTATCGCAGCTTTCAGCCATATTAAAGGCGATAAATCATAATCAAAAAACCTTATTAACCATTCCCGGATCATGGCAAAAAGCACTTTTTGAGTATGAAATGCCTGGAATTGATCTGATCATTGAAGCCAATGATCGTTCAATAACGAAACCGGCCAGTTCACATGTCAGTTATGCGGAAAATGCCAAGAGTAATGTCGGTAATGGTCAGACCCTGTTAATTGATCTGGAAGAGTTCTCTGAAAATGAGATATCTGAAAATCTGCCAAAATGGCGCCAGCAACATCCCGTGTTGTGTGCTTTAAACGTCAATGCCTTCTCACAGTTCAGTCTCTGTCAGTTACATGATATCGATTTACTTCAGGGATTTTTCTACACTCTGCCCGATAACAGTATTGATAAGAAAATCGCTCCTGCTGCACAAACGCTGATGGAGCTTCTGGTCAAGTTGCAGGATCCTGAAGTAGAGGTTGATGAACTGGCGGAAATTATTAATCAGGATGTGGCATTAAGTTATAAATTGCTGCGTCTGATTAACTCAGCTTTTTTTGGCCTTCCCCGTGAAGTTGGCAGTACCCGTCAGGCGATCGTGATGCTGGGTCAGAACAAAATTAAAACATGGGCAAGTCTGTTATGCCTCTCCGGACTCGATGATAAACCCAATGAACTTCGTACCACCGCGATGATTAGAGGGCGGATGTGTGAATTACTGGCGAAACATTATAAAGGCCATGCCGATGTATTTTTCGCCGCGGGTTTGTTTTCCACACTCGATGCGTTAATGGATAAACCGCTTGAAGTACTGTTGCAGGACCTGCCATTAAGCGAAGAACTGCACTCAGCGCTTTTACACAAAGAAGGCCCGGCAGGTAATGCTCTGAATCAGGTACTGAATTATGAGCGCGGTAATTGGTCTGCAATTGATTATTCAGTGGCGAGTTCTGATGCCTTATTATCTGCGTATCTGGATGCACTTTACTGGGCTAAAGAGTTAAATCTCCAGCTAAATGATTAATGGCTATAAGCTGGTTAGCAACTCCTGAGGATAGCCCTTTTCCACCAGTCGATCAGGCGACATCCCATGGTTTGCTAGCGGCCGGTGGAGATTTATCCATCACCCGCCTTCTCAATGCCTATCGTCATGGCATTTTCCCCTGGTTTAACGCATATGATCCGATTTTATGGTGGAGCCCTGATCCGCGAATGGTATTTAATACCGATAAAATGCATATCAGCAAAAGCTTAAAAAAAGTATTACGACAAAAACCATTCGATATTACATTTGATCAGGATTTTAAAGGGGTTATGCATGCCTGTGCTGCGCCCAGACTATTAAAGTTGCCTGTTGAGCAACATGAAACCTGGATCCATAATGAAATGATTTCGGCTTATATGGAACTGCACCATACCGGATATGCTCACAGTGTGGAATGCTGGCAGCAGGGAGAGCTCGTTGGAGGAGTTTACGGTGTCGCAATTGGGAAGATGTTTTTTGGTGAATCCATGTTCAGCTTTAAAACCAATGCCTCAAAAATTGCTTTAGTAGCTCTGGCTCAGCAGCTAAAACAATGGGGTTATCCTTTGATTGATTGTCAGGTATATTCCGAACACCTATCTCGTCTTGGCGCAGTCACTCTGCCAAGAGAAATTTTTGTGCAACAAGTACAAATGCTTTGCGCACTGCCCGGCCAGACTGGCTATTGGCAAACCACAACACTTCCTTTTTCCTATGAGCCTTGATTTTTACCAGGATCGTCCGCATGCCTGCTCATATCTTGAAGACCGGCAGGCGCGAAATATTTATCCCGACCCAATGCGGCCGCTGACAAATGCCTTATACAGCCAATTGATTCAGCACGGATTCCGCCGCAGTGGAGAACATGTTTATCGTCCATTTTGTCAATCATGCAATGCCTGTGTTCCGGTCAGAATATCGGTTAACCATTTCCGTCCTAGCCGCAGCCAACGACGCTGCCTGAAAAAAAATGATGACGTCAGTCTAAGCATCCGGCCCGCAGTGTTTGATGATGAACACTATGATCTTTATCAACGCTACCTGGCGCATCGCCATGCTGGCGGGGGAATGGATAATCCAAGCAAAGACACCTATCTTCAGTTCCTCACCAGCAGTTGGAGTGATACGGCATTTATAGAATTCAGGACACCGGAAAAACTGCTGGCTGTAGCGATTACCGATTTTGTAAACGACGCTGCTTCAGCGTTCTATACGTTTTTTGACCCTGATTATTCGGACAGAAGTTTAGGTACCCTTGCTATTCTCAAACAGATTGAATTAGCGCAACAACAGAATTTATCCTGGTTGTATTTAGGCTACTGGATTGGTGATAGTCCTAAAATGCGATACAAGAGCCATTTCTCTGCATTACAGCAATTTGATGGCCAATGGCGCGAGTTTGATAAAAAAGCTTTGAATAATCAGTAATATTACGGCAAAATGGATCTTTTAATAGTTAGGTAAAATCAGACCTGTATGGCAAAAGAAGATCATATTGAATTCGAAGGCACTGTCATTGACACCATGCCCAATACCACTTTCCGTGTTGAACTGGAAAATGGACATGTTGTTACAGCACATATTTCGGGAAAAATGCGTAAAAACTACATCCGCATTCTGACCGGAGATAAAGTGACTGTGCAGCTGACCCCGTACGATTTAAGCAAAGGCCGCATTGTTTATCGCGCCCGCTAACCGCTAAAAGTAACAACTGCTGTCACTAATAGTTGTTGTTAAACTCCGTTTTTAATGCTGTCGCCAGGCAGCTGCAATTGCCAAACCTAACATCCCCACAAAGGTCAGCAACGTCCAGGCAGGTATACTGAGGGTCAGAAATGTCCAGGATACTTCCGCACATTCTCCTGAACCGCTCAGCACCATGGACAACGCATCGGTCAATGGAAAGTTTTCCATAATAAAACCCATTCCGGGGCCGCAACTGGGTACCTGATCGGCAGGCAAACTCTGCAACCAGACATGTCGTGCTGAAACGGCCGCACCGAGTAATGCCGTTAAACCAATCAGACCCGCATAAATTTTAGTACCTGTTTTGGCAGGATTATGTATCGCTGCTATCAGAAAAAATATCCCGGTAACCATTACCAATACACGTTGCAAAATGCACAGCGGACAAGGCTCCAATTCCATTACATGCTGCATATAGAGAGCAGCCACAAATAAGCTGAAACAAAATAAAAATCCGCCAAACAATAGCTTGCGTGTGGTGATCAAAACGGTTTCCTCCATTGGATTAATTTGTGCTAAGTTAACCTAAAAACCGCATCAGATAAAGGGTTAAGTCATGTCAGAAAATAACTTCGAAGAAAAGTTCACAGCAGCCTATGACAAAATGATGGAACGTATTCAGCATTTTTTTGAGGAATCTGAAACCAATGCTGTTCCTACCCTGAAACAACGCATTGAACTGGCAAAATTACGCGCTATAGAGTTACGGGAAGTCACCGCAGAAGAAGCCGACAAAATTGCCTATTATGTTGAGCGCGATTTACATGATGCTGCGGAATATCTGGAAACAACAGGCAAGGAATTTTCCACCTGGTTTAATTTTGATTTGCAGCTCGTTGAAGCGCGACTATATGAATTATTTGCCTCTGTCGCAGACCGCACCCGCCTTGAGCTCGGCCAGCTGGCCAGTCAGGCGCAAATGGCACAGCAATATCACACTGGAGAAATTACCGGTATAGGCACTTTATTCTGTGATTCATGCGGTACACAAATGCACTTCAAGAAAACAGGTCGAATCCCTCCTTGTCCGAAGTGTCACCACACGGAATTCAGGCGCTATTCAAAATAAGCTTTAAATAAAATCTTTCGGCCAATAGAAAGCACCTTCTGCAACCAATTCGCAACAGACATCAGATAATGCTGGGTATTTGCGTAATTGCTGCCAGTCCTTTTGGTCGAGTTGAGATTTGGTGGTTAGCCATGACAGCGTTTCCGCTGCAGCCAACTCAACAAAATAAGCTTCACCAGCAACAAATAAATATGCCGTAGCAGCATCATTATGCCAGGCAAAGCGCAAATACCCATTGCGTTGCAAATACTCGCCGTTGTTAAACCGTCCATCCAGTTCCACCAGCGTCGGTTTATCGGTGATAAATTCGTCGGCCAGCTCCTGTAAGGTCGATTTGGTTTCCGTGACCAGGCGCCCTGCCGCTAAAGCCATAAAGCCAGAGTTTTCATTGATGGTTTTCAGCAATAAATCCTGAAACCGCTTTACTGCACTGTCATCAATTTCCGTTGAGGAAGACACTGTGCTTATATCGGCATCAGCATAAAGTTGTTCTGCAATATCCTGCTCTTGCAGTGTATGACTGAAGGCATCGAGCAACTGTAACTGTGATGGGGCCCTAAAACCTACTGAAAACGTCAGGCATGGATTTAATGCCACTCCATGATGAGCATAGTGCGGTGGTAAATAGAGCATATCTCCAGGATGCAAATCCCATTGCTGATCCGCTGAAAACTGCTGCAATATACGTAAATCGGCATCATCTCTGAAAACTGCATTGGCTAACGGTTTATCACTGATCTGCCAATGTCTGGTTCCCTGCGCCTGCAGTAAAAATACATCGTAGCTATCGGTATGCGGTCCAACTGAACCGCCCTCCGGTGCGTAACTAATCATTACATCATCCCGACGCCAGTCGGCAATAAAATCAAAGGCTATTAACAGCTTCTGTAACGGTGGATAATGTTTATCCATATCCTGGACCAGTAACGTCCAGTGAGTTTCCGGTAAAGCGGCAAAATCATCTTCATCAAAAGGACCATGTTGCAGCTGCCAGGGCCTCTCACCAAACTCTTGAATCAAGCGTGATTCGATTTCTATTTCACCTGCAAACGCCGCTAAATCCTCTTGCGTCAGATCACTGACGGGCAGCGGAAATGCCTGACGAATCACTAACGGTTTCTTTTGCCAGTATTCATCGAGAAACTGCTGCTGAGTCAAACCGGTATTAAAAAACGCTGTCATAAGCTTGCTGCATGAAACTGTAACTGGGGGTAAAGCCTTGGGCCTTCATTGTGAATAACAACGCGACTAATGGCGGCGTAAGGCACTTGAATGCGAAACATTGCCTCAAGCGGCATCGCTAACACCTCGGCGAGAATAACGCGAATAACCCCTGCATGAGCAATCAGCAAAATATGATTATCGGTATGCGATTGCACCAGGGTTTGCCAGGCTTTTTGAATACGCCGCTGAAACGCTAATAATGGTTCGGCATTGGCTGGTGTGTTATTTATCGGGTCATCATAAAAGGCATAAAACTCTTTTTTGTTCTGTTGCTCCAATTCATTGGCCGTTTTACCTTCCCAGTCACCAAAGCCGATTTCTATAAATCCCGCATCACATTGCAATGAAATTGCATGTTTATCAGAAAGTTCTTTGGCAAAATCAGCGCAACGAATTAATGTGGAACTGACTATTTTTTGCCAGGGCTGTTTATTTTCAGTTGCACAGCGCATCTGCTTCCACCCTAACTCACTTAAAGGATCATCCAGTTGCCCACGATAGCGCATTCCGCCCTGGGGTTCTCCATGACGCATCAAATCGATCACTAAAGCCATTGTTAACCAATAATTTCAACTTTGAGAATGACGTTATCCACCGCTGTGACCTGGACTCGAGTTCCCGTAGGACAATCGGGCCCGTGCACTTTCCAGGTTGAATCGTCGAGAATGACTTTCCCCTGTCCATTCACAATAGGGTTAGTCAAGGTGATAATACGGCCAACATGTTGTTCGCCGCGCCGGTTTAATAAAGGTTCATCCGTGGCGATGGGATGTTTAGTGTAATAGCGGCGCCACAACACAATACTGAGGACCGACAATATCGCAAACATCAACCATTGAAACTGCCAGTTAATCTCAGGAAACAGCAGCAACACCAGACCGGTGAGAAAGGCCGCGATTCCCAGCCACAAAGCAAAAAAACTGGGCAGAATAATTTCCAGTGTAATCAACACTACCGCTAATACCCACCAGTGCCAGAAGTCGATAATGAAAGGCATATCAGTTCTCTTTACGTACGAAGGCTTCTTTAGCCAGTTCGGTAATACCTGCCAGTGAACCGATAACACTTCCAGCTTCCAGCGGCATCATAATGATTTTGTGATTATCGGCACTGGCCATGTCTTTAAGCGCTTCAATATATTTTTGGGCAACGAAATAGTTTACTGCCTGCACATCACCCTGAGCAATCGCTTCAGAAACCATGGTAGTAGCTTTGGCTTCTGCCTCTGCCAGGCGCTCACGTGCTTCCGCATCTCGAAAAGCCGCTTCACGACGACCTTCAGCATCCAGTACTGCAGCCTGTTTCTCACCCTCTGCCCGCAAAATTTCAGATTGACGATGTCCTTCAGCTTCGAGAATATTGGCACGCTTAATCCGCTCCGCTTTCATCTGACGGCCCATGGCCTCAATCAGATCAGCAGGTGGTTCGATATCCTTAATTTCAATCCGGGTAACTTTTATGCCCCATGGGGTTGTTGCATCATCGACAACTGTTAGCAGGCGTGTATTGATTTCATCACGTTTGGATAGCAACTCATCCAAATCCATTGACCCCATCACTGTCCGCACATTGGTCATGGTTAAATTCAGAATGGCATTATCCAGACCACTGACTTCATAGGCTGCTTTTGCAGCATGGATCACCTGATAAAACACCACACCATCAACGCGTACCATCGCATTATCCTTGGTGATAATACCCTGAGAAGGAACATCCAAAACCTGTTCCATCATGTTGATGCGTGCGCCAACCTTATCAATCACCGGTACAATCAGATTCAAACCTGGACGCAAAGTTTTGGTATAGCGGCCAAACCGTTCGACCGTATATTCCCAGCCCTGGTCTACTGACTTGACGCCCATTAAAACAAGGACAATGGCCAGTACCAGCACCACGATAACAAATAGCGAAAAACCTTCCATTACTCTGCTCCATTGCGACTTTTAATGTTCACTGGATGATACCAGCAAAGAGAATTATTAGGGCCGATTGATTGTTCATAGCCACACCCCAAAGAGCTGGGACTAGATTTGCCATCAGCAGTGGTGGCTATGAACAATCAATAAGCCCTTAGATCTTGGACATTTTGGGGTCAGCGTTAGACAATAGACAACATGATCATTCGGAACCGTTTTATATGAAATCTTTGAGTCTAATTCGTAGCCTGCTTTTTGTCGCTTTAATGAGTTTTGGAGCCTTAGCACATGCTCAACAGTGGTATCACGTTGAACTGATCGTTTTTGAAGTACTCAATCCATCCGATAACGAACAGTCGCCGGTGTTTACCTTGCAAGACCCTGCCCCTCTGAAAGTGGGAATGGCCAACAAAGTCATTCAGCCAGCCGGTAATAAAAACCTGACAGATATTTCACAACGGCTGCGTAATTCAGCCGGTTATCGGGTCATCAGCCATCAAACCTGGCAACAGGCTGTTGGCAGTCGCAGTCGGGCACAAGCTGTGGCGATAGACTCTGATCGGGTTCAAGGACAAGTACGTTTTCATATCGCTACCTATTTACACGCGAGCCTGGATCTATGGTTACAGGATGGTGTGCGCTCAGTGGAAAGTGATTCATATCATACTTTGCATCAACCACGTTTAGTGGAATTGCGCCGTATCCGTAGCAAGCAGGTGCATTATTTCGATCACCCGCGGTTTGGCGCTATTCTGCAACTGATACCGGTAGCAACACCGGATCAAGTGCTCAGCAATATGACCGAGCCAGAAACCTATTCCCTGCCGTCTGAAGGTGAAGCTACAACAGCGGAATAACACCTTTCAATAATCGCCTTACCTGCCCCATCGACTCTTCCATGGTATCCAGTATGGCTTCTATCGTCAGTGGGTGTGAACTTAAACCAGCGGCCTGATTAGCCACAACAGCAATGCTGGCATAGGCAATATTTAATTCCCGTGCCAGCGCTGCTTCTGGCATGGCGGTCATGCCCACCATGTCAGCACCATCATTTTTTAATCTCTGGATCTCTGCCGCTGTTTCCAGTCTCGGTCCCTGTGTTACCGCATAAGTTCCGCCATCGATAACTGTCATTTCTTCACTATTAGCCGCAAGCAGTATTTGCTGACGCAGTGTTTCATCAAATGGGTAGGTAAAATCAATATGCTTATCGGCTGAAAAATCCTCACTGGCAAAACTGGAATCCCGCCCCCAACTGTAATCAATCAACTGGTCTGGTAATGCGATTGTTCCCGGCATATAGGGCTCCGTAATACCACCCACCGAAGCAACAGCAAGTATTTGTTCTACCCCTAACTGATGAAACGCCCAGATATTCGCCCGATAATTAATTAGATGTGGTGGAATCGTATGATGTTCGCCATGTCTGGGCAGAAAAGCCACCGTTTTGTTGGCATAACGACCAATCATTAATGGTGCGGAAGGCTCTCCAAAAGGCGTTTCCCGCTGCATTTGCTGTTCCAGGACCAATCCCTCCAGCTGGCTTAACCCACTGCCTCCAATTAATCCAATCATGATGCATTCTCCTTGACGGCAAAGATGCCAGGCGCATTACGTAAATAGCCTTTGTAATCCATACCGAAACCGAAAACATAGCGATCAGGAATTTGTAAGCCAATATATTCCGGTTGAACGCCATATTTATTGCTGTGTTGTTTATCTGCCAATACCACTGCTTTTACAGAAGTCGCGCCAGCCTGCTGACAAAAGTTACGCAAGGCAGCTAAGGTAATGCCCTCATCGTAAATATCATCCACTAACAACACATGCCTGTTATTGAGATCAATATTAGGCTTGGCCCGCCAATTCAGTTCGCCGCCCACTGTTTTATCACCGTAACGTGTCGCATGAATATAGTCTGTTTCAAGCGTAAACTGCAGTTTCGGTAATAAATGCCCCATGGTCATCACCGCACCGTTCATTACGCAAAGCAGCACAGGATTTTTGTCGAGATAATCCCTGTTCAACTGCATGGCCAGTTGTTCAAGACTTTCATCAATCACCTGCAGAGTAAATAAACACTCTGCATCGGGCATTATCTGCTTCATTTACTTCACCTATCGCTATTAACATCAGGCAGTATAATAGGCTGTTTTGATTACAGGAAAGCCAAAATGGCACGTTTTTGGCCGATTCTGCTGTTTATTGCGATATTTATTTTCGTCTGGCTGCAGCCTGAAAAACCGCAGTTGGAAACTAATGGGTCGGAAATATCCTCTCCTCAGCGGGTCATCAGTCTTGCTCCCAGCATTACTGAAACGCTGTTTGCACTGGATGCGGGTGATAAAGTCGTAGCGGTAACCGACTACTGTCAATACCCCAATCAAGTGAAAAAACTGCCCAAAGTTGGTGGTTATCTGGATCCCAATCTGGAGCAGATTGTTCGCTTGAAGGCCGATATAGTTATCCTGCTGGAACGTCAACAAAGCTTAAATAGGCAACTGCAGCAACTGGGGATACAAACGCTAAGTATCGATAACTCAAGTCTGAACGGCATTCGAAACAGCATTATCGATATTGGCTCCGCAGTTAATAAAGTGTCATCGGCCAGACACCTGGTCAGCGAGTTTGATAATCGGCTAGAAGCAATTAAACAGAAAGTCCGAGATCAGCCTGAACCAACTGTTTTGCTGGCAATAGCCCATAGTTCACATACAGATTTTCTGGATAAGGTATATATCGCCGGACAACAGGATTTTTATAATGATTTATTGTCTTTTGTTGGTGCAAAAAATGTCTTTCACGGACCAAATATAAAAGTGCCGGCGGTTTCCACAGAGGGCCTGTTACGGCTTAACCCTCAAATTATTGTCGATATTTTTCCTGGCGAAGAAGTGTATTCACCCGATCTCACCAAGCTAAGGCAGCAATGGCAGCGGCTGGATAAAATGGATGCTATCAGCAATAAACAGTTACATATTATTCAAGCTGATTATGCGGTAATACCCGGCCCCCGAATCATCCAACTGGCAGAGGATCTCGCTCGGATATTTCATCCACAACTGGATTGGGATTCATCTCAAAATGATTAGCTGCAGCAATATTTCGGTAAAAATCGGCGATAAAACACTGATTGAAGACATCAATTGCGATATTGCCCGTGGCGATTACCTGTGTATTGTGGGACCTAACGGCTCTGGAAAAAGCACGTTTTTGAAAACCTTATTAGCGCTTCTGCCTGCATCCGGGGGAAAAATATCCGTTGATGGAGAAACGCTCTCACATTACAGCCATAAAAAACTCGCCCAACTCATCAGTTATGTGCCTCAAACCGGGGGTAGCCACCTGAGCTTCAATGTTGAAGAATTTGTTCGGATGGCAAGATACAGTTATCACCATGTCTTTTCAGAGTGGCAATCGCAGGATCAGGAAGCCGTAGAAAATGCGCTCACTATTACCGACAGCCACCCTTTTCGCTTGCGTAGAATGTCGACTCTGAGTGGTGGAGAGTGCCAACGGGTAATGATTGCCGCCGCCCTGGCGCAGGATACGCCGGTTTTGATGTTGGATGAACCAACTGCCTTTCTGGATCCCCATCACCAGGTTGCTGTACATCAATTGATCCGCAAACTGAATCAGCAACTGCAGAAGACGATTATCGAAGTGACTCACGATATCAATCATGCCGCGCAGCACAGCAAACATGTATTGGCCTTACTGGAAGGTAAATGTCTGTGGCATGGTCCTGCTGAACAGTTTTTAGATGCCGAGCGCTTACACCAGCTTTACCAGCAAGCGTTTGTGTTTGCCAAACATCCACATCATGAGCGTTTGATTGCTGTGGCAGATGAATCATGAGCATAAAACGTAAACTCATCGCATTAAGTCTGTTTACCGTTCTGGTGGTAATTATCAGTCCGTGGGTAGATTTTGCAGCGGCTGGTTCGACAGAAATCCAGCAAATGATTATCCATGAGTTGCGGATCCCAAGGGTGTTATTTGCATTTACCGCAGGCTGTGGACTGGCATTATGCGGCATGGTATTTCAGGCAATGTTTCGTAATCCGCTGGCCACACCATTTACCCTCGGCGTTGCCAGCGGCGCCTCATTAGGCGCAGCGATCAGTGTCTATGCGGGCATCAGTTTTACGATATTTGGATTAAGTGCCACCAGCCTCAGCGCCTTTGCCGGTGCCTTGATAGCCATCAGTTTTGTTTACAGTATCAGTCGGTTTCGTTTTGGCTTTTCCGGCGAAACCTTATTGTTAACCGGTGTGGCTATCAGTTTCTTCTTTTCCAGTCTGATTCTGTTTATTCAATATCTCAGCAATGTTGCTGATTCATTTCAAATTATCCGCTGGTTGATGGGGAGTTTAACCGTCGTCGGTTATCAGGAATTAAAGCAGCTATTACCTTTCGTTACACTGACGGCAGTAGTAATTATTTATCTGAGCCGCGAACTGAACCTGTTAATGGCCGGTGATGAAATAGCCACAAGTCGAGGCGTTTCAGTGAAATACGTACGCTACGCATTATTTTTTGTTACTTCGTTGTGCGTGGGGGCTATTGTTGCCTTATGCGGTCCTATTGGTTTTGTCGGAATGATGGTGCCACATATCTGCCGATTGATTATCGGTGAAGATCATCGCTATCTGATACCGGCGACATTGCTTTTTGGCGGTAGCTTTCTGGTGATTTGCGATACGCTTGCCAGATTGGTTATTGCCCCTGCAGAGTTGCCTGTCGGGGTCATTACGACGTTATTAGGCGGACCGTTTTTCCTGTGGCTGTTGATGCGATATAAATCACAGCATTAAACAGCCCCTAGGGCTTGTTTATCTTTCATATCCACCACTGCTGGCGACTATTTTTGTGTCCGACAAGACGGAAAGCACGCAGTGTAGCCACGCTACATAAGTGATTGACAACGCAGGCGGTCGCAAAAATAGTCGCCAGCCCTTTGGGTTGTGACTGAAAAAGCGCCACTCTGCGTTGCTCGTCGCTTATTTAGAACAATAAAAGGCGCTCCTCGTGCCTTGATTGAC
>NZ_DFLS01000008.1:0-144875 GCF_002375415.1 Methylophaga sp. UBA3613 | reverse complement strand
AGGCGCTCCTCGTGCCTTGATTGACGTTTTTTCAGCTCACAACAGAGGCGGAGATGAAAGATTAACAAGCCCTAGCCTTCGGCAATTTCCTGCATCAACTGTTGCGCCTGTTGATAAAAAATGGCCATCTGATTTTTATATTGCTCGCTAAATTGTTGATGATGCAGTTGCATTTTATGGTGCAGTTTTCGCAATCTATCGTGAAACGCCCGTTGTTTTTCTAAATTAATATAACTGTCACAGCTGGACAGACAATGCGGGTCGAGTCCGCATTCATAGCGGTTAATGGTTTTTTCATGTTGCATAATTAATTCAACATGTTGATCCAGCTTGGCCGTATGTTCGGGTAAACTTCTTTCCAGTTTGTGCAGAACGGCTATTAATCTCTGAGTATGATGGGTCCAGGAATCTGCATCGGCCAACCAGCGAAGATGATCAGCCCGCCACTGTTCACTTTCTTCTTTGAGTTGTTGCAATTCATCCATTTCACACCTCAATGTGTTGATTGGTACAATCATTTACTGCTTGCTAAAGCTTACTGTCAAGTGAGCATACCCGACCTGATAATTTCCCTGTAAAATGTAGGGTCTGTTGTTTTTTCAAAGTCGCCTCTGTTGTGAATTGAAAAAACGTCATACAAGCCACGAGGAATGCGGTTTGGTTGTTTCAAATAAATGACGAGCAACACCGAATGGCGTTTTTTCAATCACAACCCGAAGGGCTGGGACTATTTTTCCGACCATCTGCGTTGGAAATGATTTATGTAGAATGACTACACCGCATCATTTCCGCCTTGTTGGACGAAAAAAATAGCCTCCAGCAGTGGTGGCTTTGAAAGAACAACAGACCCTAAGGCTTTTAACTCTTTACGGAATATTTCTATGGCTCAAACTGTGGTCTGTGCATTGTATGAATTTGTCACTCTGGATGATTATGCTGCGATTAAACCATCGCTGCTCAAATTCATGCTGGATAATGAAGTGCGTGGCACCTTATTACTGGCACAGGAAGGGATAAATGGCACCGTCGCTGGTTCGCGACAATCTATTGATGCATTGCTGGATTATTTACGCGCCGATCCCAGATTAAAGGATTTAAGTTACAAAGAGTCGTATACCGATACTCCCCCTTTTCTGCGAAGCCGGGTGAAATTAAAACGTGAAATCGTCACCATGGGCATCGAAGGCATTGATCCGAAACAGTCGGTCGGCACCTATATCAAACCCAAAGACTGGAACAAATTAATCAGTGATCCTGAAGTCTTACTGGTCGATACCCGTAATGACTACGAGGTAGAAGTTGGCACTTTCAAAAACGCGGTTAACCCTCACACAGAAAGTTTTCGTGAATTTCCAGAATATGTAAAACAGCATCTGGATCCGCAAAAACATAAAAAAGTTGCGATGTTCTGTACTGGCGGAATTCGCTGTGAAAAATCCACCGCTTATCTAAAAGAACAGGGGTTTGAGGAGGTTTATCATCTGGAAGGAGGCATTCTCAAATATCTGGAAGATGTGCCCGAACAGGAATCGCTGTGGGAAGGTGAATGTTTTGTATTCGATGAACGGGTCACCGTGAATCATAGTCTCGAAAAAGGCGAATATGATCAATGTCACGCCTGTCGGCTACCTATCACCGAAGAAGACAAGCAAAGTGAAAAATATCAGCGCGGTGTGTCCTGTCCACATTGTTTTGATAAAACCACGGATGATCAGAAAGCCCGCTACGCAGAGCGTGAAAAACAGATCCAGCTGGCCTTGCAACGTGGTGAAGCGCATATCGGCATGGAATCCAACGAAGCTGCTGAATTACATCGTCTGGAGAAAATCCGTCGTAAAGAGGAGGATCGACTCGCTGCCATGAAAAAACACCATCGATGAGATTATTCACTGCCCTGCTTTTTTATGTCCTGATCATTCCACTTGGTTTTGCTCAACCTCAAAACGCAGCGATTGCTTCAGCACATCCTTTAGCCACCCAGGCCGGTTTTGAAATTCTGCAACAAGGTGGCAACGCCTTTGATGCCGCCATTGCAGTAAGTGCTGCGCTTGCAGTTGTTGAGCCTGCCGGCTCTGGCCTTGGAGGTGGTGGATTCTGGTTATTACACCGTGAAACCGACCAATTGCAGATTATGCTAGACAGCCGTGAAACAGCCCCCTCCCAGTCACACCGTGATATGTATCTGGATAACAACGGTGAAGTGGTTCGTGATTTATCATTAAATGGACCTCTGGCGGCTGCCATTCCGGGAACCCCCGCTGCATTGGATTATTTAACTGAACATTATGGCAATTTACCATTATCCATCACCCTCGCACCTGCAATTCGTTTTGCCAGAGAAGGTTTTGCTGTCACGCCACGTTATCAACGCTATATGGGATTTAGAAAACAGGCGTTAAATGCCGAAGCTAAAGCGATATTTTTGGATGGCGAAGAAATTCCTGCCTTGGGTTCCATCATTATCCAGCAGGATTTAGCCAACACTTTAGAAGCCATTGCCTTAAAAGGTCGGGATGCTTTTTATCAGGGTGAAATTGCCAAACAGATGGTGGAATCAGTACAAGCCGCTGGCGGTATCTGGACAGAACAGGATCTAGAGAATTATCAACTGAAAATCCGCCAGCCAGTCACGACTCAAATTGCAGGTTATACCATCACCACTGCAGCCTTACCCTCGGCAGGCGGTCAGTTGATAACTTTGATGCTGAATCAATTAAATACACTGAATTACTGGCAGGCTGACCCACAACAAAAGCGTCATTGGTTAATTGAATCCATGCGTCGGGCCTATCGAGAACGCACCGTTCATCTTGGTGACAGTGATTTTATTGATGTTCCGGATTATTTACTGGATCCCGCTTATGCTGCCCAGATAGCTGAGGACATTGATCCCGATAGCGCCAGCAAAAGTGATGAATTAGCTGATGCGTTCAGCAACAAAGGCCAGGACACCACACATTTTTCGATTATTGATCAAGATGGCAACCGGGTATCCGCCACGCTGAGCATCAACTACCCATTTGGTAGTGGCTTTGTGGCTGGAAATACCGGAGTTTTACTCAATGATGAAATGGATGACTTTTCTGCGTTAAGCGGGAGCCCCAATGCCTATGATTTGGTGAGTGAATCCGCCAATGCCATTGAACCGGGCAAGCGTCCACTATCCAGTATGACACCAAGCTTTGTCGAAAATGATCAGCGATTGCTGGTCATTGGCACCCCCGGGGGCAGCAGAATTATTACCATGGTGATGCAGGGCATATTACATTTTATGGAAGGTAAAGATGCTGAAGCAATTGTTGCGGCACCGCGATTACACCATCAATATCTGCCAGACCGAGTGCAAATGGAAACACCCGGTCTGAGCGAGATGGAGCAACAGGATTTAACAGACCGAGGTCATCAACTGGATGTGTTAAACCGTCAATTTGGCAATATGCAGGTCATTGTGGCTAATAAAAAGACCGGCAAACTCAGCGCCGCCAGCGACCCTCGCGGTGAGGGTATGGCAAAGACTGAGCAGATTATCGTTAGAGACTGAACAATTACAGTTTCATCTCAGAGGGCATGATGCCTTTTCTGGATTGAACCAACGCACTGCCTTCCAACACAATCAACGCAATCAACGTCAGTGAAATGGGCACTAATGCAAACCAACCCAGCACTGAGCGTTGAATAAAACGCATGCTTTCATCCGCTTGTGCCATCAATAAAAATGAGCCGATACCAAATATCACCCCCGCCACCAGATAAGCGCCCAATAAATACATACTGCGCTTCCATGCCAGCTTCCAGTGCGCCTGAACAAGTGCTGTCTGATCTTGCGAGTTGTAAGCTTTGTAGGCTATGGAACCAATCATCATCAGCGAGCCCAACAGCGATAATGAGAAAATCAGCCACAGGTTTTCGGTACCAAACAGAATCGCCGGAACCAGGAAATGAAATATCGCCACGTTGAACATTAAGCGCTCATGTGGCTTACTGGCATCATGGTAGATTTCAGACATAAAATGATCCTCTGTTTATAAAGGCCGTTTTGACATGGTGCACCTGATTGACAGTCATTGCCATCTCGACTTTAACGATTTCGACAAAGATCGAACGGACATTCTGCAAAACTGTGCCAGGTCAGGTATCGAAAAAATTGTCATCCCCGGCGTGACGGTGAACAGCTGGCCCAGACAAATCGAGTTATGCAACAGTAATCCGATGCTATCGCTGGCCCTGGGTTGCCACCCGATGTTTATGACTGATCATCCGGAGAATGCAGCACAGCTTCTTGAGCAAGCCGTGAAACAATATCAGCCTATTGCCATTGGTGAAATTGGTTTGGATTTTTATGTAGCAGATGCCGACATCCCCTCTCAACTCATCTTATTTGAAGCACAGATTGATATTGCTGTTCAGTTTGATTTGCCGGTTATCCTGCATGTACGCAAAGCCCATGATGACGTTTTAAAAGTACTTCGCCAGAAAAAATTATCCGGCGGCATCGTGCATGCTTTCAGCGGCAGTGCCCAACAGGCAGAACAATACCGCAAACTTAATTTTTTATTGGGTGTTGGAGGCGCGTTAACCTATCCACGGGCACAGAGACTGCAACGCCTGTTTACTGAATTACCGCTCTCGCAAATCGTGTTGGAAACGGATGCGCCAGATATGCCACTTTGTGGTCATCAGGGAGAACGCAATACTCCTGAAAACATCCCGGTTATCATGGAAAAACTAAGTCAATTACGTGATGAATCAGCGGAGTATATTGCTGAAATCACCACGGCAAATTGTCGACAACTATTCAATATCTGACTAGGGCTTGCTTATCTCTCATCTCCGCCTTTGTTGAGAGCTGAAAGATAAACAAGACCTAATCGTGGTGTTCAGTAATTTCACCTTCGGTAAATAAATAATCACGCAGATGTTGATCCATTTTTTTGTCCTTACGACGAATCCATTCCAAAGCCATCGCAGCATGTTCTTTCTCTTCGTCACGATTATGCTCGAGAATTTTCTTCAACTCAGGATCTTTACAGGCATCAACCCGCTGGTTATACCAGTCGACCGCTTCCAATTCTTCCATAAGCGAAACTATGGCGCGGTGCATATCCTTGGTTTCGTCTGATAATTCGCTAAACGGCTCATGATAACCTTCGTTTGACATATACAATTCCTTAGTATGAATAGAACCCGGATGAAAATAGCATGTCTATTCCGATAGCAACAATAACCTAAATCAATTCAGGACTTTCCATGACGCAAGGCAGCACTGAACGCATACTCCACGCCATTAACTCAGTCATTCTTGGTAAACAGCAACCCGTCAAACTTGCATTAGCATGTCTTCTGGCGCGGGGACATTTATTAATTGAAGATCTGCCAGGTGTTGGCAAAACCACTCTGGCTCATACTCTGGCCACAACGTTGGGACTCCGTTTTCAACGGGTGCAATTTACCAGTGATATGTTACCGGCAGATATTCTTGGGGTATCCATTTATGACCCCGAAAAACATCAGTTCAGTTTTCATCGTGGCCCCATTTTTACTCAACTTCTCTTAGCCGACGAAATTAACCGGGCCTCTCCCCGCACACAAAGTGCGTTACTTGAAGCCATGGAAGAGCAACAGGTTACGATTGAGGGAGACAGCCATCCTCTGGAAGATCCTTTTTTCGTTATCGCGACCCAAAATCCCGCTCATCAGGTTGGTACCTTCCCCCTGCCTGAGTCACAGCTGGATCGTTTTCTGATGCGTATTCAGATTGGCTATCCGGATAAACAAGCTGAACGTGCCTTGCTGACAGGCGAAGACAGACGTCAAATGCTCAGGCAACTGCAAGCTGAAATTACGCCACCCCAATTAATCCAGCTTCAGCAAGCAGCCAGTAAAATTTCATTAAGTGATGCGTTGATTGATTATGTGCAGGCCTTATTGGCCTACACTCGAAATAGTGGTCAATTTTATAATGGTCTGTCCCCACGCGCCGGATTGGGTTTGATTCAGGCCGCTCGGGCCTGGGCCATGATCAACGGACGAGATTTTGTTATTCCAGAAGATGTGCAGGCGATTTTCCCCAGTATTGTGCAGCATCGACTGCAAGCACGTGAACATTTGCAATCTGCAGACTGGGCAGCCGAGATCCTGCAGCAGGTTGCGATTCCCTGATGTTGCGCCAATATTGGCAGCGCTGGCGTCAACAGCAACGCTATCGGGTATTTATTTTGCCCAGCCGCTATGGATTGAGTTATTCGATATTAATCTTGGTGATGTTGCTTGGCGCTATTAACTACAACAACAGTCTCGGTCACTTACTGTGTTTTCTGCTGGTAGGTGTCGGCCATGTAGCCATGCATCACAGTTATCGTAATGTCCGCCAGCTTGATTATCAGCTGGGCCGCGCTGAACCGGTTTTTTGCCAGCAGCCTGTTTTGTTGCCACTGAACCTGACCAATCATAGTCCACGACCTATCCGACAATTAGATATCGCTTATCTGCCATCAATCTCACGTTCAGGTTGGTGGCCGCTAAAACAATTTTCCCGGTATCTTCCTGTGTATAAAGCCCCTCAGCTTGCTGCAGAACAAACCAGCCTGCATCTGATTCCAATACCCACCAATAAAAGAGGCTGGCAGGATTTAGGGCGAATGAGGCTTTCCAGTGTCTACCCTATTGGATTATTGCTGAGCTGGTTTTTTATTGATATCCGACAACGGGTTCTGATTTATCCCAGACCAATGGGCAACAAACCGTTGCCTCCACCTTCTGCTATGGAAGATTCCGGAGCGTTGCAGCATCAACAGGGTCTTGATGATTTTGCCGGTTTTCATCGCTATCGCGTGGGGGATGCCAGACAGCATATTGCCTGGAAAGCCTTGGCTCGAGATGGCATTTTACGAACTAAACAATTTAGCAGTCCTTCCGGACAAAAAATGTTGTTCAACTGGGACGATGTAGCCGATTTACCGGATACTGAAGCGAAATTATCACAACTATGCCAGTGGATTTTGACTGCAGATACCGCTGGTATGCAATACGGTTTAATCCTGCCAAAGCAATCGATAGCGATAGATTCCGGCGACCAGCATCGTCATTTCTGTCTGCGAAGTCTGGCGCTTTATGGCCAATAAACGTTCAGCTGAAATCCCTTCTAAATCGTCCATTCACTGGTTAATGGTGACATTGACGATTATCGCCATTCCGCATTTTTTCTATCAACCACTGTGGGTTGCTGCGATATTTCTGTTGATGATGGGCTGGCGATTAATGAATAGCTGGTATGGATGGCCACTACCGGCGGATAAACGCCTGTTAAAAGTGCTGCATTCCGTCGGCGCGATATTGACAATTGTGCTGGTGCTTTACAGTTATGGGATTACCATCGGCCGTGATGCTGGGGTGGCTTTATTGACCACCATGGCAGCCTTCAAAATGGTTGAAGTTAAAAATCTGCGTGATGTTTATCTGAGTTGCTTCATGGGTTTTTTCCTGGTGATTACCCATTTTTTCTTCAATCAGAGCATTCCAATCGTCATTTTAATGCTGGTCAATGTGATCCTGCTGACCAGCTGTCTGATTACTGCCAATGAATCGGACAGCTCCATTAAACATCGGCTTAAACAATCAACTGTGATGGTTTTACAGGCCATGCCTCTGATGTTGTTATTGTTTGTGCTGTTTCCCAGGATTTCCGGCCCTATCTGGGGCTTGCCAAATGACGCTATGGATATCCCGGATAGTCTGCCCGACAGTATGACCTTAGGCGAAGTACCGCCGCAGAATAGTGCCGTGACCGGCATGGCAGACAATATTACGATCGGCAATATCAGTCAGTTAATTCAATCCGATGCCATAGCTTTTCGGGTGAGGTTCGACAACAATCAGTTTCCTGAGCGCCAGGACTTATATTGGCGTGGTCCAGTGTTGTGGCACACTGATGGCAAGCGCTGGTTGCCATTAACTGACAATCAAAAACGTTATGAAAACGGCACGAAAATTCATGTTGCCGGAGAGCCTTTTTCTTACAGTATGACCCTGGAGCCCCATGACAGGCGCTGGTTATTTGCTCTGGATTTCCCCACGGACTATCCGCAAACCATGCGGACTCGTCTCAGTGTGGATGGAGAGTTAAATAGCAGTGACGCAATCAAACAGCGCACTCAATATCAGTTAAGTTCTCATACTGAATATTTATTTAACCCGCAAAATGATCCCTATCTGCAATATGGATTAAATTTGCCAGAAGATCGTCACCCAAGAAGTCTGCAGCTGGCACGTAGTCTTTTAGAAAAAAGTCCAACAGATCAATCCTATATTGAAGCTGTACTAAATTATTATCGTCAGCAGGATTTCAGTTATAGCCTGACTCCACCAGCATTACGCGGTGATACCATTGATCAGTTTCTTTTTGAGAGTCGTGAGGGCTTTTGTGAGCACTATGCCGCCAGTTTTACCGTGTTAATGCGCGCCGCAGGTATTCCAGCACGCATTGTGACGGGTTATCAAGGCGGAGAAATCAATCCGGTAGATCAGGTGCTTACGGTACGTCAGCGCGATGCCCATGCCTGGACAGAAGTCTGGCTACCACAACAGGGATGGATCAGAATTGATCCAACAGCTGCCGTCTCCAGTGAGCGTGTCGACTTTGGGATCCGGGATTTATTGCCGGCTGAACGTCGTTCTCCTGCAGCAATAGCCAAAAATGATCGCTTGGTAGAACTGTGGCAATCAGCAAAGAATAACTGGGATGCTTTGAATAGTGCCTGGGAAATGTGGGTCGTCAGTTATGGTCCGGATCGACAACTGCAGTTGCTGGAAAAGCTCGGCATGCATCAGCCGGACTGGGAAAAAATGATTCGCTGGCTGGCCATCGGCATTGTGCTGATATTTGGCTGGATTGCCTGGACAACATTGAAATTAAAAAACCTACCTCAGGATCGAGTCCAGCGTTTTTATCAGAAATTCTGTTTTAAACTTGCGAGGCATGGTGTTGTGCGTCAGCCCCATGAAGGTCCGGAAGATTTTTCCCGTCGCGCTCAACTGGCGCTTCCACATCATCAGCAACAAATTGCCATGATCAGTTACTGTTATATGCATCTGCGTTATCGTGGAGAAGCTCTGGAAGATGATTTTATCGAGTCAGTCAAAAATTTCCGCCCACACCGATAGATGGCTTTTTCCACCTGCAAATTGCATCCCGATAGTTGCATATAGCTCAAGCGCTTTTGCCATTAGCTTACCGTTATCGGAAAATAGTGAACCTTAGGTAATGTTTAGAGGGAAACGGATGGCGCATAGCAATCCATTATTTGAACGCACCCATATCCTGCTGGGTGACACCGGCTTAGAGCGTCTTCAAAACAGTCATGTTTTTCTGGCGGGTATGGGCGGTGTCGGTTCATTTACCGCAGAAGCGCTGGCGCGGATGGGCGTGGGTAAAATGACACTGGTGGATCATGATGTGGTTTCGGCGTCCAATCTGAATCGTCAGCTGGTGGCACTGAACTCTACTGTCGGTAAATTGAAAGTTGAAGTGATGGCAGAGCGTATTGCAGATATTAATCCACAATGCGAACTCAACCTTGTTACTGAATTCTTAACGCCGGAAACGATTCCTGACACCCTCAATCAAGGCTTTGACGTGATCATTGATGCCATTGATAGCATGAGCAGCAAAACAGCTCTGCTGGAAACCGCATGGCGTAATGAGTTACCGGTATTCTCCAGCATGGGGGCTGGCGGCAAACTTGATCCCACTCAAGTGCGTACCGGTGATTTAATGAATACGTCCATTTGCAAACTCGCCAAACAATTACGTTCACATTTACGTAAACGCGGTGTAGGCAAAGGAATCCAAACTGTTTATTCCCTGGAATATCCTTTACCACCACTACCTCCAGAGGCAGTCAGTCGTGGTCGGGCACGAGCCGTTAACGGCACGGTGAGTTATATGCCTTCTATATTCGGCTTAACCCTGGCAGGGCTGGTCATTAATCATATTATTGGTGAAGCAAGACGTGTCTGATCCGCAAAACGTAGTGAACTGCACAGCGTTTTATCAACAACACCTGCAAAAACTGCTGAAACCTTACGGCATTGAAATCAGACAGGTTGAAGAAAATGAAACTATTCCCGGCAGTTTTTTTGGCGAACGTGAAGCCGGTCTGCTAGGCAATCAATTATTGTTACGTCTTGATACGCCTGTTCACTCTGCCTTACATGAAGCTGGCCACTATATCTGTATGGATAATCAACGTCGCATAATGTTAGATACCGATGCTGCTGGGGATTATGATGAAGAAAATGGCGTATGTTATCTGCAGATCCTGCTCAGTGATTTTCTGCCTGAAATGGGTAAACAGCGAATGATGCTGGATATGGACAGCTGGGGCTACAGTTTCCGCCTCGGCAGTGCCGAAGCCTGGTTTGAAGAAGATGCGGAAGATGCCCAGCAATGGTTAATCAAGCATCAGATAATTGATGAAAAAAATCAGCCTACCTGGCAACTCAGAGTCTGAACCTTTTATTGCAGTGCCCGGCAGAGGTGCTTATAATGCCAACTGTCTTAGGGGAGTAGTCTACCTATCTTAAGGCCTGTTTATTTCCCATCAACGATGAGAAACAAACAAGCCTTAGTGCGTGAATCTGTCAACATACTTGTGTCCTCAAGACACATGGCAAATTCGTGTCATTCTGACGAGTGGCATTGGCAAGACCTGAGGCAAATAACAGCTCCATAGGCGGGTAGCTGCTATTTGCCTTTGGTTTTTTATCCCGCCTGAGTAACTAAATCATGGAAGCTTTTCTAGTTTCAACCTCTACCGTCGCATTGGCGGAGATCGGCGATAAAACCCAACTTCTTTCGTTATTTCTTGCAGCCCGTTTCCGTAAACCCATTCCTATTATTTTCGGTATTTTAGTCGCAACCCTGCTTAACCATGGTCTTTCAGCCTGGCTGGGGGTATGGCTCACCGAGTTTATCTCTCCGCAAACAGGCCGATTACTTGTTGGTATCAGTTTTATTGCCGTCGCCTTATGGATATTAATTCCCGATAAAGAAGAAGATGCCGCTTCAAATATCAATCGTTACGGAGCTTTTATTGCGACTGTGGTGTTATTTTTTCTGGCTGAAATCGGTGACAAAACTCAAATCGCAACGGTCATTCTGGCAGCACAATATCAGCAATTCATGCTGGTAACCCTCGGTACCACTATTGGCATGATGTTGGCCAACGTCCCAATCGTTATTTTCGGACATCGCTTGATGCAGAAACTACCGTTGAATGCTGCACGTTATGCAGCGTCAATTGTATTTATGACGCTGGGGATAATGACATTGTTGCTTTGACAGTTGCAGTGATTACTTCATAAAGTAGAGACTTTTAACAGCATCTATGGAGCATCCATGAGCCAGACTATCAGCTCTCCGGTCACTGAGTTATTAGCAAACAACGCCATTCCTTTTGATGTGATTGAAATTCCGCTCAGTGAGGATAAAAAACCTATCCGCAATCTGGAAGAATTACTTAGCGGTCAGGGTCGAGATCCCAACTCTGTGGTGCGCAGTCTGTTATTTAAAACTGGTTCGGGTCAGTTTTGCCTGCTGGCAGTAGCCGGTGGTGGACGTGCAGATTGGGCGGCGCTTCGCAAACAGCTTGGCGAGAAAAAACTGCGCATGGCCGAGTTTAATGAAGTCTCAGAAGCAACAGGATATGTCGTTGGCGCCGTGCCTCCCATTGCATTGCCTGAAACAGTTACTGTGTTGGCCGATAACAGCGCATTTCAATTTGAACAGGTGATTATCGGCAGTGGCGTATTAGGCTATGCGCTTGCAGTAAGCGCCAAAGACTTACAAAAAATCATGTCGACCGTACCTGTCAGTGAATTTGTAAAAACCGAGTAAAGTTTCATCAGCTGGCGAGCATATCGCCAGCTTTTTCTTCCACTTAATCCAATAATTGCAGCGTTCGAGCCCTATATATCAGCATTTGATAATTTAGATTTATATAATTTAGAAAATACTGATATACTTGCCTTATATTTTTTACAAGGACATTCCATGAGCACGAATCCCCTGTCTTTTCCTGAAATGCACGAGATGCAAACTCATGCCAAAGCAGCGGCGGATTTACTGAAGCAAATGAGTAATGAACACCGTTTAATGATTTTATGCGCTTTGGGAAATCAGGAACTGGCTGTCAGTGAAATCAATCAGCTGGTGCCACTCAGTCAATCGGCATTATCGCAACACCTTGCCAGCCTGCGTCACGCTGAATTAGTCAAAACACGCAAAGATTCACAAACTGTTTACTACCGGCTTAATGGCGATGCCGCGTTACGCATCATCGCCGTGTTGCAATCGCTTTACTGTCCTGAATATCAAACTGCTTCATGTGGAGAAAAATCATGAGTTATTCCATCGAAAAACCAGCGAATGTGTTTATCAAAAATACACCCAAAGATTGCTTTATTGTTGATGTCAGAACAGCGGCCGAGGTTAAAGCGAAATCTTTGCCGGGTGCCATTCATTTGCCATTACAAAACCTCACCGTTGAAGCATTACAACAGGCAATTAACCAACAAACAGTAACACCTGACAAGATATTACTGTTATGTCACTCAGGTCGCCGAGCAGAAACGGCCGCCAAACAATTAGATGGCCAGGTTTCCCAATCACTAGTGGTTATTGAGGGCGGCATCCAGGCGGTTGAAAAGCTCAATGGTGACTGGGTGGTCACGCAAGGTAGTTCAGTATCGATAGAACGTCAGGTACGTATCGCTGCAGGTGGTTTGGTGTTAGGCGGTGTAATTCTGGGATTTGTTGTACATTCAGCCTGGTTTGCGCTGTCGGGGTTTGTCGGCGCAGGACTCATGTTTTCAGGGATCACCGATAGCTGTGCAATGGGCCTGATCCTCGCAAAAATGCCATGGAATAAATAATCTAGATGTTGCTGTTAATTGGCATTGTAATTGGCCTGCTGCTTGGCCTTACCGGAGCCGGTGGCTCGGTGTTTGCAGTTCCCTTATTGATATTGCTGGGTGACGTTTCAATTCATCAAGCGGTGACATTATCATTAGCCGCCGTCGCCACGATTACGTTGTATGGCAGTTTCCGAAATTTGGGCAATCAAACCATTTTATGGAAACCTGCAGCTTTATTAGCCGGAAGCGGAATGTTGGGTGCGCCGATAGGGCAGATATTCGCCTCAATATTAAGTGAGGTGCTACTGGTGGCAGGATTTAGCTTATTGGCAGTCATAATCGCTGTTCGCATGTGGTTAACAGCCACAACGATGCCGGAAGCCAGCAAAGTGGTGCGAAGCAGTCATTTATCGCTGGATAATGCAAAGGGTGTTCTGTGTAAATTCAGTCCCGACGGTAAATTTCAGCTGCGTCCAAGATGCATGGGTGGTTTATTGCTGGGTGGATTTTTGGTCGGCATATTATCCGGCTTATTCGGCGTGGGTGGAGGCTTTTTGATCATTCCCCTACTGCTGTTACTGAGTCAGGTCAGCATGGTACAGGCAGTCAGTACGTCTTTAGTGGTTATCACGCTGGTTAGCAGTATCGGCTTTATTTCACATCTCACATTCGGTGAAATCAATTATTTACCTTTTAAGTCACTGGCCTGGCTCATTGCTGGAGGATTGACAGGTATGTATGCAGGACAACTGATCAGTCACAGAATTGCGAATGCGCATCTGCAGAAAATCTTTTCTATTGGTCTTTTACTGGTGGCAGTAACACTGTTTTATGTGCAAACAACATAGGAGCATTCATCAACATGTTATTCAGACAACTTTTTGAAAAAAACTCATCTACATACACTTATTTGATTGCAGATAAACTTTCCAAACAAGCGGTATTAATTGATCCGGTGATAGATGAAACAGATGGTTATATTCGTTTATTAAATGAACTTGGTTTAACACTGAAAGTGGCAATGGATACCCATACCCATGCTGATCACATTACGGCTCTTGGCAAACTGCGGGAACTCACAGGTTGTGAAACCTATATGGGACAACAGGCAAATTCTTCCTGTGCCAATGATAGTTTCAATGATGGCAGTAAAATTGTGGTCGGTAAAATCACGCTCACTGCCCTACACACTCCCGGGCATACTGACGATTCTTACAGCTTTCTGTTGGAACATGACGGACAGAAGTATCTGTTTACCGGTGATACATTATTGATTCGTGGCACCGGACGAACAGATTTTCAAAATGGCAGTGCAACAGATCAATACCGTAGTCTGTTCGATAAATTATTGAAATTCCCAGAGGATACCTGGGTCTATCCGGCGCATGATTATAAAGGCTGGATGGTCAGTACCATTGGTGAAGAACGCGAGCATAATCCTCGCCTGCAAGTGAAGGATGTTATTGAATATAAAAATATTATGGACAACCTGAACTTGCCCAATCCTAAAATGATGGATGTAGCAGTACCGGCTAATCGCGCTTGCGGTAATCTAGTTTAAGCCGATTGAATGCAGTTACGCCCTTTGTGCTTGGCCTGATAAAGCTGTTTATCTGCCCTGCTGATTAATTCATTATGCTCATCATCATGCGATGGAATCATCGTACTGACTCCCAGGCTGATGGTGAGTAATTGACTCACTTTCGACTGTTCATGTGGTATTTGTTTTTTAAATAAAGCCTGACGACAACGCTCCGCTATCGACCACGCGGCATTTTCATCTGCTTCAGGTAATAGCATGATAAATTCTTCACCGCCAAATCGCCCGAAGAAATCACGCGAGCGTGCTTTGACGTTATTAAGTGTTTCAGCTACCTGTTTTAAACAGTCATCGCCCTGTAAATGCCCGTAAAAATCGTTATATTCCTTGAAAAAATCGATATCAATAATAATCAGTGACAATGGCTGTTTATTTTGCCGGGCTTTAAGCCATTCCGTTTCGATAACGGAATCAAACATCCGGCGGTTGGCCACACCGGTCAGGCCATCTTTGAAGGAAAGCTCTTCCAGTTCCTTTTGCAGCTTTATCAGTTCCTGCTCGGTCTTTTTGCGCTCGCTGATATCAAACATAAAACCGATTAATGATTCGACCTCACCATTTTCCTTTCGCACTACATGCACCACATCGCGGATCCAGACATAGTTACCATCTTTTGTCAGTGCGCGATAATCCGCTTCATGATCGATTCCTGACTTGGATTGGGAAACGCAGTAATCCACCACCCATTGCCGTTCATCTTCATGCATCCGAGCAGCCCAATCTTCAACAGACTTCCAGCTTGATGGCTCCCAACCTAACAGAGCCTCAATTTGCGGGCCAATGTAAGTGAATTGCATAGAAGCCCAGTCTAATTTCCACGGAATAGCTTTAGTGGATTCCAGCAGGGTTTTATAGACATCATTTTCCGTGGGTACATTATTGATCAGGTCGGTCATGGCTCTACTCGTAAAAACAGTTAGCGCAGGGTAATTATTACCACAATTTAAACAAGGTTTTTTGTTTTTTTTCTGTGCGTTTATTTAACGTATTTTTCTGGCGCGAATAGCGCGCCCTTTAACCTTGCCATCAGCCAGGTAATTCATTGCCTGTCGTAATGCCGATTTACTTACCGCGACATAACTCGACATATCAAAAATATCAATTTTGCCGATATCAGCGCCATCTAGTCCGGCATCACCGGTTAAAGCGCCCAGAATATCGCCAGGACGGAGTTTATTTTTACGCCCGGCATCCAACTGTATAGTCACCATATCGGCTTCAAGCGTAAAACTGTCATCACGATCCAGAGAAGCCAGCACATCACAGCGACAAGGTTTTTTCTGATATTTCTCAATCGCCAGCATCCGGGGTACTTCAGCTTCAGCAACCAGACTCATTGCCAGGCCAGACTCCCCCGCCCGACCAGTTCGTCCAATGCGGTGGATATATACTTCGGGATCTCGGGGCAATTCATAATTAATCACCATTTCAATCGCCTTAATATCCAGTCCCCGAGCAGCCACATCGGTGGCCACCAAAACCGGGCAACTCTGGTTGGCGAATCGTACCAACACCTGATCTCTTTCCCGTTGTTCCAAATCACCATGAATCGGCTGAGCATCGATTTTTTTGTTTCTCAGCATCTCTGCGACTTCATCACACTGTATTTTGGTGTGGCAGAACACAATGGCGTTTTTGGGCTGATAATGCTGGAATAACATTATCAAGGCATTGTTACGTTCATGTTTTTTAATCTCATAAAACAACTGATCAATTACAGCCTGTTGATGCTGTGATTCAACCGTTACCCGTGCCGGATCGCGTTGTATGCTACGACTAATCTGTTTGATGCTGTCGGGAAACGTCGCTGAAAACAACATGGTCTGTCTGGAACTTGGTGTCTGTCCAATGATTTCCTGCATCGCATCGACAAAGCCCATATCCAGCATGCGATCGGCTTCATCCAGCACTACGGTTTTGACTTTATTGAGTTTCAAGGTGGCTTTTTTAAGATGATCCTGAATCCGTCCAGGTGTACCAACCACAATATGTGCACCATATTCCAATGAGGCAATTTGCGGTCCTAACGGTTTACCGCCGCATAACATCACCAGTTTCAGATTGGGTATGCCACGTCCCAAACGACGTAACTCTTTGCCGACCTGATCGGCTAATTCACGAGTAGGACAAATAATCAGCGCTTGAACAGCAAAGAAATCCGGTTGAATAGTTTGTAATAAGCCAATACCAAAGGCTGCGGTTTTACCACTGCCGGTTTTGGCCTGGGCTATCAAATCCTTGCCTTGCAGAATTAACGGCAGGCTTTGTGCCTGGACAGCAGTCATTTGCTTATAACCGAGTGAATCAAGGACAGTCAGTTGTTCGGCAGATAAATTTAACGATGAAAAATCAGTAGCAGACATGGGGAGCTTTAAAGAAGAGAATAAAGCGGGCATGATACCAAAAAGCTCGCTGAAACATTGCTTTACCTGAATTTACATTCAGGGCAACGAACCATCAACACGGTTACCAGTCTGATGATTATCAGCCAGCCAACTGTGAGGTAATGGCTATGTCATTCAGTAAAACCCTATTTGTTTCCGTTTTCAGCGCCAGCTTGCTTAGCGGGCTTATGCTGCTTTTGCCCAGTCAAAACAGTTATGCCGATGTGTCGGTGAACGTGCAACTTGGTCAGAATCTGCATAATCGACCTCACCATGGCTTTTCTGGCAACCAGCATTACCGCCATCCCTCAATCGGCATCACGGGTCACCGTTCATTTGGACTGGATCCCAGACTAAATCACTTTAAACAACCACGTTATAAACCGTATTATCGACATTACGATACTATCCGGCCTCGTTATCGATCAGGCTATTATGGTTTTCGAAATAATAGTATCACCCTGATTGCACCGATTATTTATTCTCAGGGTTACCGTGACGAGGAACCGGTAAGACGCTATACAACCAATGCAGCCCGGCCTGCTTCGCCATCAACTTCGTCTATTTCGAACTATTCCAATATTGATGGCTGGGAAGCGTTATCGCGCTATGAGTCAACAACAGCAATAAATGCATTTAAAGCACAATCCCAAAAAGATCCCAAAGCATCTTTGCCCAAAATTGGTTTTGCTCTGGCAACAGCTTTGCAAGGTGAATCAGATAAAGCATTCTGGGCGTTAAATCTGGCATTGATTGCCGATACCCGTGATCTGCGATATTTCAGTGCTGATTCAGGTCTGCGATTGGTCGTTGATGATTTACTGGACAATTACCAGAATAAATCACTCATGACCGCTACCTTGCTTTATTTGAAACAGGATTACCGGTCAGCACAATCAACAATACAAACCGCACTTGATGAATGCGATAACTGCACCGGCACCCGAAGTTTGCAACGATTGATACAGCAACGTCTGAACGGATAGCCATAAAAAAACACCCTGTTAAAATTAACAGGGTGTCTTGTGATACTAGGGCTTACTAGCAAATCTAGCTCTCATGTTCTTCATCAAAATCCTGTTTATCCTTTGGGTTGGATTTTGATGATTTTGAGCTTTCTGTTTTGTCAGGTTTTTGCTCCAACTTAATGGCGGAATTTGAATCCGAATCTCCGACCATTTTCAGCGGCGCAGGTGGAGCCGATCCATCTTTATCCTGACCGAAGTAAATGGTCATATGCGGGAATGGAATCTCAATTCCTGCTGCATCCAGATGCTGTTTCACCAGACGGTTATAAGCCCGGCCAACACCCCATTGCGTACCCGGCAGGGTTTTAATCCGTACCCGAATATTGACTGAACTATCTGCCAGAGCGGTAATGCCATGAACTTCCAGCTCATCAACCAGAATTTTCTCACGCTGATCCTCATCTGCCATTAACTCGGCAAAAGCTTCACGCAGATGCACAATCACCTGATCGGTATCTTCACGATATGCCACGCCATACTCACCCACATGGTAAGCAAATTCGCGCATAAAGTTGGACACGGTATCTACCGATGAAAATGGAATCAGATGATAGGTTCCCGAAAGGTCCCGCAGACCTAAAGAGCGGATTGTCAATTTCTCAGCTGTACCAGTGATGCCACCTGCTGTAACAATATCACCGGAATTAATGGCATTTTCCATTTGGATAAACACCCCAGTAATAATATCTTGCACCAGTTTCTGTGCACCAAAACCAATGGCTAAACCAAGCACACCGGCACCCGCCAGTAATGGTCCAATATTGACACCAATTTCCGCCAGCACAATCATAACGGTCATTATGATGAGAGCAATAGCCGCCGCGTTACGGAAAATTGTCAGTAATGTTTTGGCTCTTGCCGTTGGCAAATGCGTTTCATCACCAGGATTAAGCCGGTGCTCAATCCAACTTGCCAAAACTATCCATACTGCCATCGCTCCAACAAGAATTGCAGCCACACTAATCAATGTACCGATAGTGTGAATACCCGCCTCTGAGGCTAACCATGCGGTAAGGCTGAATATTCCCCAGGCATCCAAAATGACTGCGGCAACCACCACCACCAGCAAAATTCTTAAGGTTTTATAGATATTTGGTACAAATCCGTTTACCCGCTGTTCCAGCATCGGAAAACGTGAACGCAAATCTTCTGAAACATGTACCGGACGACCAATGGTTTTCGCCATGAACTTCGCCAGCAGTCCACCGATCACCAGCGCGAGAATGGTCTGGAAAGTGGCCTTTAACATCATTGGCAGGGCATCCTCCGGACGCAGTAATAAAGCCACAGCTAACACAGCAAAATACACTATTCCCAGCATGTGCCAGCTACGTGCCAGGATCCCCAGACTGACTCTTGAAAAGCTGAATGAGGACTGTTGTGCATGAGAGAGCAAACGCTGTTTAACGGATACACGGTTTTGCATGATGACAACAACTGCATAGATAAATGCACTTAACACCACCAGTACACTGACCAGTTGGCCGACGACCGGATTAATATTCAGATTAACCAATGGCACAATCAGCAACATGCCATAACCAATATAGTTGGTTAACCGAACTAACCAGATATGCCAGTAGGTGGCACTTTCGGCAGATATTGGTAATAAACGCAGTGCATCATCACGTCCAGCAAATATCGTACGGAGAATGACTTTAAATATTTCAATCGCCAAAAACGCATTGAGGAATAGCGATTGACTGACATTCATTTCTCCATTGCTGCCAATGGCAAACAAGGCAACGGCATAACCGGCTACCCATGCTAAGGCTACTGTCAGTAAATCCACTACAGCTGCCAGCAAAATCGCGCTGAATTTGCGAATTTCAGGATAGTCACCCTCCGCTTCAGCCCAATCATTAGCACGACGAAAAGCATGACGCGCCAGACTTCGCAGCACATAAAACATTAATAACGTGCTGGCAATCACCACCAGTAGAAAGAAGCTTTCATCCAGCATGTCCTGCCAATCAAATGTGCCTGCTTCATCAGAACCTATAGCAGCTACAGCAGAAAAACCCATCCCAACTGTTGAGACAATCTGCTGGGCAACGGATTGGGTCGTATTGGCAATCTGTCTGGCAAACGTTGGTTCATCAACCAACTCTTCTGAAGCGGCTTCTTGATCCAGTGCTTCAGCCGCCTGTGCCAATTCGCGTAATTCTGCGATAAGTTTTTCACGGGACTGTTCATTTTCGAGTGTGTCAGCAAGCACTGAGTAATGTTTTTCATTATTGGGAGGAGTAGCAGGTTCGGCCCAAGCCGTTTCGGTTATCAAACTGAATGTTAACAACAACGTCACCAGCAGAGCTGAAGTTAACTTCCATTTCATATCAAAAATCCACACGATACTGTGATCTCCTTTTGTTTGATTTTTTTAAATTTATTATTTGCCCAAAGGCTTTAGATTGATGCGAAGGTAGCAATCAATAATTGATTCAAGCCGTCAATTGGTTACTATCAACAGCTTAACAAATGTAGTTTTCAGTTGTAGGGTCTGTTTATGTTTCAAACAGAACAGAGGTCGCTAGGAAAGAGCCACGACCCTGTGACCCTATCAAGGCGGAAGGGTTCATTACAAAACCGATACAATTTTCAGTTGTCCCTGTTCATTCAATTCCACCACTACGCCCTCTCCCGATAACACAAACTTGTCGAGAAGTCCGGATATATTGACCTGATGAGTGATATAAACCTTGGTTTTAGTGGTTTTCACCTCGCTGATATGCGCTTTCCAATCTTGCAGAAATTGGTTTTTTAAATGGCGATTTGATGCGTGAAAAAAAGAATTCAGTGCCGTCAGCTTTTGCGGTGGACCAAACCCCAGTAATTCTGCAGTTTCCAAACATCGACACCATTCACTGGAGAAAACCTCTGCCTCAGTAATACCTGATTCGCGAAGTTTTTGACCTATTTCTATCGCCTGTTCACGTCCTTCAGAAGACAATACCCGCTGAGTCTGGCATTCTGCCAAATCAAACCCCTCTGGATCACCGACGCCAGGGGCTAGCGCATGGCGCAAAATAATAACTTGATCTGCCATACTGGAAGCTGATGAAAACAGCGATAAAAACAGACCATATCGCAAAACTGTAAGCAACTGTCGCATTTAAACCTCTCGGTATTCCCAAAAGTAAATTAATTTCATTACCATGAATAAGGCATGTTTTTTTATCTAAAAAATCTTACTAATAAGCTGTTATTGATTCATACGTTAGAAAACAGTTCACTGCGCATTAGAAAAGTTAGGGAAAAATCAAGTCTCTGGAGATCAAATGACACCTCATTCCATGCCTAAAAAATTGACACTCTTGTTGCAATTTATATTGTTTGCCGGATTTTTCGGGTCTATTTGGGAACAACAATGGCTCAATGCGATAGCGACTTTCGGCATTATTATCATCAGCTTATTTCCTGTATTACTGGCCAGAAAATTCAATGTTCATGTGCCAGCTATATTTCAACTTCTGGCAATTGCCTTTGTCTTTGCATCGGTATTTCTGGGTGAAGTACATGGCTATTACACCAAGTTCTGGTGGTGGGATATTGCTTTGCACACTGGCTCAGGTTTTCTGTTAGGTATTATTGGCTTTCTGCTGGTTTATCTACTGAATGAAAATGAATATATCCATTTACAGATGATGCCGGGGTTTATAGCTTTTTTTGCTTTTATGTTTGCTTTGGGTATGGGGGCATTGTGGGAGATATTTGAATTTTCCATGGATAAAATTTTGGGTTTGAATATGCAAAAACCCATGTTCGGTGATTACTCAGGCTTAACTGACACCATGTATGACCTGATTGTTGATGCCATAGGCGCTTTGTTTATTTCATTACTCGGCTACGGCCACCTAAAAAAAGCACAAGCCAAATCGTTTCTCGAACGCTGGATATGGTCATTTATCGCCAAAAACCCAAGACTGTTTATCAAAAAAAGAAAAACTGAACCAGCTAAATCCCAACGCCCCGATTAATGGCTGGATGCCAACTTGTGACAACTTCCTTAACATATCAGGATTATCTCTGATGTGCTTTCATCCATAGCACTCTAGTATGCCGGTAGATTGCTGTTCATCAGCAAGTTTCTCTGGAGTGGATATGGACAAGAGACCCAAGGTTTTACCATCATTATTCTTAAGCTTACTGTTGATCTTTTCGTTATCCGCATGCGATCAAAACAATGATGACATTCCGCAGATGGAAGCTGCGCCGATAATCGATGAAAACGAAATCCCCCTTTGGCTCGATGGCCAAGTGGAAATGTCACCACAGGAATGGCTGGTCAAACGCAGTCGTGCAGAAATAAACGATGAAACAGCTGAAATTGAACGCACAGCAGAATTGCTTATCACCGCTGCAGATCGGTTTGATGAAAGTCATCGTATGATTGCCAATCGTGCCGCTCAGCTGGAAGACATGCTGTTTGAACATAATATTAAAGAAACGGCGGTTAACAGATTAGAGTGGTTTACTAAACTTCCAACGTTACAGACTCCACATAGCTTTTCAGCTCTCTGCCAGTACTATTACAACCTTCGCACTAAAGGTAAAACAGAAGACGAAATCATTCAGAACCTTTTAAGGCTCTAGCGCTTGTTTACCTTTCGTCTCCACCATTCTTGGTGGTTCATTTCGCGATAAATGAGGAAAGGATGGGATTTAGCTGTTCTGTATAAGTGATTTGGAACGGATTTGTCGAAAAAAAATCGTCCTAGCCCGCCGCTTGCGACTGAAAAGAGCATACGGTTACTTTGGGTAAACTCGCCTGATAGTGGCAGCTCCTCTATAATTCCGAGCATATACTTTTTCTCTGTTGGGAAAGAGCCATCCAGTTTATTCATTCATTGGAATTTATGACTTCTCCTCAAGCGAACAGTTATTTCAGTTTGATCCGCAACCAGTTTGGTTTACTGGCTATTGGTTTTATTGCACTTTTCACTGGTAACCTTGGACAAAGCTTTTTCATTGGTTTGTTTCAATCTGATATTGCCCATTCGTTAAATTTATCAGCAGGTGAGTTTGGAGCTGTGTATTCGGCACTTACGATGGCAAGCGGATTTCTGGTGTTACATTTCGGCCAGAAACTGGATTGGATTGCCCCCCGGAGATATGCCTTGTTAGTGCTGACAGCGTTATTGGCGGGGGTGATTTTACTGACCACTTCACCATGGCTGATTCCAGCTTTAATTGGGCTGGGCTTAGTACGGTTATGTGGTCAAGGTTTGATGACCCATTTTGGCAGTACATTAGCTGGCCGCGAATTTACCATTAACCGTGGTCGAGCTCTGGGGTTGGTCAGTCTCGGCATGCCAATGGGTGAAATTATTCTGGCGCCAGTCATCGCATTATTAATTGGCTGGCTGAGCTGGCAGCAAATCTGGTGGGCAGTGGCCGCCGTCATTTTTCTCATCTGGTTGGTATTACTGCTTTTGGCAAAATGGCCTGAAGCACCTGAAATCAAGCGTGATAGCAGTGGTAACAAAATCAAAGGTCCCAACCCGATGCTGGAAAAACGTTTCTGGCTAATTATTCCATTGACCATGGCTTTGCCAGTCACTTTAACCGGTATTTTTATTTTTCAGGCCCAAATGACCCTAGATTTAAATGCCACCACCACCGCATATGCCTTGGGTTTAACGGCAATGGGTATTGCTCGTTTTCCCGGCGCATTACTTGGAGGGCGCTGGATAGATGAGTTAGGAGTATCGCTTCTAGCTCGCTTGTACCTGGCTCCTTTTGCATTCGCTATCATTTTGGCGGTATTAGTCGGTGGCAATGCAGGTGTTTTGATTTTAATGATTGGTGCCGGAATTTCACTTGGCATGTCTTCGCCTGTGGTAGATAGTTTATTAGTTGTACTTTGGGGTCGTGAACATTTAGGCCGTGTACGTAGTGTCAAATCAGCTTTTATGGTGTTTTCAACCGGCCTGGCACCCGCTGTACTAGGTTTCCTGATTGATGGTGGTGTGCAATTTGAAGCGATTCTGCTTGGCATGCTGATATTTATGTTTGCGGGATGGTTGCTAGCCCAAGCTCCTATTCGTGAAGCTGAAAAAATAAATCATCATTCATTAAAACAAGATTAAAGTCATTCTTCTCGAGGCCGCTAGCCTTAGAGTAGATCCATTCGAGGATAAGAAAATGACAATTAACACTGCTCCGTTTGGCCAAACCGTTAGTTCGATGGCAAAGGATCCTGTGAATAAGCAGGAAGGCCCTTTTGGTCAGCAGGTTTCGGTTTTGGCCCAGGAAAAAAAGTTTTCAGTATCTGAGTCCAATAGCGAAATGAACCTTTCCATTCTGCAGGTCTCGTTTAATATCAGTGACGGCAATGGTGATGGTGCCATGGCATTGCTGTTCAAAACAGCTCTTGAGGGCATCAATGACTCTTTGAAGGCCGAGTTTGGCGATAACGCCATTCAAAAAGCTTATGAACAAGGCATTGATGTATCACCCGAAGCGACTTCCGAACGCATTGTGCAAATGAGTACTGCTTTTTTTGATGCTTATTACAGCACCCGTCAGGATATGCCGCTTGAAGAAGCCCTGAAATCATTTGTCGAAGTGATTGGCGGTGGAATCGATCAGGGGTTCAAAGAAGCACGCGACATTCTTGGTGGCCTGAAAGTACTGGAAGGCGATATAGCAGGCAATATCGATAAAACCTACGATTTAGTTCAACAAGGCCTGCAGTCCTTTGTAGAAAACTATCAAGCTTCTCAAGAAGCCTAAACACTTTTTACCGCCTCCCATCTCGGGAGGCGGTTTATTGCAACTCAGACCTACCGGCTCTTGAGTTCTGCATAATACCCGCCATACTCTGTTTTAATATGCATTCGGAAGGACACTTTTCACCCGAATCATCCCGTGAATCTGCCACAGGAGAAAAACATGCAAGATAAACAGACCCTTGTCATTGGCGCCAATGGCCAAATAGGTAAGCTATTAATTCAAATGATGGCCGAGCAGAAAATGCCGGTGAAAGTCATGCTGCGTAACCCAGAACAGGCTGGTGAATTTGAAAAATTGGGGGCTGATGTTGTAATAGCGGATCTCGAAGCTGATCTGCCAGACCACGCTTTTGCTGATTGCGATAAAGTCGTATTTACGGCTGGTTCCGGAGGTAAAACCGGTGCCGATAAAACTATTCTGGTGGATTTATGGGGTGCGTGTAAAGCGGTTGATAAGGCAAAACAACATGCCATTAAACAATTTGTTATGGTCAGCTCACGGGATGCCGGTGACCCGGAACACGGCACCAAGGCCATTAAGCATTACAACATCTGCAAATATTTCGCCGATAAACATCTTATTGAAAGTCACCTGCCCTACACCATTCTCCGTCCCGGCAGATTAACTGATGGACCGTTAACGGGGAAAATTACCACTGTGCGCCCGTCAGATCAGGAGCAACAAGTTATTTCCAGAGCCGATGTCGCTGCCTGCATTTTACAATGTCTGGACCATTCAGAAACCGTTAATCAGATTGAAGAGTTGTATCAAGGTGACATGCCAATTCAAGAAGCTTTTATAAAATCGGTTAAAGGTCGGTTGGGTTAAATCAGACCAACCATTAAATGTCCAAATGAAACCGTTGCTCAATCAGATCTATCAAACAGCATCTCGACAGATTCTGAGTACATTAATCCGCTTACTTGGCGATTTTGATTTGGCTGAAGAGGCCATGCATGAAGCCTTTGCGATTGCCTTGCAGAAATGGGAAATAGATGGCGTTCCAGATAATCCCCGGGCCTGGCTTATATCGACTGCACGTTTTAAAGCGATTGATCAATTGCGCCGGCAGGCTCGCTTTGACTATTCCATTGATACCGTCATTAATGAGCTGGTTGCTGAAGAAGCTGAGTCGAATGAACAGCAGATTGAAGATGATCAATTACGTCTGATATTCACCTGTTGCCATCCTGCTTTGGCTGAAGAAGCCCGCCTTGCGCTGACCTTACGTGAGGTCTGTGGCATGACAACTGAGGAAGTTGCCCGGGCTTTTCTTCAAAAACCGACGACACTTGCTCAACGAATTGTTCGCGCCAAAAACAAAATTCGTGAAGCCGCTATTCCATATGAACTCCCTGAAACAGATCAATTAGCTGAACGGCTACACTCCGTATTACAGGTAATCTATCTGATTTTTAATGAAGGCTATTCTGCCAGCAATGGTGAGTTGCTGGTCAAACATGATTTGGCCAGTGAGGCCATTCGTCTTGGCAGATTATTAGCCCAATTATTACCTGAACCGGAAGTAGACGGTTTATTGGCATTAATGCTGTTACAGGATTCGAGGCGCTCTGCCCGGTTGGATGCAAATGGCGATCTGATTACCCTGGATGAACAAGACCGCAGGCTGTGGGATCAACAGCAAATTGGGGAGGGCTGTAAACTGGTCATTCAGACATTACGAACGCAACGCTTTGGACCTTTTACCCTGCAAGCCGCTATTGCTGCAGTGCATGCCGAGGCACCCTCTTTCGAGCAGACTGATTGGCTACAGATTGTGGGTTTGTATGATGCACTTATGCAATATGCCGATTCCCCAGTCGTCAGGTTGAATCGAGCTGTAGCAATCGCCATGCTGCAGGGCCCGGAAGCTGGGTTAATCACCATTGAGCAATTACTGGCCGAAGGTGAACTCAAGAACTATCATTTAATCTATGCGGCTAAAGCTGATTTATGTCGACGCCTGCAGCAATTTGCTGCTGCCCGAATGGCCTATCAACAAGCGCTTGCTTTAACTCAGCAAGGCCCGGAGCAACGTTTTTTGCAGCGACGTCTTGCTGAATTATCAGTAAAAACTTCTTAGACCGAAAAGAATCCTGTGTTATTTATCTAGCAGTAATTTAACCAGCTCAGCTGCCGGAATCGGCCTGCTGAATAAAAAGCCCTGAAAGAATTTACATTGATGGTCCTGCAGAAATGTTAATTGTGACTCCGTCTCCACCCCTTCAGCAATTACCTGCATATGTAAACCATCCCCCAAAGCGAGTATGGCTCTTACAATCGCCTGGCTATTGATGCCGGTGTCCAGCTCACGAATAAAATGCTGATCAATTTTCAGTACATCCAATGGCAAATCCTGCAAATAGGACAATGAAGAAAAACCGGTACCAAAATCATCCATTGCCAGTCGCAGCCCCAATGCTTTCAATTGATGCATTCTTTCGATGCAGGCTTCACGATTACCTATCGCAACGTTTTCAGTCAGCTCCATTTCGATAAAATCAGGGTTAACTCGTGTGCGCTTAAGGATTTCGGCCACATTGGCGACAATGTCAGGTCGATCGAATTCAACGCCCGAAATATTCACTGAAATAGGTACCGGCTCAATTCCAAGGTTAGTAAATGATTTAATCAATTCACAGGTTTGTTCAAGTACCCATCGTCCAATTTCAACAATCAACATGGATTGCTCAGCAATAGGAATAAATTTGGCCGGCGAAATCATGCCTAATTCAGAATGCTTCCAACGAATTAATGCTTCAGCACCAATGATATTTTTATCACTATCAAATTTTGGTTGGTAATAAACGACAATTTCGCCTTTACTTATTGCTTCCCGCAAGTCATGTTCAAGCTTGATATTTTCCAGCGCTTTCTCGGTCATATCCGCAGAATAGAAGCGAAAATTTGCCCGGCCATCATTTTTCGCATAATACATTGCTGAATCAGCATACTTGAGAAGATCTTCAGGAGTAATAGCATCAGCAGGATACATCGCAATGCCCATACTCGCAGTGGATTTCACTGACTGACCTGCCACGATTGACGTTGTATCCACTGCTTTTAATACTTTATTGGCGATCATGTTGATAAGGTCAGGATTGTCTATATCGGTTATTAATACAACAAACTCATCCCCACTCATGCGAACCACTAAATCAGTGGTGCGGATACTGTTAGATAAATGCTTGGCGACTTTTACCAGTAGTTCATCACCGGCCGAATGTCCAAGAGAATCATTTACATTTTTAAACCGATCCAGATCCAGGAAAAACACCGCTAACTGTTTCGAATCACGATCTGCCCGAGCTATTTCCTGTTGCAATCGCTCATTTAATACCAAACGATTAGGTAAGCCGGTTAATCCATCAAAATGCGCTTGTTGAAAAAGTTTCTCTTCCCAGGCAGCATTTGATAAGGCCACCGCAATACGATCCCCAAAACTTCTGGCAATCGATTTTAGTTCATTGCCGATGACTTTAGGTTGCTGATAAGCAAAACTGATGGAGGCTGCAACCTGGCCATTCACCACCACCGGTATCACCAGATAAAACCAGTTCCCGGCCAGATTTAAAATCTTCAGGTAAACCGGTAAAAGCCTGTTATCGTTAATTTCCAGCACACTCCCCTGACTTTGCTGCAATTCAGCTAAATCTTCGTTGGTAAGGGCCATTGACTGCTCTTGCAGATCAAAATGTTGATCATCACGACGAGTGTGGACTGCTACGAGCAAACGGTTTTCGGCATCGAATTTGGCAATCGATATCAGGTCGCTGAACAATATTCCGGGCAAACGATTTAAAGCCGTTTCCACTATTTCATCTGCATTAAGTACAGAAAGGATCTGTCTGTCGATTTCAGCCATGGTGGACTGAATTTCAAACTGGCTTCGCAGTCGTCGAGTCATTTCATTAAATGAATCCGCCAAAGCTTCAAATTCGTCTTTGCTGTCTACTTCTACCTGATAATCAAACTCACCATCTGCAATGCGTTCAGTTGCCTTTTTTAAAGCGGAGAGTGGTGAAAGGTATTTGGCGATCAATTTGGTGCTGAGAAACGCGACTATTAATACTGTCAGCAAAATAACCGGTGGATACACTTTGGTGAAATAGTTGATTGCACTAAGTGCTACGGATTTTGGTTGGGCGTGCACAATAATCAGATCTGGAGAGGCGAACATATTGCCTATTGGTGCCTGCCAGAAGCCACCCAGGTAGACATTGTCTCCAATATTTTGATTAAAACTACCGCTGTATTTGTCGAGAAGCTCGGTTAATAACTGGTTTGGTAATGACTTTTTTGGTAATGAGCTGAACCAGGATTCACCTACTTCTGTCATCACTAACAGCTGATTGATCCCCATATTATCGACTTCCCATAAGGCTTCGGGGTGTAATTCAGCCATTAAAATCCCGGAATCGGGTGTCTTTTCATTGAAATTTAACGCGATCCAAATTTGTTTAATGCCAAGCTCATCACTATCAACCGCTTTAATAAGGGTTAATCCAGAGCGAACGGCTTCGATTTCTTCCTTAGTGAGATAAGGCACCATCCGGGTATCACCCAATAAAGAGGCTCTTTGGCCAGTGCCTGTAATGATTGCTAAATCGTTAAACTGTTTTTGTATTTTCTGATCACGAAATAAATTCTGATCCCTTAATCCTCTGTTTGAGCGTTCAATTCGATTTGCCAGTAACCGTAAGGCACTTTCAGCCAATACCAGTCGATCAATAAATCGCAAGCCATAATCTTTACTGCTTTTTTGCAGTGCATCATAGGATTGCTGATATAGCTGCTGACTGACTTGATGAAAAGACAATCCCCCGAGAACTAAGACAGGTATTAATGAAGCAACAACAAAAGACAACAGAATCCGGCGAGCAACTTTATTACGATGTGGTGACGTTTTTTTTATCATCAAGTATTTATCAAGCCTAAAAATCAGCCGCGAGGCCTATAAATCGTCCATCTCGGGCCAATATAACGTCATCCAGACTATCTTTTTGAGATACCTGTTTTTTGGTTTGACCATCTTTTCCCACGCTGTAGAGATCATATTGCGTATTAATTGGATTGATATTGCGATCTTTTCTGGAGGGCCCTCTTGATTGTGGCCAATCATCAGCAATATTTAAATAAATGTATTTGTTACCCCAAGGATCAACTCCATTGTCAGGTAAACTGCCAGCAATATCATCCAATTTGTCGGGATAACGCTGATTTTGCAGATAGTAACGTTCGATAACGGATTGGATAGTGACAATTTGCGAAACAGCCAATGCATTATTCGTTTTATCAATATAGTTTTGGTAGCTGGGTATCGCGATAGTCACGATGACCCCAAGGACAGCAATCACCAACATCAGTTCGATTAGCGTCATTGCCTTTTGTGAAGTTATATTCAACTTCTTTAGCCTCACAGGAAATCCTTCTTTAGATTGTCTTAGTAATTATCGAATTATCTTCCCTGATAGACTCAGTTAAATGCTAGCACCTATGCTACTTATATTTAGGTATTGGTTCACAAATCCGTTGTCTGTAAGCCTTCTGGCAGAGACAGTTTAACCAGGTAAAAAAAACCTGCTATAACCTGAATTAATACTTTTTGCCGATACATTACAATTAGCTAAGTTATCGGCTTGAAAAAAGAAATCTGTATTTTTTCTGACTGTCGATTTTACGTTTGCTTATTCGACTAGTTGATAAGACCACTATTCTGAGTCTTATAACAAGGAGAAATATATGAACGTAAAAAATGAAGTTGAACAACAACTGGAAAACTGGAAAAAAGCGGTTATCAGCCAGGATCTCGAACAAATCATGGCTTTTTATGCGGAAGACGTGCGAGCGTTTGATGCGATTGCCGAATTACAGTTTACCAATCGCAGAAAATACAAAGATCATTGGCAGCACTGTTTGGAATTGTGCACGATGACTAAATTTGAAATTGGCCAGCTTGATATCAACCAGGATGGTGAGCTGGCGGTATGTGCTTTTCTGAATCAATGTGGTGGCATGGATGAAAAAACTGGTGAAGAACAGGTTGGCTGGATTCGCGGTACTCAGGTTTATCAAAAACGTAACGGCCAATGGTTGATTATTCACGAACATTTTTCATTACCTTTTGATATGGCATCCGGCGCCGCTCTGTTTCATCTCACACCAGAATCAGCCTGGTAAGGAGCACACCATGAAATTTATGATTTTACGTAAAGCCGATGCCGATACTGAAAAAGGTGTGATGCCCAGTGAACAATTATTATCGGCCATGGGCGACTACAACATGCAAATGGCTCAGGCTGGAATATTAAGAACCGGGGAAGGCTTGAAACCGACCCGTGACGGAGCACGCATTAAATTTCAGCAGGGTAAGCCATTAATTACTGACGGCCCATTTACTGAAACCAAAGAATTACTCGCCGGTTACACTATTATTGAGGTCAACTCCATACAGGAAGCTCTGGATTGGGCCACACGCTGGCCAGTGGAAGATGCTGATGGCAACGTTGAACTGGAAGTCAGACAACTCTATGAAATGAGTGATTTTGCTGATGGGCCGGGTTTGCAAAAACATATCGAGCTTGATCAAAAAATCCGTAAACAACCACTTTCTACTAGTTCTTATCTGTTGTTTGATGGCAACTGCCGTGAAGCTTTTGCGTTTTATGCAGAGGTGTTAGGTGGCGATATTGTCATGATGATGACCGGAGGCGAATCACCGATGGCAGATGACATGCCTGCCGAGTTCGCTGACAAGGTTATGCATGTCTCTCTCCAAGTCGGCAATTGGATGTTAATGGGATCAGATTGCCCACCCGGCATGTTTGAAAAACCACAAGGTTTTCATGTACAGATTGCTTTTGAAGACGAGCCGCAAGCTGAAATCACCTTTAATCAACTGGCCGAAGGCGGCATGGCACATATGCCCTTTGAGCCAACATTCTGGGCCAGGCGTTTTGGCATGCTGGTGGATCGATTTGGCACGCCGTGGATGATTAATTGTGGCCAATGCTTACAAGGTGAGGAGGATTGAAATGAAATATCTGGCTTTGGTGTATTACCAGGAACAGATCATGAATCAAATGTCTCAGCAGGAATGGGACAGTCTGAATCAGGAATGTATGGCTTGTGGTGAAAAACTGCAAAGCACTGGTCATATGCTGGATGGTTCAGCGTTGCAGTCGGTCGAGACGGCCACCACTGTTCGTGTACGTAATGGAAAAGTGACGGTGACCGATGGACCTTTTGCCGAAACCAAAGAACAACTTGCCGGGTTTTATCTATTGGAAGCGCGCGATATTAACGAAGCTATTCAACTGGCGGGCAATATTCCACCAGCACGTTATGGCAGTATTGAAATTCGCCCGGTGCGTGAACTGCAAACCGAAGACAATAGCAGTGGCGGTAAAGGAGATTCATCACCATGACGCAAAAACTGCAAACCTGTCTGTGGTTTAACAGCAATGCCGAACAGGCGGTGAATTTTTATCTGTCAGTATTCGGTGGTCGCGAAATGGACCGGCTCTATTACAATAGTGCGGGCCCCGGACCTGATGGTTCAGTGCTGTCTATCACATTTGAACTCTGTGGCCAGAAATTGATCGCTCTCAATGGTGGCACGGATGTGGCATTTAATCATGCGATGTCATTGCTGGTCCGCTGCGATAATCAAAGCGAAATCGACCTGCTTTGGGATAAGTTACTGGTCAATGGCGGCAGGACATTGCAATGTGGTTGGGTTCAGGATCAGTTTGGTGTTTGCTGGCAGATTGTGCCCGCTATGCTGGATAAAATGCTGCAGGATAAGCTGGGTGCTCCGGCCGTCATGTCGGCATTACTGACCATGAATAAACTGGATATCTCTCAGTTGGAACAGGCCTACCAGCAAGACAACTAACATTGTGAAGCAATGACCTGACATCATTTGCTTAGAAAATGGTGTGAAGGTTTTACAGTTCATTTATCAGCAAAAAACTGTCTGCTGGCGTACTATAGCGCGCTATGCCAACGTAGCCTGAGGTTTGAAATGAGCGATTTACCTAATTGTCCGAAGTGTGATTCCGAATATGTCTATCAAGATGATCATATTCTGATTTGTCCGGAATGCTCTTATGAATGGTCAGCAGATACGGCAACTGACAAGGTCGAAACATCAGATGAGATCCTGGATGCCAATGGCAATGTGTTACAGGATGGCGATAGCGTGACTGTCATCAAGGATCTGAAAGTGAAAGGTTCTTCGCTGGTGGTAAAAGTCGGCACAAAGGTCAAAAACATCCGTCTGGTCGACGGCGATCACGATATTGATTGCAAGATTGATGGCATCGGTGCGATGAAACTTAAATCGCAGTTTGTGAAAAAAGTCTGACGCTTCGACAGCATCTTTGTGTCTTGTCCTGAAATAAGTTGACACTTATTTCGATTAAAACGCCCGATGCACCGCATCGGGCGTTTTGTATTGTAGGGCCATGTGCGGCCGCCTCTGATTATATAGCTGGATGGACTGTTTAACCATCATCGCCGCCTCGTTAAGATCTTTGGGTATTTGTAGAAGATATTCATTCTTCAAAATACCATTAACCTCTCTGCTAGGGCATTCTGATAGCAGTCGTATCCATCTGTCATCGAACAGGTGACGCTGTACTTCTGATGAATCGCCTGATAGTGCCCTGAGCAGTACTGGATACCTCTATCAGAGTGATGAATGAGAGGCTTGTCCGCGCATTGCCTTTGCTTCAAGGCCAAGACATACGCCTGTGACACCGCATCAGCGCGCAATGTGTCATGCACGTGATACCCGAGAATTTTTCGCGAGAACGCATCGGTGACAAGACTGAGGTAGGCTTCACCCTGGCGCACCGGCAAATAGGTTATATCCGCTACCCATAACTGTTCAGGGCGCTGCACAAGCGTCTGATCTGCGCCGGGTTTGGTCAAGTTAGGATGGCAACGAAAGCGATGATGACTTTGCGTGGTTTTATGGTAAGCCCGTTTTACCGGGACTAACAGCCGGTGTTCGCGAAGCAGGGCAAACAATCTGTCCCGCCCCGGGATGTAGTCGATTCCAGCCTGTTTCATCAAATGATGCAGTTTGCGTCCACCTAGGCGAGGCTGAAGCATCCGCTCTTCACTCACAAATGAGAGAATTGCCACATTGCGCTCAGCTACCTGTGCTGCACGGCTCCAGTAACGGTAATAGGCTTGGCGAGTGATCCCTAAAAATTGGCAGGCATGCGCAACCTTTAATTGGGCGACGATTTTTTGTTGGATGACCTGCCGAGCGGCTTTTTTACCACTTTCACTCCATAGTCTTTCTTCAAGACATCCACAACTGCTTCAAAAAATTGTGCTTTTTGCTGGCTAACTGCCAGCTCTCGTTCAAGCTCTTTAATCCGCTGCTCTGGTGTCAAAGTAGTTTTTTTATCAGACATAAGTACTCCTTGCCTTGCCTGATGGTTGGGAGTTCCGCCTGACCAATCTAACCGACCATGCTTACGAAGCCAAACTAAAACCGTACATTTGCCCTGGATGCCATAGCGAGTCTGAGCTTGTTTATAGGTCATCTCCCCCTTTTCGATCTGGTCAACAACGGCCAATTTAAAGGCTAGGGAGTAATCACGCTGGGTACGCTTTTTATCAGGATTCATAACACTCTCCAATTGTCTTTATTGAAAAGTGTCAACCTTATTTAGGACGGGTCATTGCAGCAATTTAAGGGCTCGATTAGAGCCCTTTTTTGTGGAGATTATTGATCGGCTAGTTTTTTCATATTTTCATTAATTTTGAATAATACGATCAACAGCTCACACCAGATGCGCGCACCAACAGCTCCCGCCAGCATGGTAAAGATTCCCATAAGAAAACTGCCAAAACCACCCGTAAACATCATACCTAAACCAGAAACCAGCGCGGCGCCTAATAACAACCAGTAAACCAGAGTAATGATTTTAGGCGTTAGCATTGAATCTAAAAACAGGATATCTCTCACTTAGTTTTCTCCTTAACATTTAATAATAAGTGGATGATCAACCAACATCCCTTTCAGTTTTTGTTTTACTCCAGAGCCTGAGGTGAGATACATGGATGTATCACAAACAGCTGTCATACTGCTTTAGTTGACGTCTTTTCAGCTCTTAACCGGCGAAGATAAAAGATCAACAAGCCCTAGTTTGGCAATAAATGAACATCATTTTCAATTCCGTGTCATACCAAATAGGATTGGAATTAACCTCTCTCTACTGATGCCCAACATATCTATTGCCAACGCGTATAATGCCAGTTCTCTGCTTACATTTCTTGGTCGACGTCACGGAAAAATGAATTGAAACAACCCGCAACTGTCGAAAACATGCCTGATGATATTGCTCCCTATTCACCGGAAAGCCGTGTTTCATTAAGAAGAATGCGTGCCTGTCATGAGTGTGATTGGGTGGTGGTATTACCTGCATTACGTCCTGGTGAGCATGCCACCTGTCCTCGTTGCGAACATATATTGGTACGTCGACATTTTCGACCAGCTCAGCGCAGTATGGCTTATGCCATCAGTGCATTAATTGCATTGATTCTGGCAATCTCGTTTCCTTTTGTGAGTTTTGAAGCCAGAGGCATAAGCAACAATATTGAGCTTACTCAAACCGCCACCAGTATGATTGGTTTCCATCAACCCATGGTTGCACTCATTGTGGCACTAACGATCATTGTATTGCCGGCAGTTTACCTATCAGGGGTGATTTGGTTGCAATTTGGTTTGCTCCGGGGAGATCCATTTCCATTTAGTCGTGGTATTGCCCGTTCACTAGCACATATGCATCCCTGGATGATGGCGGATGTATTTATCATTGCCGCCCTAGTCAGTTTGATAAAAATCGCTGGGATGGCACAGATTGAATTAGGAATTTCATTCTGGGCATTTTGTGCCTTTGCAATTTTACTGTTAATGACCACGCGCTCTATTGATGCCGACTGGATGTGGTTTTCACTTGCGGGTGAACCTCAGGCCCCAAAAGGTATTCGCACAGGCGAAACGGCAGCTTCACAAGGTTTGGCAGGTTGCTCAACCTGTGATTTGATAAATGAACTGTCCGAGTCCGGTCATGGACATTGCCGCCGCTGTGGCGAACCGCTGCATCTCCGTTTACCACATAGCCTGCAACGTACCTGGGCGCTTTTGGCGGCAGCAATTGTGATGTACATTCCTGCAAATGCCTATCCTATTATGACAACAACGGTGCTGGGCCAGACCCAACCGGCAACCATTATTGGTGGCATTATTGATTTGTGGCAAAAGGGCTCCTGGCCAATTGCAGCAGTAATCTTTTTTGCCAGTATTCTGGTTCCTGTCGGCAAGATGCTGGCGTTGATCTGGCTGTCATTTGTGGTACGTAAAAGTAGTGAACTCAGCGCTAATAGCCGAACCAATTTATATCGTATTACCGAATTTATTGGTCGCTGGTCCATGGTAGATTTATTTGTAGTCGCTATACTGGTGGCATTGATTCGGGCAGGAAACTTAATGTCTATAACCCCAGGTCCGGCAGCACTAGCATTTGGCGCTGTCGTTATTTTAACCATGTTAGCAGCGATGACATTTGATCCACGCCTGATATGGGATACACCTACTACAAGCAAAAAAAACAGCACTCCAAGGAAACCGTGAATGAGTGATTCCCCTGTCTCTAATGAAGACAATCTGACTGACCAGCATCGAGCAAAATCAGGCAGACAGTCTCGTCTTTCCCCCATCTGGATTGTGCCGATTGTCGCAGTCATGATTGGTTTATGGCTGATATATGACAACTACAGTCGTATAGGGCCCAGAATTACCTTAACGATGTCAAATGCAGAGGGGATAGAAGCTGGCAAAACCATGATCAAAACGCGCAATGTGGATATTGGTCAGGTTGAACAGGTGCGTCTATCAGAAGATTTAACCCATACATTAATCATTGCGCGTATTAATCCAGAGGCCGAACCGATGCTGGTCGATGACTCCCGCTTCTGGGTCGTAAAACCGCGTATAGGTCGAGAAGGGATCAGTGGCCTTAATACAGTTCTATCTGGCGCTTATATTCAATTACAACCCGGTGAAAGTAAGATCGAACAACGTGAATTTGAGGTGCTTGAACAACCGCCTATTTCAACTCTCGGTGTGCAAGGTTTACGCATTAATCTGATCAGTCAGCTGGGCAACTCACTACGAGTAGGTGACCCCGTGACTTATCAGGGGTTTAATGTGGGCAGGGTTGAAAGCGCTGAGTTTGATAGCGAAAAGCGTGAAATGCGCCACCAGTTATTTATTGAAAGCCCTTACGATGTTCTTGTCACCGAAGGAACCCGTTTCTGGTCTGCCAGTGGCGTCGATTTAAAATTGGATTCCGAAGGTTTCAAAATCAATATTGCCTCATTGGAAGCATTATTAGGCGGTGGCGTGACATTTGGAGTCCTTGAGGATTTACCAGTCGGTTCTCCTGCCCCACCCGATAGTATTTTTACCCTTTACGGTGATGAGGAGAGTGCACGTCAGGAAGCTTATACTCAATACCTTGAATATGTACTGTTAATCGAAGATACCGTCCGTGGCCTTTCCAAAGGGGCGCCGGTTGAATTTCGTGGCATTCGTATTGGTACCGTTTCGAGTGTACCCTGGAAATTCACCTCACCCGAACGCAATGCGCAGAGCGGCTTTGCTATTCCGGTGTTAATCCGCCTGGAACCTCAACGCTTAGGCGGTAGTGAAAAAGTTGATATCAAAGACTGGGCAGCTCGCTTCGACCGCATGTTGAATGCCGGATTAAGAGCCACACTCAAATCAGGTAATCTGTTGACCGGATCATTATTCGTTGATCTTAACTTCCAGCGTGATGATACCTATGAGTTTGTTGCCAGAACGTTTGAAGGGCATCAGGTTCTGCCAACCAGTTCAACAGGCTTGGCGCAAATCGAACTGAAAGTGTCGAATTTGCTGGATAAACTCAATCAACTGGAAGTTGAACCGATTCTAACCGGCATGGATCGTAATCTGGAAAGCTCCGAAACCATGTTGAACGAAATCAGGGTGTTAACCGCCAGCATTCAAACTTTGGTCAATGCTTCTGAAACGCAGCAAATCCCTGAAAATATTAATCAGACACTGACCGATATTCGAGCCACTTTGCAGGGACTCTCGCCTGATTCATCTGCTTATCAAGAGATGACGGGCACCCTGCAACGTTTGGAAAAACTGCTGCGTGATCTTCAGCCAGTCGCACGTACTTTGGGCGAACAACCCAACGCACTGATTTTTGATCGTCGTGAAAGCGACGATCCTCTACCACGAGCACCAAAATAATCGGGATTATTTATGTTGATAACAATCAATAAATTGTTTTTTAGCTTATTGCTGGTATTGAGTTTACTTGCTTGTGCCAATCAAGCAATTAATACACAACGATATACCCTGCCAGAAACCTTTCAATCCTCTGATCAGGCTTCAACGCCTGATGCACAAGTCCTTGTAATAGGCTCTATTAGCCTGGCTGAGTTTCTTGACAGCGAACAGATTGCGTTGCAAATGGATGACATTACTCTGCATCAAGCCAATGAGCATCTTTGGGCAGAAAACCTGGGCCAACAAATACGGCGTGGATTGCGTAGTCGATTGAGCAAACAACTCCCAGAGTTGCTGGTGCTGTCAGATAGTCGGGGATTAAAACAAACGGCGTGGAATTTACAATTGGATATTGAGCAGTTTCATGGGCATTTTACTGGCAAAGCGGTGACCAGCGGACAATGGCGTTTACGCGATCACACAGGCGAATTGATTGTCCTCTCACCCTTTCACATTGAAACAACTCTGGCAGCGGATGGTTATCCAGCTTTAGTGCGGGCATTAGGTAGCAACTTGGATAAATTAGCTGAAAAACTAGCTACTGAAATCACAAAATATTGATTTAAATTGGGTGAGATCAATATGATCTCACCCTCTGAACCTGATTGAAATTACTTAATCCACACCTGTTTGGCGTTCACAAATTCATGGATTCCATGTGGCCCGAGCTCTCGGCCAAAACCGGATCCCTTGATTCCACCGCTGGGCAATCGAGGATCGGTTTTCACAATGCCATTTATTGCAACCTGACCAGATTGAAGCTGCATGGCCAGATGCGAAGCCAATTCGGCATTTTTAGTCCAGATGCTTGCGCCTAAACCGTATTCCGTGTCATTGGCCATTTCCAGTGCGTGTTCGTGATCTTCTGCTTTAATCACCGCCATAATTGGCCCAAAGGTTTCCTCACGAAACGCACACATTGTGGGAGTCACTTCAGTCAGCAAGGTGACCGGGTAGAAAAAACCATCGGTATCCGGTAATTCGCCTCCTAATAAACATTTCGCACCTGCCGCAACGGTATCTTCCACCTGACGATGCAGATTCAGTTGCAAATCCTTGCGAGCAATCGGCCCGATATCGGTACTAGGTTGTAATGGATCGCCCATTTGCAATTTTTTGAGTCGATTTAATAGTAGTTCGACAAAATGGTCGTAGATTTCAGCCTCGACAATAATTCGTTTTGCGGCAATACAGGACTGTCCTGCATTAATGATTCGTGACAGAGTCACCACATCCGCGGCCGTTTCCAGATCAGCATCAGCCAGAATAATACTGGGATCCGAACCACCCAGTTCCAGAACACAGGGTTTGATTTCACTGCCTGCAATTTCAGCTACTTTCCGGCCTGCACCACCAGAACCGGTAAACGAAACAGCCATTATGCGTGGATCCCGAATCGCTAATTCTACTTCTGGGGTTTCCAGGGGCAAATTCACCATAATATTTTCCGGTGCGCCAGCTTTAACAAAGGCATTTGCGATTGCCTGGGCTGTTTGCGGCACATGGGGATCGTGTTTCATCACACAAGTATTGCCTGCCATCAGCGCGGGTGCCAGATAGCGGAATGCCAGCCATAATGGTGCATTCCAGGGCAGAATGCCCAGCAATGTGCCCAAAGGTTGATAACAGACATAACTAAGTGATGCATCCGATTCGATAGTGTCTCTGGCCAGAAACTTTTCGGCATTATCGGCATAGAATTCTGCACAAAAGGCTGCTTTTTCAACCTCTGGTACCCCTTCTCTTATTGGCTTACCCATTTCCAAAGCCATCAGTTGTGCCAGATCATGTTTTTCTGCACGTAACTGTCTGGCGACTGCACGCAACACTTCACCACGTTCCTCAAAACTGCGATCACTCCAGTCAGCATAAGCTGCACTGGCCTCACCGATTCGGGCATACATTTCATGTTTTGTGAGACAGGGGAAACTATCGATTTTTTTTCCGCTATACGGATTTGTTGCTGTTAGCATGTTGACCTCTTTAATTAGCTAGCGGATTTCTGAGAACGCTCAATTTGTTTGTCAGCTTTCACTTCGCTTTTTGGGCTTTTATCAACCGAGATGAGCTTTTGTTTGCCCTGATCGGCTTTCACCACAAAATCCCGATCCATGGTGAAAAAGGACTCGCAGCCATCTTCGGTAATATGAATGGTGTCAGAGATACCACAGGTTTTATCCCCATCAATGCCCCACATCCACGGGATAATGTGAAACGTCATGCCAGGTTTCAGCACAGCAGATTCACCTTGTTTGAGACTAACGATATACCCTTCATCCCAGCTGGGTGGAAAGGCGATACCAATTGAATAACCCGACCGGGTCACCAGCCGTGCACCAATATCATTTTTAGTAATGATATTACGAATCATATTGTCGGCATCGGATACGGTCATGCCAGGCTGAAAATTCTTATGTACTGCGTCCAGCGCCATTTTCATAATTTCCTGGGCTTTATACATTGATGGGCTTAATGCACCCAGAACAATTGTGCGCATCATTGCGGTGTGATACCGGCGATAACATCCCCCCACCTCAAGAAAAACATGTTCATTTGGTTGAACAATACGGCCTTCCCAAGTGGCATGACCAATCATGGTGCGTGGTCCGGAAGTCACATACGGCATCACCGCAGGTGGTTCACCTCCTGCTCTAAACATTGCTGCGCTGATTGCCGCACCAATTTCATTTTCAGTAACGCCTTCCTGCACAGCGTCAATACCGGCTTGCATACCTGCTTCAGTGGCTCTGGCAGCATTCTGCATCAAGGCAATTTCCATAGCTGATTTGCATACCCGCCCTTCCTCTACGATGCCAAAGCAATCCAGTAGTTTGCCATCGGTCAAAGTGGTATGAATGCAGTCCTGATGATAGGCAGGGAAAAAGTAGCTGTTACGTTCATATCCAATGCGTTTTTTATCCAGTCCAAACTCACGCAGTGCATCGACCAGCATCTGAATGGCATCGCCAGTATCAGGATACGGCCGGGTAATCTCTACCCAGGTCCGATGGATTACATTAGATTCTTCCAGTTTACGGGTAATCATGAACGGTTCATCTTCCAACGGCACTACCAATGCCTGAAAAAATGAATAGCCAGTCGTCTGATAATCCGTCAGATACATAATATTTTCAGGATCGGAAATGACCACAGCATCCATATGCCGTTCGGCAATACGTTCTCTTAACTCGCGTAGTCGTCGCTCGTATTCTTCAAACGGAAAAGTCATATCATCACGCTGTCTCATGCGGCTTCCTCCATTTGCATGACTCTGTCTGTTACTTCAACCAGAATATCCAGTCCCGTCTTTAAGTCAGATTGGGGCGTGGTTAATGGGGGGATCAATTTGACAACACGGCCACCGGTACCACAGCTGGCAATCAGTAACCCGGCATCAAAACACTGATTCACAATCGCTTTGGCTCTATCTCCATTGCCGACGTCCAACCCCAGAATCATGCCTTTACCGGTCACATTCACTTCCGGATACCGCTGCGCCAATGGTGCCAGTGCTTCAGCCATTTGCTGGCCGTTGGTTTTGACTTCTTTCATCAACTCATCATTGTCAAAATAAGTCAGTGCCTGATCACCAGCGACAAAGGAAATATCCTGGCCTCTGAAAGTGCCAGTATGTTCACCGGGCGACCAGTGTTCATCAAGTTCCGGCTTCACCAGATTCATCGCCATCGGTGTGCCCATGCCACCAATACCTTTGGCCAGGCAGATAATGTCAGGGTCAATACCCAGATCATCAAAACTGAAAAACGAACCGGTTCGGCCAACGCCCACCTGAATATCGTCGACGATTAATAATGCCCCGACTTCTTTGGCCAATTTTGCCAGGGCCTGCAACCATTCTTTTGATGCTACCTTCACACCGCCTTCTGCCTGTATCGTTTCAAGTAAAAATGCTGCGGGCGGAGCAATACCGCTGGAGCTGTCTTTATAGATTGCTGTTAACTGATCAATACTTTGCATTCCACAACCCAGTTCACAGCCCGGACATACCTCTTCACAGCCAAAGGCAAAATGTTTCACATGGTTCAGCGGCACACCGGCTGCATTACGGAAGTACTGATTTGCCGTGGCGCTCAGTGCCCCCAGTGTCATGCCATGAAAGCCATGACTGAAAGCCACGACATCCTGACGACCGGTAACTCTTCTTGCCAGTTTCATTGCGGCTTCCACCGCATTGGTTCCGGTAGGCCCCATAAATTGCATTTTATGCGGCATATTGCGAGGTTTCAGAATGGTATCGGTGAAGTGCTGCATAAACTGTCGTTTAGCAGTGGTGTGCATATCAAGGCTGTGCGTCACGCCATTTGATTGAATGTAATCGACTACCGCTTTGGTCATACGCTGATTGTTATGACCGAAATTTAACACACCGGCACCCGCAAAAAAATCAATATATTCCTTGCCGCTTTCATCAGTCTGGCGGGCATTAACCGCTTTATCGAATACCACCGGATATACTCGGCAATAAGCGCGGATCGCAGACTCTCTTTCTTCAAAAATACTCATTTAAATCTCCTCTTGAACACGTCACTGGGACGATTTAGGGCAGTTCCTCCGGAACAGGTACGCCAACTCCGACCAGGCGCGAAAACAATCGTGTGACCGCCGGTATCAGGCGATCGTTAAAGTCGTAATAAGGGCTGTGACATGGCACCTGGTGATCGGGGCCATCATCACTGCCAATCAACGCAAATGCGCCGGGAATATGCTGCAGGTAATAACTGAAATCTTCGGAGGCCATAATCGGTGTCGACGTAACAAAATCCAGTGAATCAGAACCGTTAATGTCCTGCCATAACCGCCGCATGTTTGTAGCCTGTACCGAATGATTAATGGTTGCGTCATAGCGGGGAAAATTTTCCACTTCAGCCACCACACCATAACTCGCGGCAGTTTGCTGGCTGATCTCAGTGATAAACCGATAGATTTCATCACGGGTTTTTCTGTCTGGGACCCGGATGCTGCCGCCGAGAACAGCATTTTGCGGAATCACGGTAGGCGCACTTGACGCTTCGATTGAAGTGACACTGATCACCGCAGCCTGCTGAGGCGCTAGCCGACGACTGATAATCTGTTGCAGGTTAAGGGTAATCGCACTGGCCGCTAACACTGGGTCACGGCACAGTTCCGGCTGGCTGGCATGGCCGCCTTGCCCGTGCAGCGTGATTTTAAATGTGCCATTTCCACACATCACCAAACTATCGGGACAAAGCATTTGACCAAATGAAATAGCCGGCCAGTTGTGCCAGCCATAAATTTCGTCAACCCCCTCAAGCGCGCCATCGTTGATCATTTCTCTGGCACCATGTCCCCCCTCTTCGGCGGGCTGAAAAATCAGGCTGACCGGTCCATTCAGTTGCGCTTCGTGATACTTAAGCCATTTTGCTGTCGCTAATAAGGTTGCAGTGTGACCATCATGACCACAGGCATGCATACACCCCTCATTCATTGAGCTCCAGGCTTTTAAAGTGGCTTCGTGAATAGGTAATGCATCCATATCACCGCGCAAGGCAATGTGCGGCCCAGCCGTTCCATTAGGATTCAGTACACCGACCGTGCCAGTGCCTGCACAGCTACGCCAGCTAATATTCAGTGAGCTGAGAATTTCGCGTACACGCTCAGCGGTGCGATGTTCCTGCCAGCCCATTTCCGGATGAGCATGGAGTTCGCGGCGGATTGTTTCAGCTGTGGTGATAGTGTCTTGCCAGACATCTGACATGAGCCCTCCCCTGTTTTGGACCGAGCAACAAAATTGTCGGGTGATCCGTTATAAAACCTTGTCTGTTAACAATGTGACTTTTTAGTGCAATTTGCAATGCAATATTATGGTTCTGCTGCAAAGCCAGCATTTTTTAAATGAAAGGCAATTGCTATGCCACTAGTGACTGGTTGAATAATATTTGGTTCAACTAACGTGTATTCTGGATCAATTGAATCTCACAACCACTTCATTTTACTACCAATACTTTTCTATGCTGATATGACCTGGTTCGCGTCGGCTATGCTTTGTGAGCCCGCGTTTTAACAGCACATTCATCGTATCCTGCACCATATCCGGGTTACCACAAAGCATGACATGACTCTCATTATCGATACGTCCGCCAGCACGTAACTCAAGTTTGGAGTCCATTATCGCTGCAGGAATCCGCCCCGGAATAGCGTAGTCACATGCCTCTCGACTGACCATTGGAATATAACTGAATTGATGGGTATGCTTTTCGGCGATGTTGCGGATCAGTTGTTGATAGGTCAACTCTTCCATATAGCGCACAGCATGGACCAGCGTTATCCGTTCAAATTGTTGCCACACCTCGGGTGTTTTAATAATGGATAAAAAAGGACCAATGCCGGTACCGGTCGCCAGTAAAAATAACTTTTTGGCTGGCGGCAGTTGTTTAAGGGTTAATAACCCTGTGGCCTTGGTAGCAACCTTGATGCTATCTCCAGGATTAAGCTTTGCCAGCTTTGTTGAGAATATTCCGCCTGGGACTTCAATAAAATAAAAATCCAGCGGTTGTTCGCCAGGTGCATTCACCAGCGAAAATGGTCGACTGACCTCTTCACCGTCAATGTCCAGTGCCAGTCGGGTAAATTGTCCGGCTTCAAACGATGCCAGGGGGGCCTCAACCCTCAGAGAATGTATAGTGGAGGTCCATTGTTTATTTTCTACCACCCGACCTTCTTGCCACTTTGACATGGATATCTCCTGATTAGCGTTTATTGAATGACCATATCAACTTCTACTAGGTTGCTGCAAAACAGAATCATTAATTTATTCATCGATTCAATTGCGTCGCAATTATCTTGATTCACTATTACCATTGCTAGTGAATAAAATAACGGATGTATTCCACTTCAGTAACCAGATTGTATGGCTATTTTGTACTATCATATGTAGTAATTACCTTTACATGCATTAATGAGAAATCCTATGAATTCAGTACTGGATATGCAGGCCTTAAAAGCTGCAACAGTTAACACCGTACCTTTCCCTTTTTTCAAGGTGGAGCGATCGATCCGTCAGGATGTGCTGGAGCGTGTGATTGGTGATTTCCCTGACATCGGTGACGGGGGCAGTTTCAACGTTGATGATGTGTCAGTAAATCCTGATTTCAAAGCGTTCCTTGACTCCATCGACAGTCCAGAATTCAGACAAGTTATCTGTGAAAAGTTTGATGTCAAAGTGATGGATCTACCGATGATGATGACCTTAAGAGGCTATTCACGACAAAAAGACGGGCGCATTCACACAGACTCCAAAACCAAGCTGGTCACCATTTTAATTTATCTGAATGAAAGCTGGGATGCTGCCACGGGACGCTTACGAATTTTAAATAATGCACAGGATATGCAAGATTATGTCGATGAAATTATTCCCGGTCCTGGCTCATTAGTCGCGTTTAAAGTGACTGATAACTGCTGGCATGGCTATCCTAGTTTTGAAGGTACACGCCGCTCTATCCAGATAAACTTTCTGACCAGCGAAGCCGCTGGCAACAAACATCGTTTTTTTCACAAATTAAGCGCCAAGCTTAAAAACTGGTTGAGAAAACGCAAAGTAAAGGCGGTTTAATCAATGTCCTATCTTCAGGATCCGCGAGTTTTATTCGCTGCAGAGCGCACATTACTCGCCTGGAATCGCACTGGATTGACGTTTATCATGTTTGGTTTTTTGATTGAACGTTCAGGTTTGTTGATTGAAGTATTAGCAAATGGTCAGGAACACTTGAACACCACCATGACTTTTGTCATAGGACTGGCGTTTATTCTACTTGGCAGTGTGACCACCTTGTATGCTGCCAGACAATTTCAGCGTGTGTTAAAAACACTTGGGGAATCTGAATTTCCCGAAGGGTATCGGACGCAATGGGGCGTCATTGTTAGTTTAATTGTTGCATTGCTGGGTAGTCTGTTGGCTATCAGCCTGTTCCTCACCTACAATTGAGTCCCATAATATGTCTAAATGGTTATTACTAAGTATTGCTATTATTGCCGAGGTCTTCGGAACCAGCTTTCTCAAAGCTTCTGAGGGGTTTACCCGATTCTGGCCATCTGTAGCTGTTATCGTAGGTTACATCGTCGCTTTTTACTTTTTAGCTTTATCATTAAAAGTCATTCCTGTCGGTATCGCCTACGCGATCTGGGCAGGTATTGGAGTGGTATTAATCGCTTTAATAGGTTGGATTGTGTTTAGTCAGAAGCTGGACACCCCTGCCATCATTGGCATTTCAATGATTTTAGGCGGCGTAGTGGTGTTAAATGTCTTTTCCAGTAGCTTGACGCATTAAACTCTTCAAGTCAGCCTTATTTCAGGAGATAGTTTCCAGCAGGATTCGGGGTATATCCGCCCTACTGCGTTAGAAATGACTTATGTAGAATACCAACACCTCACGCCCACTTGGACAAAATAAGCTTCCAGCAGTGATAGCTATGACACAAACCCAAGCATGATGTATTTCTGCTTTAAAAAGCCCAATGCAGGGCATCACTTTTCGGATTTTTTATGAGCTCGTCAGACCCATCGCAAAACAAAATTGAAAACGGCCCATTAATGGATGCAAATTCATTGGGTCATGCATTACGTTACGCATTTGCTGGCCGGCTGGCGTTGCCTGATGGACATTTACCAGAAGCCCAACATATCGTCCCGAACGATTTTGTTGGTGTGGGCGTCACCACCTCCGAGGATCCCGCTGTCGATGATTATATTCTGCAGCAACTTGCTGAGCTGCAGATTAAACAGGTCCGCCTCGATTACACATATGGTGATGAAGGTGGCCCGGTAACACGGTTACTGGAACGGTTACTGGCGACCGATATCAAAGTGCTATTACATCTGGTTCAGCCCTTTACTGAAGCGCAACAAATGAAAACCGGCAGCGCACAACTGCGCTGGCGTGAATTTGTGCAAACCGCCGCCAGCCGGTTTGGGTCACGAGTCACAGCGATTGAAGTGGGCTCAACCAGTAACCGTCGTCGCTGGGCGGGTTATGACACCGAAAGTTTTTTTAATGCCTGGCGGATTGCCTATGAAGAAATAAAATCCCGTCATATCAAGATTGCCGGACCGAATATTTCTGATTTTGAACCGTTGCATAACATTGCTGTATTAACCCGCTTACGCCGTGATAATCAATTACCCGATATCCACACCAATAATCTGTTCAGTGAGCGGGTGACCGAACCGGAACGCTTTGACCATCGTATTTTTGGCACTAAGCTCGCCATGCGTTTAAAAGTGAATCTGGTCAAAAAAGCTCGGATTCTGAAAAAGATCAGCAATGATTTTGGGGTAACTGAATTTATATCGCCAGCAGCTTTCTGGACATTACCGAGGATTCGGCGGGTTTTGGTCAATGGCGAAGAAAAACAAGCAGATTATTTAAGTCGTTACCTCACTTTACTCGCTGCTTCCGGTGCAATGCAGCAGGCTTATTGGGGACCATTCATTTGTCATCGAGAAGGACTAATTGATGACGGTTATGAGGTTTACCCTGAGCTGGAACGCATTACGCATTACCGCTCAGTACTGGGAAAACGCGAGGATTTCCGTCTGCGTCCGTCATTTTATGCGATGCAGAATTTTATTCGATTGATCCCTGGCAGTTTGTATGAAGGGCCATTAGCGACGGCCGAAGCCATTGAAGTTCATGCATTTCGAAACAACGATAAATTAATCCATGTGTTATGGACCGCAAATGGTCAGGCAATGCCAATGCATGCCTTATATGCTCCTGCACAACTGGAGGATGTTGAGATTATTTCCCGTGATGGAACGACTGTCAGTGAAAAACCCGAGTTTGTCACCGAAACTCCCGTATTCCTCTGCTGGTCATCTGATACAAAAATTCAGTTAAAAGCAAGTCCTAAGGCCCGGGAACGCATATCATTATATCGTCATGCCCCTGGTAAAAATTTGTACGGATTTGAGCAGGATGGCTGGAAAGGTGTACTGATTGCTGAAAATGCTTCACAGGCGGAAGAGCTGAAACTGAAGCTACACCCGGCCTATCTTCCCAAAGCAACCGAAGCAAACACCTTACGCAAAGCCCGAAATATTATCTGGCGTATCGATAATCTGCTGGATCAGACCGTTGTCGCAAAAAAACCATTACGTATGCCAGCACATAAACGGCTGCTTGATAAATTTAAACCGTGTAAGTCCAGACGCAGCTGGAATGCCGCAGCCGAATTATTACGCCGAGGAATTCCCACAGCTCTGCCTATCGCCTACTTTGAACAGGCAGATGATAAAACACTGACTGAAAACTATTATCTGTGCGACATGGTTGATCATGACTTTTCCGCCAGGGATATTTTGACGGCATTTAATGAAGGTGCAACCGAATACCAGGGTGTCAGAGAAGACGATTTATACGAGCAACTCAGTCAATTCCTGTTGGATTTGCATGGGCGTGGGGTGTTTTTCCGGGATTTGGCTGGCGGGAATATCCTGATAAAAAAACAAGCCGGGGATAAACTGGGCTTTACGCTTATCGATATCAACAGGGCGCGTTTTTTCAACCGTAATGCGACATTATCCGAGCGTTTGTCGGATCTCACGCGGATTTGCAACAAACTACACTGGTCAGGGCGGGAAAAACTGGTTGGACATTATCTTCAACATACCAAGTATAAATTGCTGTTTAACTTCCGTTGCCGTTTACCGTTTTACCTTTATGATTTTAAAGTTAAATTCAAACGTCGCTATGGACGCAAGGCTATTAAACGCCTGTTCACTAAACTGCGTGGCAACCATTAAAAGCCGGTGACTTTTATTCAGTAACAACTCGGCGTAGATTGAGGTCTGTTGATCATTAACGATAAATAGATCCTAGGGCTTGTTGAACTTTCATAGCCGCCTCTGTTGTGACTCTGAAAGATCAACAAGCCCTAGAGTTCTGCTAATTAAGGAGAACCTGCAATGACGCTGGAAAATGTTACTTTTGTTCTCGGCTGGACCACATTTCTAAACTATCTGGCATTGATATTCTGGTTTACGTTTTATGCTGTAGGCAGTGACAGAATTTACCGGTTACATAGTCGTTGGTTCGTCATGACTCGAGAGCAATTTTCACAACTGCATTATCTAGGCATGATGATTTATAAATTAGCCATTTTTTTGTTTTTGCTGGCACCTTATATTAGCTTGAAATTTGTGCCATCATAAGCTCGCCTGTTACGGGCTGTTGATCGTTCAACTTCAACAGCGGTGGTGACTCTGCAAGAGCAACAGGCCCAGATAACCAATTATTTTCCCCAACTTCACCTCAACTGATGCCGTCAAAACATGTCGGTAGCTTTTGTGCGTGAATAAACTTGTTTAATGGAGTTTATTGTGAATTCACAACCTGACATTATTATTTCTGAACTCGATTACAGCCGTATCGACAATTTATTGCGGGCTACACCAGGCATTGCGACAAATATCAAATCAGCATTGTTAACCGAACTCGAGCGTGCTGAGCTGGTTGCTCCAGAACAGATTCCGGCAAATGTGGTGACAATGAATTCTCAGGTAAAATTTTCAGTTATCTCTACCGGGGTAACTTTTACGCTGAAATTGGTCTATCCAAAAGATATGGATGACTCTGGTAACACCATCTCAATTTTAGCGCCGGTCGGCAGTGCCATGCTGGGATTGAAAGAAGGCGATGAAATTGACTGGCAGGATGGTCATGGTGGAATGTTGCAAGTCAGAATTGAAACCATAGAATACCAACCAGAGCGTGCAGGTGAATATCACCGATAACTCTGATCAAATGCATCTGGAGTTTACTATGTTTAAAAAGTGGCTGGCCCTGCTGTTGATTTTGTTTTTCAGTGCTTGCAGTACTGAAGAAGCTGATGAACGTCACGTGATTATTGACGATTTTCCGGCCAGCTACAGCGGCACTTTGCCCTGTGCTGATTGCCCGGGTATTGATTATCGTCTCAATTTATTCGCAGATAAAAGCTATTATCTGCAAATGCATTATCAGGATTCAGGCGAAAATTCGACCTTTTATCAACTGGGGCAATGGCAGCAAAATTCGGATCAGTTGAGGCTGCTTTCGGACGATCCACAGCAAACAGCTTTCCAGATTGAAAAAGATGGCAACATTCGTCTTATGGATCAGGAGTATGTTTTGATTAACAGCCCTTTGAATTATGAACTTCAACGGGACAATGACTTTTACGCGGTCTATCCGAACATGCAGTTTCACGGTATGTACAACTATATGGCGGATAGCGGAGTCTTTAAGGAATGCCTTACCGGTCAGCGTTGGTTTGTCGCCCAGGAAGCGGATAACGCAGCACTTGAATCGCTGTATCTGGAATATATCGAAGCGCCTAATCAACCAATATTAGTTGAAGCAACCGGTCACCTTGAACCAAGAGCCAACAGCAATACTGGAATATTGCAGCCAACGTTGATTGTCACAAAGGCCGATGATATATGGCCTGGAGAAACCTGCGGTCAATTAGGCTTCAATGAAAGTTTGCTGAATACATACTGGAAACTGACCCGATTGAATGATGAGCCCGTTGACGTTTATCAAGATCAGCATGAACCCTCGCTTATTTTAGCCACTGAAGATAATCGTCTATCGGGATCGGATGGCTGTAATCGAATCATGGGGACTTATCAACTTCGTGAAGACAAGCTGAAATTCAGTCGTATTGCCAGCACGATGATGGCGTGCCCTCAAGGTATGGAAACGGCTCAGGAAGTTCATTTTATGCTCGAAAAAGTGCGTTATTGGCAAATTGAAGGACAACATCTTGAGCTGGCTGATGTGGAAGGTAATGTGATGGCCCGATTTGAAGCAGTACATCTGCAATAACCATGAAGTTAATCTTTCGCGGATCTAATATTCTAGAAGCCCATATTGTTGCAGGCTTGCTGGATGCGCATGGCATAGAATCACATGTTGCAGGACATTATCTGCAAGGCGCTGTAGGCGACTTACCTGCCACTGATTTCGCCCATGTATTGGTAAATAATGACGATGTCGAAGCAGCAGAAAAACTGATTCGGGATTATGACGCCGGTAAATTTGCCAGTGGTGAAGACGATGGATCTTAATTCTTAATTAGGCTGAAAAAAGTTTTTAGCCTGCGCAGAATCGATATGGATCTGTTCAATCAGCTGTTCCAAACTGGCAAATTTCTGTTCTTCACGCAGTTTTTTCAGAAAATAAACCTGTACGTGCTCACCATAAATATCACGTTTAAAATCAAAGAGATGTACTTCAAGTAGTGCCTTATCGCTACCTGAAATAGTGGGTCTGACACCAATATTGGCCACACCATTTACCGGCTCTTCATCAATGCCATAAAGTTGTACCGCATAAACACCGTTTAACGGTACTTTTGCTCGATGCAAATGAATATTGGCTGTCGGATACCCCATTTTACGGCCACGTTTATCACCATGCGCGACTCTGCCACTCATCCGGTAAGGACGACCTAATAACTTCTCAGCCACTGCCAAGTCACCGTCCTGCAACGCTTCGCGAATTCTTGTACTACTAACTCTCATGTCATCAATGGCGAAAGTATGCATGTTAACAACCTGAAAACCATGCTGTTTCCCTACTTGTTGCAATAAGGCAAAGTCACCCTGTCGATCTTTACCAAAACGAAAATCATCACCAACAACCAGGTAACGAACATTCAGGCCTTCAACCAATAATTTCTGGATAAAGGTTTCGGCCTGCATTTCAGCTAATTGACGATTAAACCGCAACACACAAAGTTTCTGGATTGAGTAAGCTCGTAGCGCCTCAACCTTTTCACGAAACCGCGATAATCTGGCCGGTGCTTTTTCCGGCACAAAATATTCAAACGGTTGCGGTTCAAAGGTGATGACCACCGCGGGCAAATTAAGCATATCCGCTTTCATTGCCAATTGCGTCAGTACAGCCTGGTGCCCCAGATGTACACCATCAAAGTTACCAATCGTCGCCACGCATCCTTGTGCAGGATCGGGCAAATTGTGTAAGCCGCGGATGATTTTTGGCATGAATAGTTCAGTGTAAAAGGAAAACACAACAGACTAACGGGAAATTAGCAAACATTCCAGCGGGCATGTAAGCTTCGATTAACTTATAATGTGTCGTTAACGCGAGATTTGTACAGAGGCCAATATGGTGGCAAAACGCAAAAAACTTGAATATGAAGCGGCAGTCAGTGAGCTTGAATCACTGGTAGAACGCTTGGAAAAAGGCGATATCAGCCTTGAAGAATCATTAAAACTTTATGAACGCGGTGTATTACTTACCCGTGATTGTCAGGAAGCATTACAAGCTGCCGAGCAAAAAGTACAAATGTTATTACAGCAATCCGGCCAGTCTGCTTTAGTGGATTTTGATCCAGACTCCGAGGCATCGTGACAAAAACGTTTTCGCTTTCTGACTGGATGTCTTCGCACCAGCAACGTATCAGCCTGGCTTTGCAACAACGATTACCCAATCAAAACGTTATAGCCGCTGCACGGTTATCAGAAGCCATGCACTATGCAACGTTGAACGGAGGGAAACGTTTGCGGGCCATGTTGGTTTATGCAACAGGTGAGGCATTTAATGCCAATACTGATGCCCTGGACTCAGCGGCCTGCGCCGTTGAGATGATTCATGCCTATTCCCTGGTTCATGATGATATGCCAATGATGGATGATGATGATTTGCGCCGAGGTAAACCCACTTGCCATAAAGCCTATGATGAAGCAACTGCTTTATTAGTGGGTGATGCATTGCAAAGTCTGGCGTTTGAATGTCTGACCGAAAACGATTTGCCGGCAGATCAGCAAATCGCTATGGTTAAATGCCTGGCACAGGCTTCCGGTGTTATGGGAATGGCCGGGGGCCAAGCCATCGATCTGGCTTCGGTGGGTAAACAACTTAACCAAACAGATCTGGAAGCCATGCATTTATTGAAAACCGGCGCTTTGATCCAAGCCAGTGTTTTGCTGGGAGCTTACTGTGGTAAAAATTACAGTTCGATGGATTTAAAATATCTCAACAATTATGCCACAGCTATTGGCCTGGCATTTCAGGTGCAAGACGATGTATTGGATGTGATCGCGGATACTGCTACCTTGGGGAAACAACAAGGTGCAGATATTGCTCGAAACAAACCTACCTACCCCGCTTTAATGGGACTTGAAGCCGCCCAGCAAAAGGCGCAGATGCTGGTGAAAGAGGCATTGACAGCATTGAATAATCTCGGAAATGAATGTTTAGCTCTGCGGGCACTGGCAACGTTTGTCGTGCAACGAACCTTTTAATCACATTGATTTAACATGACAAGTTTACTTGCACAAATCGACTCCCCTGCCCAATTACGTCAATTAGAACGTAAACAATTGGATCAATTAGCGATCGAAATCCGCGAATTAATAATTGATCAGATTCAGCAAACGGGGGGACATATTTCGTCAAATTTGGGGGTTGTCGAGCTAACATTGGCTCTGCATTATGTGTTTAACACCCCTGAAGACCATTTGGTCTGGGATGTTGGTCACCAGAGTTATGCTCATAAAATCCTGACAGGACGTCGAGACCAACTGCATACCATGCGTCAACCCGGAGGACTTTCCGGTTTTCCCAAGCGCAGTGAAAGTGACTATGACAGCTTTGGTGTCGGTCATTCCAGTACATCAATCAGCGCCGCTTTAGGCATGGCGATTGCCGCTCGGGCCAGCGGCTTACCAAGTCGTTCTGTGGCCATTATCGGTGATGGTGCACTGACAGCAGGTCAGGCATACGAGGCGTTGGCTCATGCCGGTGATCTGAATGCTGACATGCTGGTCGTACTCAATGACAATGAAATGTCGATATCCAAAAATGTCGGTGGCATGGCTAATTATTTAGCCCGACTACTTTCTGGTCGTTTTTATCGCTCTGCCCGCGAAAGCAGCAAGAAAATGCTGGAAAAAATTCCGCCTGCGTGGGAGTTCGCAAGACGTACCGAAGAACACGTCAAAGGCATGATGGTGCCAGGTACGTTATTTGAAGAAATGGGGTTCAATTATATTGGCCCGATTGATGGCCATGATCTTGACACCTTGATTACCACGTTAAGCAATCTGCGCAACAGCAAAGGTGCTCAGTTCCTGCATATTGTGACCAAAAAAGGTAAAGGCTTCGAACCTGCTGAGCAGCAACCCTGTAAATATCATGGTGTAAGCCCTGCCAATAGCAATAAAAAATCCGGTCCAACCTTTACCCAAGTATTCAGTCAATGGCTGTGTGATATGGGAGCAGCTTCTGAAGATCTGATTGCGATTACACCCGCTATGTGTGAAGGCTCCGGTCTGAATGCTTTTGCTGAACGGTTTCCAGAAAGATATTTTGATGTCGGCATTGCAGAGCAACATGCCGTTACGTTAGCGGCAGGCATTGCTTGTGAAGGCAAAAAACCGGTAGTTGCCATTTATTCAACCTTTCTGCAGCGCGCTTATGATCAATTGATTCATGATGTGGCTCTGCAAAACCTGCCGGTGTTATTTGCTATTGATAGGGCGGGATTGGTAGGCGCTGATGGGCCAACACACGCCGGAAGTTTTGATTTAAGTTATCTGCGTTGTATTCCGAATATGCTGATAATGACACCCAGCGATGAGAACGAATGTCGGCAAATGTTAACCACCGGATATCATCATAATGGCCCTGCCGCAGTGCGGTATCCTCGCGGTTGTGGCAACGGTACGGCGATAGAACCACAACTGAATAGCTTGCCCATCTGTAAAGCACAAACCCGTCGGACAGGCAAAAAGACCGCCATTCTGGCTTTTGGCACCTTATTGCATACAGCACTTGACGCTGCAGAGCAAATTGATGCCACAGTGGTGAATATGCGTTTTGTTAAACCATTGGATACCACGCTACTGGATGAAATTGCTGCCAGTCATGAATTGATTATCACTATTGAAGAAAATGCACTGATGGGCGGAGCTGGTAGCGCGGTAAATGAATATTTTCAACAGCAGGGTATTGAGACACATTTGCGGATGATGGGCTTGCCTGACCACTTCATTGAGCATGGTGATCATGACCAGATGCTCAGTGCCTGTGGGTTGGATGCAAGTGGCATTATCGATACCATCAATCGTTATTTTGCGTAATAATAGCCTGTTCGATAGGTTAATTCCCGAGTATAATAGTCAACATTATGAGCGCCACCTATACCTTAAAAATTCTGGCTGATTTTGCCTCTGCACATACCCTTAGGGACTACCCTGGGGATTGTCGTCGCATGCATGGCCATAATTGGAAACTTGAAGTCGAAGTCACTGCCAATGCACTTAACCAGCATGGTATGGGCATGGATTTTAAAACCATTAAAACGGCGACTCGTGAGTTAGCAAAAACACTGGATCACCGTTATCTGAATGATATTCCCCCGTTTGATGAGATTAATCCTACGGCAGAAAATATCGCCCAGTTTTTTTACCAGCGCCTTAGCGATACGCTAAACACCGACACAGCCAGAGTCTCTGGTGTCACGGTATGGGAAACCGACCGTGCCTGTGTCAAATATAGTGAGGATTAACCCGAATCATGACCGATCAAAACAAGCCAATAGCTGCAGCAGAAATCGAAGACGTTCAGAATATCAAAGATAAACGTCACATTGCGATTGATAAAGTTGGCATAAAAGATATTCGCCATCCTGTTGTGGTCAGTGATCGCACTACCGGTGAACAGCACACTGTTGCCAATTTTAATATGTATGTGAATCTGCCACATCAGTTTAAAGGCACACATATGTCACGTTTTGTTGAGATTCTTAATCAACATGAACGTGAAATTACCGTTAAGTCATTTCATACCATGTTGGGCGAAATGACTGAACGTCTGGATGCTGAATCCGGCTACATTGAAATGAGCTTCCCCTATTTTGTAAATAAAGAAGCACCGATTTCAAAAGTCCGCAGTCTGATGGATTATCAAGTAAGTTTTATTGGTGAAATTGTTGCCAAGAAAACCAGCATGACTGTCAAAGTCATTGTGCCGGTTACCAGCTTGTGCCCATGTTCAAAAAATATTTCGGATTACGGTGCACATAATCAGCGTTCACATGTCACATTGACCGTGAAAACAGATAGCTTTATCTGGATTGAAGACTTGATTGATCTGGTAGAAGACGAAGCGTCATGCCAAATCTATGGTTTGTTGAAGCGTCCGGATGAAAAATATGTCACCGAGCATGCTTACGACAATCCGAAATTTGTTGAAGATATGGTTCGCGACGTTGCAGCGCGTTTAAATGCCGATAGCCGTATCAAAGCATATACAGTCGAATCAGAAAACTTTGAATCGATTCATAATCATTCAGCCTATGCGTTGATCACTCAGGGTTTTGATTGATTTACTGAAGATGCCTTTTACTAATTAAGCCAGTTGCACCCGCAACTGGCTTTTTTATTTGACTAGAATTTTTGGCGTAAATCCAGCCGTTCGCCTTTGCGTTCCATATCAAACGCATTTAGAAAACTCATTCCCAATAAAGCCCGTTGTGGTTCTGGACCATCAATCACGACAGCCGCAACATTTTCCAGTGAAATATCACCTAGTTGCACAGATTCCAGTTCGATACTGTAAGCAAGTTCAACACCAGAAGCGGTTCTGACACCAATCTGGTTCGCGTTAAGATAATCTAAGCCTAACCGTTTTGCAGTCTCACCATTTATAGCAATGACTGATGCTCCAGTATCCACCATAAAATCTACTGTATATCCATTAACTGAACCACTGGTCAAATACATCCCATTGGTCGGCCATATACTCACTACAGGCATTTCAACAGGGGCCGAATACATAGCACCAACCCGATTATTCAGTTCAAATACACCCTGCCTGCCTGCAATATCCAATATTGCCTGATTGCTGTTTGCGCTGATTAAGGTCACGCCTTCCGGAGTTCGCTGTCCAACAGATAAAAAATGTTGCTGCTGATTAATTTCCAACACGGCATGATCGCGATATAGTCCCATAACCAGAATCTGCAAATCCTGTGACCATACGTTCTGTGGAATACACAGTATAATGAACATTGATATTGTTAATTTATGCATTGTACCCACTCAACAAAAAGCCATTAACTGCAAACAGCATGACTGAATCAACTTACCCTACCGTGACCGGCATCATTCTCGCCGGTGGCGAAGCACGCCGTATGGGCGGTAATGACAAGGGCCTGATACCTTACGTAAATCAGCCGTTGATTGCGCATGTCATTCATCATCTTGCACCTCAGGTTGAGCAGTTGCTCATCAACGCTAATCGTAATATAGAGCGTTATCAACAATTTGGCTATCCTGTCATCAGCGATTCGCTTTCCGGCTTTCAAGGACCATTGGCTGGCATGCTGGCCGGAATGCAAATGGCAACCACCGATTATATTCTGACGGCTCCCTGTGACAGCCCCTCTCCCAGTCCGAAGTTACGACAACGCATGCTGGAGAGTTTATTATGCTCATGTAAAAAAATCGCTGTCGCCACCGATGGCAAGCGTATTCAACCAGTATTTTCATTATTACACTGTGAACTGGCAGAGGATTTACAGAAATATCTCGCTTCTGGGGAAAGAAAGATTGATCGCTGGTTTAAGCAACAGGGAATGATTGAAGTAGATTTTTCTGACCAACCTGAGAGTTTCACCAATTTCAATCATCCGGAAGACCTGCAATCACCTGCCTTGTCCTGTTCAGTACCTATATTGGGAATTGCCGCATTTAGTGGCACTGGCAAAACCACCTTACTCACCCAGTTGATTCCTAAACTTCGCTCTGCCGGAATACGCTTAGCGGTTATAAAACATGCGCATCATCTATTTGATATCGATCAGCCCGGTAAAGACAGTTACCGAATTCGTGAAGCAGGTGCCAGTCAGGTACTAGTGGCCTCCCGAAAACTGCTGGCACTGATGCAAACCAATGAAAATGGACAACAAGAACCACTTTTATCCGACTGTCTGGCGCGTCTGGATTTAGAGAATTTGGATTTGATTCTGGTCGAAGGCTTTAAACAGGAAGCAATACCGAAGCTGGAATTACATCGCGCAAGCATTGGTAAACCTCTGTTGTTTCCGGAGGATCCCAATATTATTGCCATTGCCACTGACTCCGAACTGACAATTGAACCTCAAATACCCGTATTGAATTTAAACGATTTTGGCGCCATCCTGAACTTTATAAACAACTATATTCGGCAATACCACCATGACTGACTTTACGCCCCAACCAAGCTGCGCCACTCCTGAACCCGTTAACACTCTGAGAGTGGAAGACGCCAGAGAGAAAATTCTGCAGCAGATATCAGCAATCAGCTGCTGGCGAAAAGTCGCATTGCGCGATGCGCTGGGACAGGTATTACATGAAGATGTGATTTCACCGCTATCCGTCCCTCCGCATGCTAATTCGGCAATGGATGGTTATGCGGTACGTGGCGAAGATTTGAAGCATCAATTAATCTCATTAAAACGGGTGGGCAGTGCCTTTGCTGGCAAACCTTTCGACAAAACCGTTCATACCGGTGAATGTGTAAGAATCATGACGGGTGCAATGATGCCCAAGGGTTGTGACACGGTCATCATGCAAGAACAAGCTGAAGTTAATAATGATCTGATAACGCTGCACGGAGAACATCATAGCGGCGAAAATGTGCGACTCGCCGGAGAAGATATTCAGACCGGCGCTGTGGTGCTTACTGCAGGACGTCGAATTACCTCAGCCGATTTAGGCTTACTGGCGTCATTGGGATTTGCAGAACTAAAGGTTCGTCGTCGAATTCGGGTGGCATTTTTTTCTACTGGTGATGAACTACGTTCGCTTGGCGAAACTTTGAACCCCGGCGATATTTATGACAGTAACCGTTATACCTTGTATGCCATGCTGACACGTCTGGATGCTGAGATCATCGATATGGGAGTCGTTACCGATAATCCCGACACATTACGTGAAGCTTTGCTGCAGGCCGCCAAGGAAGCCGATGTGGTGATTACCTCTGGTGGTGTGTCAGTGGGTGAAGCCGATTATGTTAAGCAATTGCTGGATGAACTCGGCGAAGTGCATTTCTGGAAAATCGCAATGAAACCCGGCAGGCCGCTTGCTTACGGCAAAATTGCAGATGCTCATTTTTTCGGTCTGCCCGGTAATCCGGTTTCGGTGATGGTAACTTTCTATCAGTTTGTACAACCTGCTTTACACAAGTTGGCGGGTGCCATTTATCACGCGCCAATGGTATTACAGGCGATTGCAGCTGAGAATATTCGTAAGCGCCCTGGGCGGTTCGAATTTCAACGGGGATTATTACGCAGCAATTCTGCCAATCAATTGGAAGTTACGATGACCGGCGAACAAGGCTCCGGCATTCTGCATTCCATGAGTCATGCCAACTGTTTTATTTTACTGGATGAAGATTGTGACGGTGTAGCTGCCGGTCAATCTGTCACCGTGCAACCCTTCGCAGGTCTGATCTAATGTCTGAAAATCAATTGAAACAACAACACGAATTCAACAAATTACATAAACGGCTACGCCGCCAGGTCGGCCAGGCAATTGCTGATTACGACATGATTCAGGATGGCGATAAAGTCATGGTATGCCTGTCAGGTGGTAAAGACAGCTACACCATGCTCGATATTTTGCTGAATTTACGCGATCACGCACCAATTGATTTTGAGTTGATTGCGGTCAATCTTGATCAAAAGCAACCCGGATTTCCAGAGCATGTATTGCCAGAATATCTCAGTAAAATCGGCGTGCCATTTCATATTATCGAAAAAGATACCTACAGCATTGTTAAGGAAGTGGTTCCTGAAGGCAAAACCACCTGTGGTATTTGTTCGAGACTACGTCGTGGATCGTTATACGGTTATGCGCGTCAGCATGGCATCACAAAAATCGCCTTAGGCCATCATCGTGACGATATTATTGAAACGCTTTTTTTAAATATGTTTTATGGCGGCAAGACCAAAGCCATGCCGCCCAAACTGCTGAGTGATGATAAAACCAATATTGTTATCCGACCACTCTGTTATGCCAAAGAGTCGGATATCACCCGCTATGCTGAAGCGAGAGCCTTCCCAATCATTCCATGTAATTTATGTGGCTCTCAGGAAAATCTGCAACGTCAGGTGATTAAGGAAATGCTGCAAACCTGGGAGAAACAGCATCCCGGTCGTGTTGAGAATATTTTCCGTAGCATCCAGAATGTGGCCCCCTCACAATTGGCAGATCAGCAATTATTTGATTTTAAGGGACTTGAGCAATTTCGCCTCGAACCAACAGGTGATGAAGATTCGGCCTTTGATGAGCAGATCATTCCTGCATTAGCACGAGTGTAATTTCTTAATACCAGCATAGTAAGTTATGCACTTTCCGATGGATTGTTACAGTGCTCTTACAACATACTTTGCTAAGTCATTGAATGTACACAAAACAACCATATGTTATTGATTTTAAATGAATTTTAAATATGGTTATTTTTTAACCATTTAGTGCAGCTCTGTTAAAGAATAATGACTTAGCGATTTTCAACAATGTTAACCACAGACTTATCCACAGAAATTGTGAGTAAGTCGCTAAGCCATTGATCATCACTTTTAACTAATTGACTAGCAGGCTATTACAACAACAAAAATGAATATTTCAAATATTAAACACTGAAAGAATCAAATAGCAGGATGATTTAAAGTTAGCTGTGTGAAAAGCAAAAATAAATTTTATGGCACAATCTTTGATTTTTAATGCTGCCAATCGCAGTAAGTTATTCACTTTTTCCTAAATTGTTACAGTGCTGTTACAACAAGTTTTGCTAAGTTGTTGAATATACAAAATTGTTACATAACCATTTGATTTTATTTATTTTTTGCAACTGGTTAAATTTTAACCATTTTGAACAGCACTTTTATAGATTAACGACTTAGCGTTTTTCACCATTGTTACACACAGACTTATCCACAGAAATTGTGAGTAAGTCGCTAAGCCATTGATTGTTTCTTTTAAATGCCTGAGTTACTTAACGGGCGGAGTAAAATCTTCTGCAAATTCCAGTGCATTTCCATCTGGATCACGGCAGAAAAAAGCAGCCCGACCGGACTTGCTGCGTGAAAATTCTACACCTGCCTGTTCCAGCCGTTCGGCAAGTGCCTCAAGATCTTCGACAAGCAATGCGACATGACGATCCCGCCCTCCATGTTCCGGACGACCATCTGTCGAGTCAGGATTGGGTAATACCATCAAATGTAATTGTTGTTTGTTATCCAAATCCAGCCATGCGCCGTCATAGGCAAATTTAGGGCGATTCGAATTGAGAGGGATTTGCAAGACATCACAGTAAAACTTCAGCGACGTAGCTAAATCAGCCACCAGAAAACTGGCATGCGCTATAGACTTAATCATAAACAATTCCTGCAAATTAAAATAAAAACCAAGGGCTATTGCTCTTTTAGAGTCTCCTCTGAGCAGAGTCGTTTCTTTCAACCAGGCCTATTGGCGTGGTGTAACCATTCTACATAAGTCATTTCCAACACAATAGCGCGGAAAACAGTCCAAGACTGAAAGGGTGAAACAAAGTGGTTAATCAAAATAAATTGGCCGCAGGCTTAGCGATTGGCTTTTTCTACCTGAGCAATTCCGAATGCAGCAACAAAAATAAATGCCCCACCCAGCCATTCCTGAACGGTCATCATTTCTGTAGTGAGTAAAGCTGAGGAAATCGCGGCAACAATCAATTCAAACAACATGATAACTGCTGCCAGATAAACCGGCATTCTGGCAAGTCCATATAGAACGGTCATTGTCATGGCGATGATAATTCCGCCCCCCACCAAAACAGCACTTAGCCATACAGATAGACCCACTGAGGGTAAGGAAGCCTGCTGTAATAGCAAAACGACTATTGATACCGCGACCACTCCCCATAAAATGATGGTAGTTTTTAAAGCCATTGGCACTGCCGCCAGCTTTCGACTCAACACATTGTTCACCGCAAAACACAGACTGGCAAACAAGGCCAGCCAATCTGCTAGCCCATGTGGCCATGGAAATCCCACTTCGGGTCGCCATAACATTAAGACCGTGCCCCCCATCGCCAGCACAAACATAATAATGGCTGCCAGAGACAACTTTTCACCTAGCCACCAGCGACCTAATATCACAGACCATAACGGCGATAAGTAAAACAACAACATCACCCGCATTACCTGACCTTCATTCAACGCGACTAAAAAAGCAAGATTGGTCATACCTGCCGCCAGGGCCAGCCAAAGCAGATCGGCAGGAATATGTTTCCAGCGATAACGGTTTTTGATAAAAATCGGCAGACTGGCGATGCCTGCTGTGAGGTACATAATCAACGTCACCCAGACCACCGACATGCCAGCCTGTTCGAACAGGCGCATCGGATACCAGATAATGCCCCACATTGTGGCAGCAAATAACAGACTAAGGATTGCAAGCTTGGATTCTATTGGATTAATAGTGTTCATAATGATGCTTATAACACGACAGTCAGTTGAAGCGTTATAATGGCCGAATTTTTGTTATCCGGCGATATGTATTAATGAATCCAGATCTGGCCCTATTACACCCTTATCCTTTTGAGAAATTAGCCGAACTGCAGCAAGGTTGCCAACCGCCGAGTGATCTGCCGCATATTTCGTTATCCATTGGTGAGCCAAAGCATCCTACTCCCGGTTTTATTACTGAAGCGGTCATTAGTCATTTGCATGGCTTATCGGCCTATCCAACAACGGCAGGTAGTATCGAATTACGCCATACCATTGCAAACTGGCTGGATCAACGATTTCAGTTAGCAGGACATATCGACCCTTTATCGCAGGTTCTGCCGGTTAATGGCACCCGAGAAGCATTATTTGCCTTTGCTCAGGCGATTATTGATCGTCGTAAAGATCCACTGATTGTCATGCCCAACCCGTTTTATCAGATCTATGAGGGTGCGGCATTTCTGGCAGGAGCAGAACCCTATCTGCTTAACTGCACTGAAGAAACCAGCTTTGTACCCGATTTTGATGCTGTTCCCGCAAGTGTCTGGTCTCGCTGTCAGTTGTTATATTTATGCAGCCCGGGCAACCCGACTGGTGCGATTGTTGATGCAGAAACGCTGACCAAACTGATTCAACTGGCCCATGAATACGATTTTATTATTGCGGCTGACGAATGTTATTCCGAAATCTACTTTGATGAAGCCTTACCACCAGTAGGTTTATTACAAGCAGCTGTAGCAGCTGGCTATAACGATTTAAGCCGCTGTGTCGTTTTTCACAGCTTATCCAAGCGCTCTAACGCGCCAGGATTAAGAAGTGGTTTTGTGGCAGGCGATGCCAGTGTTATGAAATCCTTTCTGCGTTACCGTACCTATCATGGCTGTGCGATGCCACCATCAACCCAGTCTGCTTCTATTGCTGCCTGGACAGATGAAGCGCATGTGGCACACAACCGGCACCTGTATAGAGAAAAATTCGCAGCCGTACTCGACATTCTGTCCCCGGTGATGAATGTCACCCAGCCCGAGGCAAGTTTTTATTTATGGGCAGAAACACCGATTGCCGATACCGATTTTGCTCGCGGCTTATTTGATCAATATAACGTCACCGTATTGCCGGGACGTTTTTTAGCCAGAGATACCAAACAGGGTAATCCTGGCGTTAACCGGATCCGCATGGCATTGGTTGCACCTCAAGATGAGTGCGTCGAAGCGGCTATGCGGATCCGTGACTATATTGAAACCTTATCTTAATAATTTGGAGAAACCGATGAGTGATATCCAGCAGATTATCGAAACGGCATTTGAACGCCGTGCAGAAATCACCCCAGCCAATGCTGATGCGCAAGTACGTAATGCCGTCAATGAAGTTCTGGGAATGCTCGACAGTGGTAAAGCCCGTGTCGCAGAAAAACAAAATGGTGATTGGGTCGTCAATCAATGGCTGAAAAAAGCCGTTTTATTGTCGTTCCGCCTGAATGATAACCGCCCGATGTCTGGCGGTGAAACACAGTATTTTGACAAGGTTGAACCAAAATTCGCCAACTTTACCGAAGCTGATTTCAATACTGCCGGTGTGCGTGTGGTTCCTCCTGCAGCAGCACGTCGTGGTTCATATATCGCACCAGGCGTTGTTTTAATGCCCTCTTACGTCAATATCGGTGCCTATGTTGATTCCGGCACCATGGTTGATACCTGGGCTACCGTTGGCAGCTGTGCACAAATCGGTAAAAACGTCCATTTATCGGGTGGTGTGGGTATTGGTGGCGTACTTGAACCTTTACAAGCCGGCCCGACTATCATTGAAGATAACTGCTTTATCGGTGCCCGTTCTGAAGTGGTTGAAGGCGTGATCGTTGAAGAAGGTTCAGTGATCTCAATGGGTGTTTACATTGGTCAAAGCACCAAGATTTTCAACCGTATGACCGGTGAAATCAGCTATGGTCGTATTCCGGCTGGTTCTGTAGTCGTTTCGGGTAACCTGCCTTCTAAAGATGGCACTTACAGCCTGTACTGCGCTGTTATTGTAAAACAGGTTGATGAAAAAACCCGTGGTAAAGTCGGTATTAACGAATTACTGCGTGATATCTAAATAGTTTTAATTGGCGGTAACAGCATAGAGCCGTTACCGCCTTTTCCACTGCTACATGCAGTGAAGCCAATGATGCAAAATGAATTGATATACTGTATCATTTACCATCAATTCGCCTACCCTGTGGGCTTTTTCAGGTGAAACGGCAACGATGAAATTGTTTGGCATTAAAAATTGTGACACGGTCAGAAAAGCCAGACGTTGGCTGGATGGTCACCAGATTACATACCACTTCCATGATTTTCGTACCGATGGTTTGGATCAATCCATCATCCAACAGTGGTTGAATTACGTCAGCTGGGAACAGCTTATCAACAAACGTGGCACCACTTGGCGCAAGCTTGAAGACCCGCGTAAAGATGAGCTTGATCAACAATCTGCTGTCGAGTTAATTCTCTCGCATCCCACACTTATTAAACGCCCGGTTATCGAAGATGCATCCGGTGTATCAATAGGTTTTAATGAATCTGATTTTCAGGCCCGATATGCAAAATAATCTTTCTGACACTGTTCAGCTCACCATTGACTTGATTCAACGTGACAGCGTGACACCTGTTGATAAAGGCTGTCAGATCATGCTGGCAGAACGGTTGGCGAATAGTGGCTTTAATGCTGAATACCTACGCTTTGGTGAAGTAGATAATCTGTGGTGCCGCCGTGGACATAATGGTCCATTATTTGTATTTGCCGGACATACCGATGTTGTGCCTACCGGACCGGTAGATAAATGGAGCCACGAACCGTTTGCCGCCAAAATTGAAGACGGCATTTTGTACGGCCGCGGTGCAGCAGATATGAAAGGCAGTATTGCCGCTATGGTGACGGCTTGCGAACGTTTTGTTACTGAGCACCCTCAGCATGCTGGCAGCATTGCTTTTTTACTGACTAGCGATGAAGAAGGTCCGGCCACTGATGGTACCGTTAAAGTTATTGAAACATTGCAGGCACGTCAGGATCATATCGACTGGTGTGTCGTCGGCGAACCCACCAGCACTGATAGAGTGGCAGATGTAGTTAAAAACGGTCGTCGTGGCTCGTTAAATGGCTATCTGACAGTTCAAGGCAAGCAGGGCCATATTGCCTATCCTCACCTGACTGATAACCCGGTACATAATCTGGCCCCGGCATTGGCTGAACTCTGTGCGGTGCAATGGGACCAAGGTAATGCTGATTTCCCGCCTACCAGCTTTCAGGTATCCAATCTGAACAGCGGCACTGGTGCGACCAATATTATTCCCGGCACAGCAGAAATGATTTTTAATTTCCGTTATTCCACGGAAGTGACCCACGATGAACTGCAACAAAAGGTCGAGGCGATTCTCGATAAACACGCTGTGGCATATCAATTAGATTGGGTGTTATCGGGTAAACCCTTCCGCACAGCAGGCGGTAAATTACTTGAAGCCGTACAGGTGGCAGTTAAAACCGTCACCGGTTATGAAACAACTCTATCTACTTCTGGTGGTACATCCGATGGTCGTTTTATCGCGCCAACTGGAGCACAGGTAATTGAACTGGGTCCGTTAAACGCGACCATTCACCAAATTGATGAACATGTGTCGGTTGCCGATCTGGATACATTGTCGGCTATTTATCAGCAGTTACTCACTGAATTGCTGGTGAACTAATCCCTATGCAAATTCGGCATACCAAACATCTGTTATGGCTCTTTGCAGCAGCATTATTGCTGATGCAATCCATAGCCGTTTGGCACGATGCCGAACATGCGTTTCATGATCATATAGCATTATGTGATCAGTTAAATGTTGTCAGTCATACCCCATCTACCGATAACCACAATCAGCTGAAAATTACTGTCTGGCAACAATATTTTCAATTTCAATCTTCTGTAAGCCTCCCTGCTCGTTTCGAAGATTTTTATCTTTCATTCGCGATTCGCGCTCCCCCCATTTTCTCATAGCGTTCAAATTTAACTGAATGCCATTTTTCTATTCAGAAAATGGCTACTGATTTCTGCTATGAGGATTATTCGTAATGAATAAAAAACCTATTGTATTGCTGCTTGCTGCCGCACTCTCCCCTATGGCTTCTGCCGTGTTAGCTGCTGAAGATACTGTTGATATCCCACGCCTGGTGGTCACTTCTGATCCATTAGGCAACCGTACCTCTGATGAATTGATCCAGCCTGTGACGGTTATTGCCGGTGATGAACTCAATAAAAAACGCTCCAGCACAATAGGCGAAACATTGGATGGCTTACCAGGCGTACATAATGCCGACTTTGGTCAGGGCGTAGGACGTCCTGTAGTTCGAGGTTTACAGGGATCCCGTGTAAAAGTGCTGGAAGATGGCTTAAGTACTTCCGATATTTCTGGTGAAGGTGCGGATCATGCTATCGGCATGGATGTAGGTCGCGCCGATCAAATTGAGGTTTTCCGGGGTCCGGCGACATTACTCTATGGCAGCGGTGCTGCTGGAGGGGTTATCAATGTTCGCAGTAATCGATTTAATCCTGAGTTTGGGGATGCTCCAAGAGTAGATGGTCAGATGTCATACGGCATCAATGGACATGATCGCCAGGGACGTTTGGGACTGGAACTACCACTGGGAGACAGTTTTGTATTGCGGACGGACTATGGGCTTCGTCGTACCAGTGATTTTGATATTGATGGTTATCAGCAAAAAGACCAGCAGGTCGGCCGTAAAGATAAATTACAAAACAGTGAAGTGGAAAATGATGTGTTCTCTATCACCGGCTTGTATAAAGGTGACTGGGGCTTTGCCGGTTTGGGCTACAGCACTTGGGAAACTCAATATGGCATTCCCGAAGTCTTTTTAGGTCAAGGTGAAGAAGAGCGAGAACAGATTCGCGCGAAAAACGATCGTTTTGATTTTCGCAGTGAAATGAATGATCCGTTACCAGGTTTCAGCGCTGCCAGGCTGAAAATGGCCTACACCAGCTACCGTCAACAGGAAATTGGTTCTGAGTTTGATAATGGTGCCTTCGTTGAAAGCGCAGTTGAGACACGTTTCAACAATAACGAAACTGAAATGCGTCTGGAAATGGTGCATAACCCGATTGGCGATTGGGAAGGTGTGGTCGGTCTGCAATTTAATGATCGTGACTTTGAAGCTGAGGGCGAAGGTCACGGCCACGGGGATGGTGATGAACACGGTGGTGGCTTTTATATCCGCGGTAATGACACACGCACTGTCGGTTTATTTGTCCTGGAAGAACTACCCACACATTTTGGTCGCTTTGAAGTCGCTGCACGGGTCGATCATGTGCGCTCCAGTACAGACGATCTGGATGAGGCCAGAGATATTGATTTGCCAAGTGGTGAAGAGCTACAACAATCCGCTGTATTAGGCAGTAATAGCTTTACTCCTTTCAGTTTATCTGCAGGAACGCTTGTTGAGGTAGATCCGGCCCATCATTTCAGAATGTCCGTTACCCGTTCGCAACGTGCTCCATCGGCAGAGCAACTCTATGCCTTTGGTAGTCATGCTGCGGCCGGAACAGTTGAAATTGGGGATCCTAACTTAGGCAAAGAAACCTATACCAATTTTGAAGTCGGTTTTGATCGTCATGTAGGGGCATTCCGCTATGAGCTGACTACTTTCTATAACTATGTCGATGACTTTATTTATTTAGCAGCACAAAATGATGGGACTGGCCAAGCCATTGAAATTGAGGGCGATACGCTGGTATTTAATGAACAACAAAATGCCAAGTTGTATGGTGCTGAATTTAGTGCCATAACTGACTTAATTGACGGGCCTATTCCACTGAGCATGCGTCTGTCTGCCGATCATGTACGCGGCAAACTCAGCAATGGTGAAAATATTCCTCGCATGAGTCCAACACGCTTAGGCATTGGATTTGATACATCTTATGCTGACTGGGATTTCAGTCTCGACTACCGTCGGGTCTTTAAACAAACCAAAACCGCTGTGACTGAAAGCAATACGGACGGTTATAACCTGGTTTCGTTTGATGCCAATTGGTCCCCAGCAAGTTTAAAAGGTGCTGAAATCTTTATTCAGGGACGTAATTTGCTGAATGAAGACGGTCGTCGGCATACCAGCTTCTTTAAAGATGAATCGCCTATTCTGGGACGAACCATATACACCGGTATTCGTTTCGACTTTGGCGGTTAACCGTTAACCTTATGCTCAAACTGAAAAGGCCCGCTTTGTCGGGCCTTTTTTGTGGAGCAAGAGTCAGTATTCTGCTAGATTGAGGTATTTTTTACGGATAAATCTACATGGCTTTAATTGAAACGGGTGATGACATCAGCAGCATTAAACTGATCTATATCTTTAATCTGGTGGGTTCGCTTATCTACCCCATGCTGGTGATGGGCGCTCTTGTCGCCTATGAAAAAAAAGGCAAAGCGCCAGATTGGCTACAATCGCATTATCTGTTTCAAATAAATGGTTTTTATATCAGCCTCATATTGCTGATGGTTTCCTGGGGACTTTTATATCTGGGAAATTTATACGGGTTAGCCGTGATGGTTGTTTGGATAATTTGGAATATCACTCGCAGCGTCAAAGGACTGAAAACATTAAAAGCCCAACGTCCTATATTGAGTCCTAAAAACGGTTTGCTGGGCTGATATTGGGGCTTTTTTATTTTTTTCATCCATTACGATAAATAAGTCTTAGCCACGATAAATCGCTAATGGTCCTGTTGCTTGTTGGGTGGGCATAATTTCCATTGTGGTGACATTCATATGCGCTGGCGTATTAACCAACCACCAGATGGTATCGGCAATATCCTGAGCCGTTAATGCAACCGTATTTTCATAGACTTTTTCAGCACGCTGCTCGTCGGCTTTAAAACGTACCATTGAGAACTCAGTTTCGGCATTACCTGGTTCAATATTAGTGACCCGGATCTGTGTGCCCAATAAATCTGCCCTCAATGCCAAAGAAAACTGTCTGACAAAAGCCTTGCTGGCACAATACACATTACCGCCTGGATAGGGCCAGTTTCCGGCGACAGAACCGATATTGATGATATAGCCCCTGTCTCTTGATTGCATGCCCGGCAAAACCAGTCTGGTGCAACGCATCAAACCTTTGATATTAGTATCGACCATACGTTCCCAATCTTCGGGATCAGTTGCGTAAGCGGGTTCTAGTCCTAACGCAAGGCCTGCATTATTGACTAGAACATCAATCTGTTGAAATTCCTCTGGTAGCTCGGCAAAAGCCTGTTCGGTCGCCTGCCGGTCACTGATATCAAAACAACTAATGCAGACTTGTGAGGCTCCACCTAACTCCGCTTGCAGGCTTTGCAAACGTTCCATGCGCCGCCCAGTAATAATCAGGCGCCACCCTGCTTTAGCAAATAACCTGGCGCACGCTTCACCAAATCCTGCGGTAGCGCCGGTAATCATAATGATTGGGGATGAATTCATTTTTTGCCTTTAATACTATTATTTGAAGCACAGAGACACAGAGTCATATGTATCCGCAGATGAACGCAGATTAAAAAATTTACAATAACATCCCTGTTGACTATGCGACTAAAAAATATGGGTTAGATAATGATATGTATGAAGTTCATTTAAATTTTAATCAACGTACTAGATCGCTTTTAATCATCTGCGAAAATCTGCGTAATCTGTGGATATCAACTATCAAAAACTCCGTTCGTTCTGTGTCTCTGTGGTTAACCCCACAAAAACTTAGTTGTTATAAACTTTATTAGCCGCTGACATGGATGAAAGATACCAGTAAATATTGATAATTTTGTCATGCCTCCACTCTTATTCTATTTATATCAATCGGAACAAGACTATCAGGCACCTTCAGCAAAAACGATAGTGCGGCGGCCACTTACAATAATGCGATGCTCGATATGTGCTTTCACAGCACGTGCCAAAACCAGACGTTCAATATCCTTACCGATCATCACTAGATCTGCCGGGCTATTATCATGACGAACCCGTTCGACATCCTGTTCGATGATTGGCCCTTCATCAAGTTCCGCTGTCGCGTAATGTGCGGTGGCACCGATTAGCTTCACTCCACGTTCGTATGCTTGATGATAAGGCTTGGCGCCCTGGAATGCGGGCAAAAACCCATGGTGAATATTGATGACCTTGCCGGCAAACTCTTTAACAAACTGCTCTGACAAAATTTGCATATAGCGCGCCATCACCACCAGATCAATCTGATACTCGGAGAGTAATGATTTAATCTGTGCTTCCTGTTGCTGTTTGGTGTCCTTGGTGATGGGCAGATGATAAAACGGTTTTTTGAACTGACGCGCCATATTCTCCAAATCGGGATGATTACCGATAATGACAGGAATGTCGCATTTCAACTCGCCTTCCAGCTCACGCAACAGCAAGTCATAGGGACAATGCGAAGCCCGGGTCACCAGCAAGGCTACGCGGTATGGCACATCGGTGAAATGCACTGACCAGGTCAGTTCCATGGCTGCTGCTAACGAGCTGAATTGTTGATGAAGTATTTCATGGGATAACTGAGCTTCATCTTCCACCTTGAGACGCATGAAATAACGACCGTGCTCGGTATCGGTATATTGCTGACAGTGCAGGATATTGTAACCACGCTCAGCAAAAAAACCGGTTATACCGGCCAGCAAACCTTTCTGGTCGGCACATTGAATCAGCAACACGATGGCTTTCATGAAGAAACGACCTCTACGGACAGAAAATCAAAGCGCAGATGCTAGCACTTTGTAGCAGCATTATGAATATTCATTATATTTGTCCGCCCGGCCTTTGACTTTATCCACCGGATATTTAGCCGCATTTTTCTGCATTTTACGTTGTATGGCCTGTTCAATATCGATATTCAGATCGTGACAAAGATAGCTCAGATATACAGCAACATCGGCTATTTCATCTTCCAGATCTTCACGTTTATCAGTCTCCAGCATTTGCTTAATTTCGGTCTTGTTACGCCATTGAAACCATTCCAGCAGCTCAGCCGCTTCGATGGATAATGAAATCGCTATATCTTTCGGATTATGAAACTGTTCCCAGTCTCGTTCACGACGAAATTCAATTAGCTGTTTTAATAAATCGGCATTAATCATCTGCAAGAAACCTGTTTACCTGCTGAATAAAAATATCGGGTTTTTCGGCATGCACCCAGTGTCCGGCACCATCGATCACCACATGTTCTGCCTGAGGATAAAGCGTCTTAATATGCTGCCAATCTTTATCAGTTACATAATCAGACTTTCCCCCACTGATAAACAGTGTCGGTGTTTCCACAGAAACATCTGGTTCTACACTTTGGAGCAAACCTAGATAACTGCAAAATAAAGCCTGCAAATTAATACGCCAGCTAAACCCTTGATCACCTTTTTGCATGTTCAGCAATAGAAACTGACGCACCATAGGATCAGGCAGTGTATTTGCCAAGGCTTCACTCGCTTCTGTTCGTGATGAAAATTTTGACAGATCTAATGCCATTAAAGCTTTAAAAATAATACTATGCTCATCAGGATATTGGCGAGGAGCAATATCAACAACGATAAGTCTGCGTACACGCTCAGCAAACGTCTGGACAAATTGCATCGCTGTTTTTCCACCCAGCGAATGTCCCATAAGATCGATTGTTGATAACGCTAATTCATCCAGTAAATTCAGCAGATCTTCTGCCATTAAATCAAAAGTTTGCTTTGGATGATGAAAGGATTGCCCATGATTACGCAGATCAACACTGATAACCTCTCGCTCTGCTGATAAAGCTGAGGCGATGCTACGCCAGTTATCTGATGAACCGAATAAACCATGCAGGATTACTAATGGCTCACCCTGCCCAATAGATTGATAGTGTAATCTCATAGTGACTCACGTTAACACGTTATAATGTGTGATTGAAAAATTTGGAGAGAGTGAACGTGGATGAAGCAATTTTGATGATTCTGGTCAAACAATATGCTGATCGATTTGGCATCACCTTCAGTTCAAAACATTTGGACGATGAGGTAAAAAAACAGCAATTAGTGAGTTTGATGCAGGAAGCATTAGCGGGTAAGCGTGGCCCTGTGACTGATGCGGACATAGGCTAAAAAAAACACCCTTAGCATTTTGCTAAGGGTGTTTTTGTATCCAGTTTAGATTTTTTCGAACACCAGACAGGCGTTGGTTCCGCCAAAGCCGAAACTATTCGACATCACGGCCTTAAGATCGGCATTATCTTTACGATCCAGCACAATTGGCATGCCCTGCGCCTGTTCATCCAGATTATCAATATTGGCAGAGGCAGCCACAAAATCATTTTCCATCATCAGTAGACTATAGATAGCTTCCTGAACGCCAGCCGCGCCTAAGGAATGTCCGGAAAGTGATTTAGTTGAACCAACCAGTGGTATCTGTGTTTCCGCAAACACTTTTTTAATCGCACCTAATTCAGCCAAATCACCGACCGGTGTACTGGTGCCATGCGCATTGATGTAGTCAACTTTGCTATTACGCATGGTCGACATGGCCATTTCCATGCAACGTTGCGCGCCTTCGCCAGAAGGAGCCACCATGTCATAACCATCAGAAGTGGCTGCATATCCTGTCAGTTCCGCGTAAATTTTGGCACCACGCGCTTTGGCATGTTCATATTCTTCCAGAACCAAAACACCTCCACCGCCAGCAATAACAAAACCATCACGATCGGTGTCGTATGCACGGGAAGCCTTTTCGGGCGTATCGTTATATTTGGTCGATAAAGCTCCCATCGCATCAAACAATGAACTCATGGTCCAGTGTTCCTCTTCCGCACCACCAGCAAACACAACATCCTGTTTGCCCAGCTGAATTTGCTCCATAGCATTACCGATGCAATGGGCACTGGTGGCACAGGCGGAAGACATCGAATAGTTAATGCCTTTGATTTTGAAAGGTGTTGCCAGACAGGCGGAAGTGGTACTTCCCATTACCTGAGTGACACGATAAGGACCCACCCGTTTCAGGCCTTTTTCGCGGAGAATATCCGCTGCTTCAACCTGATTGGAAGAGGATGCACCACCGGAGCCCATCACCAACCCTGTTTTCGGGTTGGAAACATCGCTTTCGCTTAAGCCTGCATCCTGAATCGCATGTTTCATTGCGATATAGGCATACGCTGCCGCATCCCCCATAAACCGCAACACTTTACGATCAATAAATTCTTTAAAATCAATATCAAAAAACCCCGCTACATGGCTTCGAAATCCCATATCAGCATATTGCTGCTTAAAGCGGATACCAGAACGACCGGTGCGAAGTGATTCAGTAACGGTGGCGAGATCCAACCCCAGACAAGAGGTGATCCCCATACCAGTAACAACTACACGTCTCATTGTCTTGTCCTAAAAGTTGTCAGTTGAAGTAAACAGACCAACTCGTAAATCTTTGGCAAAGTAGATATCGCGACCATCTACCGATACTGTGCCATCTGCAATGGCCAATACCAGCTTGCGTGAAATTACTCGTTTCAAATCAATACGGTAAGTCACTTTTTTGGCAGTAGGCAATACTTGTCCGGTGAATTTTACCTCACCTGAGCCCAGCGCTCTTCCTCTGCCGGGATTACCATCCCATGCCAGAAAAAAGCCCAGTAACTGCCACATGGCATCTAATCCCAGGCAACCCGGCATAACAGGATCTCCCGGAAAATGGCATTTAAAAAACCATAAATCCGGATGAATATCCAGTTCAGCAATGATTTCACCTTTCCCATAGGCGCCACCATCATTTGAAATATGACTGATGCGATCCATCATCAGCATATTCGGTACTGGCAGTTGGGCATTACCCGGGCCAAACATTTCTCCATGGCCACACTGCAAGAGTTCCTCGAAGGAAAAAGATGATTGCTTACTCATGAAATTTTAAAATAACCCTACAAATTAAGCACGACATAATAGCATGATAGTTTGAATGCAGAAAAAGATGCAGCTATCAACGCACTGGTTCTAAAAAAAAGCCACACCCTACGGCATGGCTTATCGATTTTATTGAGCTGTGGAGATGATTATTTACGATTATCAGCAACTGTGGTTGCTGCTGCCGGCGCAATTATCTCAAGACTTTCCAGTAATAATCCAATACTGTTGAGCACCCGATACATCGTAAAAATTTCATCATATTGAGCATTCGTCAGAGCAATCCGCGCCCGGAACAATTCATTCTCGGAATCCAGCAAATCCAGCAATGTGCGCTGTCCAAAGTTAAATTGTTGCTGATAGGCATCACGGGTTTTTTCAGCAGCTGCAGCATATTCTTCAAAGTATGACATTTGTCTCCGAACTGTTTCCAGAGCATTCCATGATAATCGGACACTCTGCTCGACCTGACGGTGTGTATTATTGCGAATTTCAGCCGCCTGATTAATCAGAAACGCCGTCTCCTCACGTCTTGCCTTATCTTTTCCACCATTCAGTAAATTGTAGCGTAGTCTGAACATGGCTGTGACGTCTTTATCAGTTCCTCGAACCCCATCAATATCATGGTCATTACGAGTGCCTAATTCAAAATCAACACGTGGTAAAAAAGCAGCTCTTGTAACGTCATGTTGTGCATTGGCCGAAGCGACATCAGCTTGAGCAGAACGTAAGGTCGGGTGATTCTGAATGGCGATATTGACCGCATCTTCAACTGTCAGTGGCAAAAGCGGTTCAGGTGACGGAGGCGGTGACAATGAGGATGGTGCTTCGCCAACGACACGTAAATAATTGGTTTCGGCATCCCGCAAATTGCTTTGCTCAGCCATTAAATTGGTTTCCGCTAATGCCAGACGGCCCAAGCTTTGATCCATATCTGCCCGGCGTCCTACGCCACGTTCACTGCGTAAGGTAATCTGATCATGGGTACGTAAATGAGATTCCAGATTGGTTTGCGCTAATTCCACCAGTTTCTGCCGGCGCAACACATTAAGATAAGCTTCCGTGGCCTCTAAAGCAGTGTTTTCAGCCACACTGTAAACTGAATGTGCTCGTGAATCGGTTCTGGCTTTTTGACGTTCAACCTCATTTTTAGTCAAGCTGCCATCGTAAAGCATTTGCCGTAAATTCAAGCTGGCTTCATCACGATTTAAATGAATCTCACCATCACCACGGTTGCGGGAAGCTGGATTATCGGTTGACTCCCAACCGGTTCCGAGCCCCAAATCAATTGTTGGGAAATAACCTGCCTGTGCCTGATCAATTTCTTTGGAAACCGCCTGACGCTCACTTATTGCAGCTAAGACATCCGGATTGGTTTTCAGCGTGGTATGAATTGCTTCCTGTAATGTTTCAGCTTGCACAAAGCTACAGCAAAGCAATGATGGGATTAAAAAAAGCGCTTTGTTCATATTCTTTTCCTAGTTCAAAGCAGTAATTAGTATTCTTTATTAAGGGTTAATACCGATTACAGCTTCTCCCCCCCCCAAATAATACTTACTAGTCCATTACCGGCCGATTGTAGTCAAAACAGTTCAAATACACAATCAACTCTATCGAAGATCCCTAAAGACGATGGCCAGAGAAAGGCGATCCGGTAAACTCATTTTCTGAAAAATGGTCGTTAAGTGGGCTTTCACTGTTCTTTCAGTGATATTCATATTTCGAGCGATCATTTTGTTGGTCGCACCATGACTAACCATCTTGGCCACTTCCAATTCTTTTGGAGAAAGTGTTTCTGCTGCTTTACGCTGTTTTTCACTCACTTCCGGAATATGACTGATTTCATCTATCAGACCAGATATCACATGACGCTCGACCCAAACTTCACCGTTCAAAATTAACAACAAAGCTTCCTGTAGTTTGCTCATCGGCAGATTTTGATTGAAATAGCCACGAGCGCCCTGCTTCAATGCGGCTATTTGTACCGGAATAGGACGTGGAGGACCAATCACCAGAATTCTGCTATCCGGGCAGAGCTTTTTGAGTTCACTGATAACCTGATCAGGATTGTCATCCAGCAGAAATTGATGACATAGTACAAATTCTGCTGTTTGTTGCTTTAATGCGTTGAATAAACCGTTAATATCCTTATAAAGGCAAACGTCGTACAAATCTGGCAAGGCATCGGTTATGACACGCGCCACATCCGCATCTGCGGTAGCCAGATAAAGACTTTTTTCAGTCTCTGTAATTACAGTCATTGTTCAACCTTAACCTCAACGCTCTCTCAACGCTTCATTTTTAGCTTTCAGTATGGGCTTTAATAAATAATCAAGTACGGTTTTTTCACCAGTCAAAATATCTACGGTCACCGTCATCCCCGGAATAATTCCTAATTCACCCATACTACTTTTTATAAAATTTTGTTCCGTGCGTAAATAGATAAGATAAAAACTTTCATCTTCTTCATTAGTGATCGTATCCGCACTGATTCGTACCAGCTTTGCATTTAGTCCACCATAAATTGAAAAGTCATACGCTGTAAACTTTATTATTGCTTCCTGGCCTGGTCTTAAAAAAGCAATATCTGCTGGTCGTATCTGAGCTTCGATAAGTAAATTATCTTCTAAAGGAACAATTTCTACCAGATCCATACCTGGCTGGATGACTCCACCTATAGTATTGATCATCAAGCGTTTGATGGTTCCTTTCATTGGTGAACGTACATTCGTCCGGGTTACCCGATCCTTTAATGCCGATACAGATTCTTCAGTGCGTTCCATTTCAGCGCGCACCTCACTGAGCTCTCTTGCTGCTTCTGACTCAAACCGGGTAACTGCTTCATTTATTTTCTGCTGAACTTCATCAATCGAAGAGCGAATACGGGGAATCGCCAGACGATTTGATTCCATTTCACCCCTCAAATCATTGACGGTACGTTTCAGTCGCAATATCTCAACTTCTGACATGACGCCGGCGGCCAGAAGAGGTTCGGACATTTGTAATTCCTGATTACTCAACTCAAAACTGCGACTGAGCTGCTGTTGCCTGGCCTGTTTTTCAACCAGTTCCTGCCTGCGTTGTTCAGCTTGTCTTTTTAAAACATCAATCGTGCTTTGCAATTGTAATTGTCGTGATTGATACAATCCCCGTTCTTCTGCTGCCAGCTCAGGCTGATTGATCATCAGTTCTTCGGGAAGCTCCAATGGCTTGCCCTCACTTTCTGCACTCAATCTGGCCGTTCTTGCCAACAGCTCCCAGTAAGTTAATTTAGATTCTCGAAATGAAGATGAAAAACGTGTGTCATCAATCTTTAACAGCACATCGCCTTTTTCAACCATTTGTCCTTCACTCACCAGAACATCCGCCAGAATGCCCCCTTCGAGATTTTGAATTATCTGAACTTTGCTGGAGGGAACTACTTTTCCCTGCCCGCGGGTAACTTCATCAATTTCTGCAACACTCGCCCACCATAAAGCAATGCCTATAAAAGCTGCGATCAGCAATAATAGGATATGGCCTCCCCAATGGGTTGAGGCCATCGTCGCTGCGCTGATTTCAGACATGAAATTGACATCGTCATTATTTTTTTTAAACCAGGCCATCCAATTACCCTTTCGAAACCCGGATATGTCCGCTTTTTAACGCAGCAAGAATTTGTTCACGTGGTCCATCGGCCACTAAATTACCCTGATCCATGACTAACACCCGATCTACCAGGCTCAATAAAGAAGCACGGTGTGTTACCAGAATAAGCGATTTATCTTTGATAATTTCACCCAGTTTGGTTTTAAAGCGTTCTTCACTACTGTTATCCATGGAATTGGTTGGCTCATCCAATACCAACACGGGAGGATCCAGTAATAAAGCCCGCGCCACGGCAATACTCTGACGCTGTCCACCTGACAGGCCTTCACCACGCTCACCGACAGGCATATCGAACCCTGATGGATGCCGATTGATAAATTCAGTTACGCCAGCTATTTCAGCCGCCCTTAATACCGCAGCATCATCAGCAAAGGGAGCACCCAAAGCGATATTGTCGCGCACGCTGCCATAGAACAGCATGACATCTTGAGGAACATAGCCGACAGAACGGCGTAAATCAATTGGATCAATCTGTCGCAGATCGGTCTCATCCAGAAGCACTGCACCCTCGGCAGGTTCATATAAACCTAGAATCAATTTCTCTATCGAACTTTTCCCGGAACCGATTCTGCCGATTATGGCAACTTTTTCACCCGGTTTAATTTTAAAGGAAATATCGCTTAATGCGTCTATGGCCTGCTCTGGGTAGCGGAAGCTGACTTGTTTGAATTCAATACCACCCTGGAATTTCTCACGATGCAGAAATTCCCGACCGCTGGGACGTTCAACCGGTAAATTCATCATATTGTTCAAAGAACTTAACGCGGCTTTTGAATGATGAAAACGCGTTAAAATGCCTGCCAGCTGCCCCATTGGTGCCAGCGCCCTGCCTGCCAGTATGGTGCTGGCAATCAAGGCACCCATGCTGATTTCGTTCTCACTGATTTTGTAGACCCCATAAACCACCACGGCAATAGTGGTCATTTGCTGAACAAAACTGGTTAAATTTACCGCTGCTGATGACAGCAGTTTGGCCCGTTGACTGTACTTGGAAATAGAGCCGGCAGTTTGCTCCCATTTACGTTGTAACGGGCTCTCTGCCCCCAGACTTTTGATCGTTTCGAGGCCGGTTAATGTTTCTATAAGTGTGGCGCTTTTTTGTCCAGCATGACGAAATAACTGCTTAATTGCCCGACCTAACGGTATCTGAATGATTAAACTAATCAAAATCGTAATGGGAATAACCGCCAACGGAATATAGGCTAAATCACCGGCAATCATCCAGATAACGGCTATAAACAAAAAGGTAAACGGTAAATCAATCAGCGTGGCAAGCGTGGCCGAAGTAAAAAAGTCACGAAATGACTCAAACTCTTGCATGCTATTAGCAAAGTTACCTACTGAATTGGGCCGAGCAGCCATTTTGATGCCCAGTACTTTTTCAAAAATCGTGGCGGATAAAATAACGTCTGCTTTTTTGCCGGCAACATCAATAAAGTAACCACGTAATGTGCGTAGTAACAAATCAAAGACAAACACAATCGCCAGACCAATCGCCAACACCCACAATGTAGCCAGCGCATTGTTGGGTACGACCCGGTCATAGACATTCATCACAAACAACGGTGAAGCTATGGCAAATAAGTTGACCAGAATTGAAGCCACGAATACTTCGCTGTAGATTGGCCAATAACGTGTCAGCGTTCCCCAGAACCAGTGTCTGGCCCGAGGGATGGCCGAGTTTTCACTGCGGTTATCAAAATGCTGAACTGCTCGTATGAAAATAGCGTAGCCAGTGTAATACTGCTGTAACTCGTTCAATTCCACGACAGTTTCAGCGTCGCCATTTTCAGGATAAATGACCGTAGCCTCTTTGCCGTTTAGCTTCAGTAAAATACAGGCATTGCCATCATTCAGAAGTAATACAGCTGGTAGCACCAACGGAGAAATTTTACGTAGTGGGCGTTTTATGACTTTTGAAGAAAGCCCTGCCCGTTCAGCCGCTCTGGAAAACAATTCTGGAGACAGTCGGTTATCCACTAAAGGAAGGCCTGCTACCATCGAATCAGGGCTATGTGGTTTTCGTAAAAGTTTGGTGAGAACCGTCAGACATGCTAATAGCGGATCATCATGAGTCAGATAAGCCGATTCAGCTTTCCATTGCCGATTCCGTTCTTGTTCAGTGGTTGCTTGATTTTCCATTTAATCCAACGACGCTACCCAACTCAAAATGTGATGAGTTTCACAGTTTTTTTCTTTACTGTAAACCTATGACCGCTTACTCTTTCCAAAGGTAGCATATCAAGAATAATCGGGAACAATAAGATGGTATACGTCGATCGCGATGAAAAGGGTCACATAATTGGAGTTTTTAATTCCCCACAGAGCGATGATAGTCACTACATCTCTCCACAAGCCCCCGAATTACTTGAGTTCCTTGGTCAATCCAACCGCCAGGAAGATATTCAAACGATACTTACAGCCTCAGACATGGCGATGGTAAGGGTTATTGAAGATCTGGTGAACACGCTGATAGACAAAGGGGTGATTTTATTTACTGACTTACCTGAGGCAGCGCAACAAAAATTAGTTCAGCGTGAAAAGATTCGCCATCATCTTAGTTCATTGGAAAATTTAATGAACGAAGATGAAGGCTTGCTATAGGGCTTGTTGATTTTTCATATCCACGACTGCTGGCAGCGATGGAAGATTAACACTCCCAAAGCTATTTCTTTTTAATCCGACTGGCTATTATTCGCTTGCGTTTTTCCTGTGGATTCTCTGCCGGCTTCTTCCGTTCTCTAAACGGATTATCACTGGTCTTAAACTCAATCATCACCGGTGTTCCCTGCAATTTGAGTGCAGTACGGAAATAATTTTCCAAATAACGTCGATAGCTGTTTGGCGTCGCTTCTGTCTGATTACCATGGATAATGATACGGGGAGGATTTTTACCGCCTAAATGGGCATAACGGTATTTAATCCGGCGTCCGTTAACCAATGGTGGTTGATGATCGGCAACAGCCTCTTCCAATACTCTGGTTAATTGTGGCGTAGGAATTTTAGCTAAGGCTGAGCCATACGCAGTTTTTACAGATTTAAGTAATAAGCCAACACCACTGCCATGCAAAGCCGAAATGAAATGCGTCTTGGCAAAACTCAAAAACGGCAAACGACGCTCAATATTGGTTGCAACCCATTCACGTTCCTGTTTCTCTAGACCATCCCATTTATTGACTGCGATAACCACAGCGCGGCCACTTTCGATAATCAGCCCAGCCAGATGCAGATCCTGATCCACAACACCCTGGTGCGCATCTAATACTAACAAAACCACATTAGCCGCCTCGATGGCTTGCAGGGTTTTTACAATGCTGAATTTCTCCAGCGCTTCGGAGACCTTGGAACGGCGTCTGACACCTGCTGTATCGATTAGGATGTAGTTCGTGCCATCCTTTTCAAATGGAATATAGATACTATCCCGGGTAGTGCCCGGTTCATCAAAAGCCACAACACGGTCTTCGCCGAGCAGACGATTGACCAGCGTTGATTTGCCTACATTTGGTCTACCCACAACGGCGAGACGAATATCACCTGACGTATCTTCTTCTTTTTCATCTTCTTCAGATTCAACAATACGAATAGCGGGTAAATCACGCATAAGGGTATTCATTAAATTACTGATGCCACGTCCTTGAGTCGCAGAAATGACTTCCGGTTCACCCAGCCCAAGCCGATAAAAATCTGCTGCCGCCAGCTCTTTTTGCTCGCTTTCAGTTTTATTGATAACCAGTAAAACCGGCTTACCAACATTGCGTAACTGTTTTGCTATCAATTCATCAGCGGGGACAACACCGGTTTTGCCATCAACTACAAATAGAATCAGATCGGCTTCCATAATCGCCAGTTCAGCCTGTTTGCGCATCAGGTCTGACATATCGTCACCCTGTATGGTCAAACCACCTGTATCGATAAGAATGAATTCCGCTTCATCATGACGCGCATTGCCGTATATCCGATCACGGGTCAAACCGGCATGATCTGCTACCAACGCATTGCGCGTCTTGGTCAGACGATTAAATAACGTGGATTTGCCAACATTCGGCCGCCCAACAAGAGCAATAACAGGTTTCACAGTTAGGGGATCCGAATGGCGGAAAGCTTGCCGCCTGTAGTCATGACGTAAAGCACACCATCACGAACGATGGGTTGGCTGCGAATAGGATCTTTATCCAGTCTTTGACGAGCAACAAAACGACCATCGGAACGTGCCACCCAGTGTAAATAACCTTCAAAGTCACCTACCACCACATATTCACCGGCAATGACTGGCGCGGTAATGTTTCGTCTTAGCAATAATGTCTGACGCCATAAAGAATCACCAGATCCGTCAGCGATTGACCATAGATAACTTTGATCATCACTCACATAAACAGCATCCGTTGACGCTACCGCAATACCGGTTGCAGAGGACATTTCTCGGTCCCATAGGGTTTGTCCGGTATCCGTATCCATTACTGCTAAATTACCCTGAAAAGCGACAACATAAATCATACCGTTTTGGATCACCGGGTCGGCATCGATATCGACCAATCGCTCTAACTCAGTACGACCACTTGGCACAGCGACACTTTTTTCCCAGATAACTTTGCCATCATTGAGAGAGAGTGCAACTAACTTACCATTATCATATCCAGCAAAAACTGTTTGTCCGTCAATCACAGGAGCGCTAACACCACGAAGACTCAAAAGTGGTACGGCGCGTTGATAATTCCACAGAATATTGCCGCTGCTTGCTGAAATCGCTGTTAAACGACCATCTGCTGTTCTCACAACAACGCTATCGCCACCGACTTTTGCCGGGGCAAGGACTTCACTGCTGAGACGCTGACGCCAGAGTTCATCACCGGTGCTGTCATCCAAAGCGACTACTTCCCCACTCTGAGAACCAACAACGATCAGACCTTCTCCGCCACCAACACCCGACGCAACAGGCATATCTAATTTGCTGCGCCATTCACGTCGGCCATTTTCAATATTATGGCTGCGAACATCTCCTTCATGATCCACGGTGACAATGGAGTCACCTTGAATCCAGGGCGCAAGATTTGAATACTCTGATCCAGCACCATCACCAGTACCCGTTGACCAGAGAGTTTTGGGTTCGAACTCTACTTGAAATTCAGTAAGTTCAGTTGGCGGAGCTTCGTAACTGTCAGCCGCAAAGAATTCTTTTACTGTTCCACAACCAGCAAGCGCCATCAGAGCAAAGCCAACAACGGTATTTCGGATTACATTAGCTTTCATTAATAACGGCCACATCATCACGCTTCATTTCCAGGAGAGTTTTACGAGGGTCATCAGCATCCATACTTGAAATAGATTCGACATAAGCTTCATAGGCTTCTGTTTTATTTTCCTGTGCAAGATAAATATCACCTTTGAGTTCAGCAAATAAAGAAACAAATCCTTCAGAAACAGTTTGTTGGGTCAATTCCAAAGCTTTTGCGTATTCGGCCTGATCAACCAATACACGAGCCATACGTAATCTGGCCAAATCTTTCTGGGCGTTCAGTTTTGCCTGATCAACAGTCCACTGTAAATATTCCAATGCCGCTACAGTTTGGTCATTGCGCACTTGTTCAGCAGCCAGCTCCAGCGAAGCAAATGCAGCATATGGAGTAGCAGAATGTGTTTGCATGAGTTCCTGGGTCAAGTCTTCAGCAGCTGTTAAATCAGCATTACTGATGTTCATCTGAACTTGTTGGTACATTGCTGCAGCCTGCTCAGTCTTGGCTTGTTGAAAATTAATCCAATAACGACCACCAAAAATTATTGCACCACCTAAAACCACACCGGTTACTACTGAACGGCCGTTTTCCCGCCACCAATTCTTTATCGCTTCGCCTTTTTCATCATCCGATGCGTAGATATCCATCGTTTTCTCCTTGCTTACAGCAATTTAAGGATAGTTAAGCCATCACTTTTTCGTAAGTGAATTAAAGTGCCAGATTATACGTGTTTATCCGCTGATTGTGCTAACCATGGCAGCACCAGCCAATCGCACCATATAAGTGCCATTAAATATAAAATCGCACCATAACAGTTCAATTTATAAGAATTCACTGAATAGCAAAAACTCTAGATGCTTGTTTTATATGATTTTGTCTAAATTGGTGCAAGTCTTGCTATTTTGGTGCTTGCTCAACACTAATTATAAGGAAAACTAATTGTGCAAAACGCAAGCGACGTACTTTTTATATTAATAGGCGCCATTATGGTGCTTGCCATGCATGCTGGCTTCGCCTTTCTTGAAGTCGGTACCGTAAGGAAAAAAAATCAGGTTAATGCTTTGGTCAAAATTATCACTGACTTTGGCGTTTCCACTATTGCTTACTTTTTTATCGGCTATGGAATTGCTTATGGTTTGAATTTTTTTGAACCTTCGCCATTACTCACCGAAAACAATGGCTATGCCTTAGTGAAATTTTTCTTTTTATTAACATTTGCCGCAGCAATACCTGCCATTGTCTCCGGTGGTATCGCCGAACGGGCAAAATTCAATCCTCAATTGATTGCCACATTTTTGATTGCAGGCTTTGTCTATCCAGTATTTGAAGGCATCAGCTGGAATGGCTTATTTGGTATTCAGAATTGGCTGGAAAATCAATTTGGCGCGGCGTTTCACGACTTTGCCGGTTCTATCGTAGTTCATGCTGTTGGTGGATGGATAGCCTTGGCAGCCGTTCTGTTGCTAGGTCCAAGACACGGACGTTATGGCAAGCAAGGCGAAATATATGCTCACCCACCATCAAATATTCCTTTTCTGGCGCTAGGCGCATGGATCCTGACCGTAGGCTGGTTTGGTTTTAATGTAATGTCGGCTCAGGAAGTTGAAGGCATCAGCGGGCTGGTAGCCATTAACTCATTAATGGCGATGGTTGGAGGTACTCTGGCAGCCTGTTTTATTGGTCGTAATGACCCAGGGTTTGTCCATAATGGTCCACTTGCCGGTTTAGTGGCAATTTGTGCTGGCTCAGACATCATGCACCCCCTTGGTGCATTGGTAACAGGTTCGCTTGCCGGAGCTATTTTTGTCATCACTTTTACTCTGGCACAGAATAAATGGAAAATTGATGACGTTTTAGGTGTATGGCCACTTCATGGGTTATGTGGCGTATGGGGGGCTATTGCTGCCGGTATTTTCGGAAAGGTCGCCCTGGGTGGAATGGGCGGGGTCAGCCTGGCTTCTCAGTTTATCGGAGCGGCCATTGGTGTAGGTATTGCGTTTATCGGTGGTCTTATTGTCTATGGCGGTTTGAAAGCCACTATGGGACTTAGATTAAGTACAGAAGATGAATTCAATGGGGCAGATTTGAGTATTCATAAAATCAGCTCAACCCCGGCAAACGATTAAGGTTGCTTATCAACTCATCGTCATCCGGTAGGAAACTACCGGATGATGCCACCTTGTTGCTTATCCAGAAACTCCATAAAGATTGTCAGTTCTTCAGCTTCCTGTTTAATACTATGCAAGCGTTCTCGTGCTTCTTCCATGCGCAAACCTGAACGGTAAACCAGTTTGTACGCCTGACGGATATTGCGAATCTGGTTATCAGTAAAAGCGCGTCTCCGCAGTCCTTCAACGTTAATTCCGACAGGTTCAGCCATGTGTCCGGAAACCAGAACATAAGGTGGAACATTGCGAGATATAACGCTGCCCATCGCACTGAAACTATGTGATCCAAGATGATTAAACTGACTCACCAGTGTAAACCCTCCAAGGATAACATGTTGATCAACAATGACATGTCCCGCCAGAGAGGCGTTATTAGCAAATATATTGTCATCGCCAATAATGCAGTCATGGGCAATATGCACATAGGCCATGATCCAGTTATTACTGCCGACTCTGGTAACTCCACCACCCTGCACTGTACCGCGATTGATGGTCACAGATTCCCGGATCAGATTATTATCACCGATTTCCAGTAGAGTTGGTTCTCCGTGATATTTCTTATCCTGAGGTTCTTCACCTATCGATGAGAACTGAAATATACGATTATTACGACCAATTCTGGTCGGACCATTTATTACCACATGTGAGGCTATTTCGGTACCTGAAGCGATTTCGACATTCGCTCCGATAATACTGTAAGCACCGATGATCACATCATCAGCAATTTTGGCACCAGGATCGATTAAGGCTGTTTGATGAATCACGAAGGCATTTCTTGGTTAACACACATAATATCAGCACTGACAACGACTTCGCCGCCAACAGTAGCCTGAGCGTAAAATTTCCATAAATTACGTTTATTTTTAATTAACTTTACTTCTAAACGCAACTGATCACCCGGTTCGACAGGTTTTTTAAAACGTGCGTTATCAATGCCTGCCAGATAATACAGGGCATCATCAGAACGAATTTGGTCTGCCGTTTTAAAGGCCAGTAATCCTGTAGCCTGAGCCAATGCTTCAAGAATTAACACACCAGGCATAATCACACGTTGTGGAAAATGTCCGGTGAAGTGTGGTTCGTTAAAGCTGACATTTTTGATACCAACCAGATGCTCACCTGGTGTAAATTCAATCACCCTGTCAATCAACAGGAAGGGGTATCGATGTGGCAGTAAGCGTTGAATCTCATGTATGTCAATGGTGTTCAATCTGATTATCCTTTAGGATTTATATTTTTGCGTGCAGTAATCTTACGTTGAGACACTGATGCGGTAAAGCCAAGCCAGCCATCCAGCAATGAAAATCCATTACTCCAGCTTGGCCTCCAATTGTTTTATTTTGTCATTTAATTTATCAAGTTGTCGGTATCGAATAACATTACGATGCCAATCTCTGGTCGGTTCTGCTGGAATACCTGATGAGTAGGAGCCTGCTGTCAGTATTGATTTAGTCACCATACTCATACCGGTTATTTGCACGCCATCTGTTATTTCGATATGTCCGGCAATCCCTGTTCCACCACCAATCGCACAATGCGATCCTACGTGCGTACTACCAGAAATACCGACACAACCTGCAATAACAGTATGCTCGCCAATAAAGACGTTGTGACCAATTTGGATTTGATTATCCAGCTTCACACCATTACTGATAATAGTGTCGTCAATTGCGCCACGATCAATCGTCGTGTTCGCCCCGATTTCGACATCATTACCGATAATTACTGACCCGACCTGAGGTATCTTCAGCCAGAGACCATTTTCATTCGCAATACCAAAACCATCTGCACCAATAACAACCCCAGGATGAATACGGACACGCTCACCAATATGTACTTTTCGGCATAAAGTCACATTGGCAATCAACCTGCTATCAGCGGCAATAGAAACATTGTTTTCGATAACACAGCCAGGACCGATATCGACATTGTCACCAATTTGAACGTTGTTGCCGATATAGACCTGTGCTGATATACGTGCCGATTCCGCTATTTGACAGTTTTCGCCAATGACAGCGCTCGGATGAATACCTATTGGAGACTGCTCTTCGGGATATAACAACGAGGCAGCTTTTGCATAAGCAACGTAAGGATCTTTGATGACCAATGCATTCGTCTGAAGTTCAGCCAAATCATCAGGTGACACAATCACACAACCTGCTGAAGTTGATTTAAGATACTGACGATATTTGGTATTTGCCAAAAAACTGATGTCAGTATCCTTTGCATTCTGCAGGGTACCGACACCGGTTATCACTTTGTCTGCATTGCCAACCAGTTTTGCACCAATTTCAGATGCAATTTTTGCTAAAGTCCACACCACATCCAGATTCTTATTTCGCTTTAAGTTTTTCCAGCACTTTAGAAGTTAAATCTGCCTTTTCACTGGCAAAAATGACACCTTGATAAAGCACCAAATCATAGGATTCTTTTTTGGCAAGCTCGACGATGGTTTCGGCGATCTCTTCTTCTAACTTGCGTAATTCTTCATTGCGACGAATAGACAAGTCTTCACTGTACTCATCCTGAAGGCGTTTCAGTTCACGTTGATCATTAATGATCTTGCGCTCCTGGACCTGGCGGTCCTCATTACTGAGAACAGCAGCGTCACGGTTTAGTTTTTCCTGAGCTGCACGTAATTCTTTGTGTTTGTTTTCGAGTGATTTGCTACGAGCTGAAAATTCTTTTTCCAAACGGGCTAAAGCACGTTCTTTTTGGGGCGATTGATCTAATACAACACTGGCATTAACCACGCCAATTTTCATTTCTTCAGCAAATACTGGGCTAACCATTAAAGAAGCCAATATAAGGCCAACAATCTTGATTTTTTTCACTCTTAACTCCGATAGTTAAATTAAAATGTCGATCCTAATGAAAACTGGAACACTTCCGTTTCATCATCCGGCTGATCACGCAAAGGAGCAGCAATACTAAACGACATTGCGCCAAATGGTGAAATCCAAATCGCTGATAAGCCGGTTGAATAGCGCAGCAAGTCAGCTTCAAAACTTTGATCGACATCATATACGTTACCCACATCCACGAATGTGCTCAAGCGGAAAGAGCGTAAAGCTTTTTTCATGAATGGGATGGGGAAAATAATCTCTGCACCGCCGGTGACCATTAAATTACCACCCAAAGGTTGGTCAGCTTCTCTGACGCCCAGTGTATTCGCTCTAAAACCTCTTACGCTACGAATACCACCGGCATAAAAGTTCTGGAAGAAAGGAAACTCGTTACTATCACCATAGGCTTTACCGTAGCCAAGGTCAGTCCGCAACGCAAATGTAAAGGTATCACTCAGTGGTGTATACCAGTTATTGCGATAGCGTAGTTTATAATACTGTAAGTCGCCGATAGGTGTGGCAACCTCAGCAGAAAGACTTTGTGATAACCCTTTTGTAGGTAATATTGCATTATCACGGGTATCGCTGGACCACCCCAGTGTTACCGGGAATGCATGGAAAGAATCACCTTCAGTTTCGATAAAATCATCATAACGGGTAATATCATTATTGCTAGGAACATCCAGCTGGGTATTTTCATAACCGAAGGCCAGATTAATGCGGTTGTTTTCCGAGATAGGAATACCAAAATTAATGTCACCACCGAATACGTCCGTGGTGTAATTTGCAATATTCGCTTCAAAGGCATCGGTTTCACGGTAAAACAGGTTAAAACCCTGACTGATACCATCTACTGTCGCAAATGGATTGGTGTAACCAAAGCTGTAAACAGTATTAACCCGGCTGTTGTTAAAACCGAAACGAATATGTTTACCACTACCCATAAAGTTCTTCTGGGTCACATTGGCATTAAAGATAATGCCGTCAGACTGCGAATAACCAATACCCGCTGACAAGCTGCCTGAGGCCATTTCGGTTACATTGAAATCCAGATCGACCTGATCAGATGTTCCGGCAACAGGCAGAGTTTCAACGTTTACATCTTCAAAATAGCCCAAACGTGAGATACGTTCTCTTGACCGTTCAACATCACCGGTAGAAATCCAGGCGGATTCCTGTTGACGCATTTCCTGACGCAGTACCTCATCACGGGTTTTACTGTTACCAGAAATATTGATACGGCGCACATAAGCCCGACGGCCGGGATCAACAAAGAAAGTCAGATTAACTTCGCGTGTTTCACGATCAATATCCGGGACTGCGTTAACGTTGGCAAAGGCATAACCATCATTTCCCAGTCGATCAGTCAGCCTTTCAGAACTTGAAGTAATGGCTTTTCTGGAAAACACTGAGTTTTTACGAATGGTGACCAGATCAAATAACTCTTCTTCCGGCACAATCAGATTGCCCGCCAATCTTACTTCATTGATTTTATAACGTTCACCTTCCGAAATATTTATCGTAATGAACATCTGTTTTTTATCATCAGAAATCGTTACCTGAGTGGACTCGACTGTAAAATCAACATAACCACGATCCAGATAAAAAGAACGCAAAGACTCAAGATCAGCTGATAACTTTTGCCGTGAGTACTGATTATCTTTGGTTAATGATGATAGCCAGCCCCCCGTTGTCGATTCCAACTCGTCCAGCAACTCGTCTTCATCGTATGATTTATTGCCGACAATGTTGATCTCACCAATCGTCGCAACCACGCCTTCAGCCATGTTAATACGGACGGCTACCCGATTACGCGATAGCGGAGTAACCTCAGAGCTAATATTCACACCATATTTACCACGACTGAAATACTGACGTTGTAACTCCAGCTCAACCCTTTCCAGCATCGCCTGCTCAAATACCTGACCTTCAGCAAAACCAATCTGACGCAATGATTTTAATAATTCATCACTGTCCAAATCTTTGTTACCAATAAACTCAATACTGGAAATCGCTGGGCGCTCAATTACTGTGATGACTAAAACGCCTTCATCGCGTTCAACCTGCACATCATTAAAGTATTTTGATTTAAACAGTGAGCGAATGATGCCTCTAACATCATTTTCAGTCAGTTCATCACCGACTTTAACCGGTAAAAAGTTGAAAACGGTACCTGCAGAGATTCTTTGCAACCCCTCCACCCGGATATCTTTGATAATAAATTCCTCGGCCCAAGCTGCGGAGGATAACAAGATGAGCGTCAATGCTGTGATGATTTGTTTCATTGTTGTTTTACAGTCAGTCAGCCGAAGAAATCGTAAGTGTACCTGCAATGTTTCGATTAGCCAATGAGTCGGGCGATGTCATTTGTAAAAGCGAATACCATTAGCAGAAGAATCAGGAATAATCCTATTTTTTGTCCCTGGATTTGTACTGATTCGGGCAAAGGCTTGCCACGAACCCATTCAAAAAAGTACATCAGCAAATGGCCACCATCAAGTACCGGAACTGGAAGTAAATTCAGAATCCCTAAACTGATGCTGATCATTGCCAGAAAACTGATAAAAGCAATTAAGCCCTGTTGCACAGAATCCCCGGCAAACTGGGCAATAGCAATAGGCCCGCCAAGATTGTCACTGGAAACCGTACCTATAAGCATGCCCCATAAGCCACTTAAGGTGGTGACACTGAACTGCCAGGTTTGGCTGAACGCCTGGGGGATCGCCGCCAATGGGCCATAACGTAATTCTGATCTTAATTCTGCGGGGATTTCATAGCCTTCGGTATTGACTGCCGCACCTATCCGACCGACATTATTTTCATCTGCGACAGGAGTAATATCGAGCTGTTCAACTTGTCCATCACGAAGAATTTCAATACTCATTTCTTCATCAGCACTGCTTTGAATGAGAGCGACCCAAGCCTGCCAGCTGGATAATTGTTTTCCATCAGCTGAAATTAATTCATCACCTGTTTGTAAGCCCGCCCTTTCCGCCGGGCTATCAGCCACAATTTCACCCAGAATCGGGGGCATATCGGGTTGCACGGTTTTGATACCTATCTGACTAAACAGTGATCCAGCATCATCCAGCCCAAGTTTTGGCAATGTTAGTTGTTTGGTACTTTCAATATCAGTAATGCGGGTAGTCAGGGTAACGGTTTCACCGGACAGCGCGAACTTCAACCATTGCTGAAACAAGCTGTTAACTGTCGGCGTTGCTTTGCCATTGACGGCTATAATTTCTTCACCAGGGATGAGCTGTGCCATCGCAGCTGGAGAATCAGCTGTTACATCATCAATGATCGGCTTTAAACCGGGCACACCGGTAACCATGATGACCCAATAGGCAAAGACGGCAAATAACAGGTTTGCGATCGGTCCGGCAGATACAATTGCAACCCGGTTTCGTAACGGTTGACGATTAAATGCCTGGTCAAGCTCTGCTTCCGCTACTGGTGCTTCTCGTTCATCCAGCATTTTGACATAGCCACCTAATGGCAATGCTGCGATGACAAATTCAGTGCCGTTTTTGAGTTGTTTTGACCAGAGTTTTTGTCCAAAGCCAACTGAAAAGCGTAGTACTTTCACGCCACATCTTCTTGCCACCCAATAATGGCCGAATTCATGGATGACCACCAGCAAGCTGAGGGCAATAATAAAAAAGATTAATGATTGCATAAAATCTTAGTCTGCTTTTGGGCAGCCTCTCTTGCCAGCTTATCGGCAGACAATATCTGTTCCAGTGAATCAGCTGATGTTGCAGGTATGCTTTCCAACACGTCCGCAATGACCCGGGCAATATCAGTAAATTTGATTTGCTGTTGCAGGAACGCTTCTACCGCCACTTCATTTGCCGCGTTAAGAATGGCGGTGCTGGTACCACCGATGTTCAATGCCTTATAGGCCAGTGCCAGACAGGGGAAACGTTCAAAATCTGCAAAGGCAAAATCAAGTCTCCCTGCTTTGACCAAATCCAATGGTTCAACACCTGAATCAATTCGTTCTGGCCAGGCCAGGGTATTGGCAATAGGTGTACGCATATCGGGATTGCCCATCTGCGCCAGCACTGAGCCATCTATATAATCTACCATTGAATGAATAATACTTTGACGATGCAATACAACTTCAATCTTGTCACTCGGCATACCAAACAGCCAATGCGCCTCAATAACTTCCAGCCCTTTATTCATCATGGTGGCTGAATCAACCGAGATTTTCTGCCCCATCGACCAGTTGGGATGGGCTACCGCTTGTTCGGGTGTTACTGCTTCCAAATCTGCAATATCCCAATCACGGAATGGACCACCTGACGCGGTCAAGATAATACGGCGAATACCTTTGTTATCAAACTGATACTGTTGGCTTTCGCCTACAGGCATACATTGCCATATGGCATTGTGCTCACTATCAACAGGAAGCAAAACAGCATTATTTTCCTGCACTTCGCGCATGAGTAATGCACCACTCATCACCAAGGCTTCTTTGTTTGCCAGCAGGATTCTTTTTCCTGTTTTGGCTGCTGCCAGAGTTGGCAATAACCCAGCAGCGCCCACAATAGCGGCGACCACGATATCCGTTTGGTCAGTACTGGATATTCTCTCCAAAGCCTGCATACCGCTTTGTACTTCAATGGCCACGCCAGCAGCATCGAGTTTGGTTTTAAGTTTTTCAGCAGAATCCGGGCATAGCATCACCGCGACTGCGGGCTGAAATCGCAGACATTGCTCAAGCAAAGCATCCACTGATTTATTCGCTGCCAGCGCATAGACCCGGTACTTTTCGGGATGGCGGTTTAACACGTCCAGGGTACTGATGCCAATGGAACCGGTCGATCCCAGAATAGTAACTTGCTGCATCAAAACTGCCCTGTCAACCATATTAACGCAGCAAAGAAAGGTACAGCAGCCAGCAGACTATCCACGCGGTCCAGCATTCCACCATGCCCCGGTAATAAATGGCCGCTGTCTTTTATCTGATAGCTTCGTTTAAACAAGCTTTCAAATAAATCACCACTAACGGAAATGAGGCCAGTTAAAACACTGATAAAAATCCATAATGGCAGTGATACAAACTTAGAAATGCCCATAAAATAGGACAATATGCTCCAAAGCATGACCAACACTATTGCCCCTATAAGCCCTTCAAGTGTCTTATTAGGACTGATCGCTTTAGCAAGGGCATGTTTACCCCAACGCTTACCCGCAAAATAACCACCCGTGTCTGCAAGCCATACACTGATTAATACATATAACACCAGCCATGGACCGTTGCCGGCAATACCGTGTAACCAGACGGCACTGTAAACAAATAACAAAGCAACTAGCATGCTGAGTAGATAAGTCACGAATTTATTATGAAAAAGCTGAGCGAGAGAGTTGGGTAATGGCCGGTGGGCAAATAAAACAATGATAAAACTGATCAGCATCCAAAAGACCAAACCAGTTAGCAGCATATAATTTATCCCTGCCATCGCCAATAGCGCCAACAGAGCGGCAATGAACGACAAACTGGCAAGCACTTTGATGAGCGGTTGCATCTGCGCCATGGAAAGCCATTCCCACATTGCCATCAAGGTCACCACCGTGAGCAAGCCAATCATCCCCATAGTCGGTAACAGCAAAATTGCCATCACAACTAAAGGAATCAACAAAGCGGCAGTTAATAAGCGCTGTTTAAGCATCTTCTTGCCCAGTGAGTTGCTCTGAGGTTCGACCAAACCGACGCTCCCGGCTGGAAAATGAGTCAATCGCATTATCCAGATCCTGAGCTTTAAACTCAGGCCATAGTTTGTCGGTAAAATAGAGTTCGGTGTAGGCCAGCTGCCACATCAGGAAGTTACTGATGCGCTGTTCTCCCCCCGTACGAATAAACAAATCCGGTTCGGGTAAATCTGCAGTAACCAGGTGGCTGGCAATGACACTTTCGTCAACCTGTTCAGGTTGCATTTCACCGGATTTAATTTTGAAAGCAATTTGTTGGACCGATTGGGTGATATCCCAGCGTCCACCATAGTTAGCTGCAATATTGAGAATCAAACCATCATTTTCTGCGGTTAATGCCGTCGCATCCACAATCCGCTGCTGTAATGCATCTGAGAACCGGCTCAAATCACCAATAATATTTAAACGGATATTATTTTTATGCAGCCGTTTAACCTGATTATCCAGTGCATGACTGAATAACTCCATCAATAAATTGACTTCTTTACCGGGCCGACGCCAGTTTTCGCTACTGAAGGCAAACAAACTGAGGACTTCTACTCCACTCGCCACACAGTGTTTAACAATACCTTCCACCGCTCTGACGCCAGCGCGATGCCCCATAAACCTGGGTTGTAACCGTTGTTTCGCCCATCGACCATTGCCATCCATAATGATAGCAATGTGTCTCGGAATGGAGCGATTAGAAGAATTCATCAGTTTGGCTAAACCATAATGGCTTAGACTGCCATCAAATCGGTTTCTTTTTCAGCCAGTACGTCATCAATCTGTTTGATAGTGCTATCGGTCAACTTCTGGATAGCTTCCTCAGCGCCACGTTGCTCATCTTCAGAAATAGCTTTTTCTTTCAACAAGTCCTTCAGACTGCCGTTTGCATCGCGTCGAATATTACGTACCGCAATACGTGCATTTTCAGCTTCAGACTTAGCCACTTTGACCAAATCCTTACGACGCTCTTCTGTTAACGGTGGGATTGGTATACGAATGGTCATGCCGGCGCTGTTTGGGTTGACCCCCAAATCAGAAGTCATGATGGCTTTTTCAATCACCGCCACCATGTTTTTTTCCCATGGCGCAACTGTGATCGTTCTTGAATCTTCAATGCCGACACTGGCCACCTGACTGAGTGGAACGTCGGAGCCGTAATATGGCACTGAGACATGATCTAATAAACTGGTATGTGCACGCCCTGCACGGATTTTCGCCAGTGCAGTACTCAGAGCGGCAACGCTTTTCTGCATCCGGTCTGCTGCATCTTTTTGAATATCATTAATCATGATTTGTCCTATTTCACCAATGTTCCAACATTTTTACCGTAAAGAATATCTGTCAGATTACCGTACTTATGCACATCGAATACTCGTAATGGCATCTTCTGTTCCTGACACATCACCACTGCTGTGGTGTCCATTACGCCGAGTCGATTATTGATCACTTCATCATACGATAAAGTGTCATAACGGACGGCATCTGGATTCTTACGCGGGTCTGCATCATAGACGCCATCAACCTGAGTAGCTTTCAGCATCAGTTCGGCACCAATTTCAACAGCACGTAAACTCGCCGCTGAATCGGTCGTAAAAAATGGATTACCAGTCCCGGCAGCAAAAATAACGACCCGACCTTTTTCCAAATGCCGAATAGCACGACGACGCAAATAATCTTCGCAAACTTCATGAATACGGATTGCAGACATGACACGACAGAATGTTCCATTACGCTCCAGAGCATCCTGCAGTGCCAGTGCATTTAATACTGTCGCTAACATACCCATATGATCAGCACTGACTCTATCCATACCGCTGGCAGCTAAACCTGCACCACGGAAAATATTGCCACCACCGATCACAATACCGAGCTGAACCCCTTGGGCATTCAGCTCGGTTATTTCTTGGGCAAATCGGGAAATCACTTCTGGTTGAATGCCATACTCAGCATTCCCCATTAAAGCCTCACCACTCAGTTTGAGTAAGACGCGCTTATAAACTGGCTGACTTCCCGTTTCTGTCATATTTAGTTTCCCCGTGCCTGAGCCATAACCTCTTCTGCAAAGTTATCGACTTTCTTTTCGATACCTTCACCGACTTCAAAACAGGCAAAACCTTCAACCGTTGCACCAGCTTGTTTAACCAGTTTTTCAACTGTGACATCAGGGTCTTTAACAAATGCTTGTCCGAGCAGACTGATTTCGTTAACAAACTTGCTCATACGACCTTCAATCATTTTTTCAACAATTGCTTCAGGCTTGCCGCTTTCGCGCGCCTGAGTTGCCACGATATCGCGTTCTTTCTGTAACAGATCTTCTGACAGTTCATCAGCTGATACGGCTTGAGGACGGCTGGCAGCAACATGCATTGCCAAATCTCTCGCCAGTTCTTCATTTCCACCGTTCAATTGAACCAGCGTACCGATACGATCACCGTGACGGTAAGCACCAATTACACCATTATCAGTATTCATCAAAGTAAAGCGACGGATTTGGATATTTTCACCAATTTTCGCAACCAATGACTGACGAACGGTATCAACACTTTCGCCATTGCTCAGAGGCAATTGCAATAATGTTTCCAGATCCGCTGGTTGAGCTTCCAGAACTTTTTGTGACACGGCACTAACGAAGTTGATAAAATCATCTGCCTTGGCAACAAAGTCAGTTTCAGAATTCACTTCCAACATAACCGCTTGTTTGTTATCTGCACTGGTTTCAATTGCGATAATACCTTCAGCAGCGATACGGTCAGATTTTTTATCGGCTTTGGCCAGACCAGATTTACGCATCGCTTCAATTGCGGCATCAATGTCACCGTTCGATTCAACCAATGCTTTTTTACATTCCATCATGCCGGAGCCAGTACGCTCACGCAGTTCTTTTACTAAAGCTGCAGTTATAGCCATTTTTTGTAACCCTTAAAATCAATTTTTGTGAACGGCCTGTTTTCAGACCATACATACAACACAGGCCCGCTTTACAGCGAGCCTGTTTAAGTCATTATCAGAGCTTATTCAGCTGCTGCTGGAGCATTTTCTTCCGCAACTTCAACAAACTCTTCTTCGGCATTACCCGTGGTGACCGATGCACGGCCTTCCAAAACGGTATCAGCAATGTTTGCTGTGTAAAGACGGATGGCACGCATTGAATCGTCGTTACCTGGGATGACATAGTCCACACCATCAGGATTACTGTTGGTATCGACAACAGCAATTACAGGAATACCCAGTTTGTTTGCTTCTTGAATCGCGATACGCTCATGATCAACGTCGATAACAAATAAAGCATCAGGCAGGTTACCCATTTTTCTGATACCACCGATACTTTTTTCCAGTTTTTCCTGTTCACGTGACAGGTTCAGAACTTCTTTCTTTTTCAAACCTTCGGTTTTACCTGATTCAATCATCGCCTGAATGGCTTCAAGACGTTTGATTGATTGGCGAACAGTTTGATAGTTTGTCAGCATGCCGCCTAACCAGCGACGGTTGACATAAGGCATACCACAACGTTCAGCATCTTCACGGATAGCATCCTGTGCAGCACGTTTGGTGCCGACGAATAGAATACGACCTTTTTTAGAAGCCAGTTTACTGACGTAGTTTAATGCATCGTTGAACATTGGCAGACTGTGCTCAAGGTTAACGATATGAATGTTGTTACGCTTACCAAAGATGAAAGGACCCATTTTCGGGTTCCAGTAACGTGTTTGGTGACCGAAGTGAACGCCTGCTTCAAGCATTTGGCGCATTGTAATTTTAGCCATGATTATACCTATATATATGGGGTTAAACCTCCACGTACCCCAGCTATCGACTGATCTGAATTTACAGACAGCACCCCGAAAACTGTGTCGGCACGTGTGTGATTTTGCCTTTGCTAAGGCGCGCATATTATTCCACAGTTACTGATTAAAACAAAGCATATACCGTCGACACAGTGGATTAAGCCAGTTTGCTGGCAGTTCAGCGGTTTTTGCGGCAAACTATGCTTTCTCTTTTTATCGTTAACAGTAATCAGGATCTGGCATGGGCGTGACCATTAAAACAGCCGAAGAAATCGAAAAAATGCGTGTGGCAGGAAAACTCGCCGCAGACGTTCTGACCATGATCGAACCACATGTGGTTGCGGGAATCACCACTGATGAATTGAACATTATTTGTCATGATTATATTGTTAATGAACAAAAAGCCATCCCTGCCCCACTAAACTATCATGGCTTCCCTAAGTCTATCTGCACCTCAGTCAATCATGTTATCTGTCACGGTATCCCCAGTGATAAAAAGCTCAAAGATGGCGACATCATTAATATCGATATAACGGTTATAAAAGATGGTTATCACGGCGATACCAGTAAAATGTTTCATGTGGGCAAGACCTCGATTCTGGCGCAACGCCTGTCTCGAGTAGCCCGTGAATGTATGCTGATAGGGATTGATATGGTTAAACCCGGCATCAAGCTGGGTGATATTGGTCATGCTATTCAGCAACACGCGGAGAATGAGCATTTTTCAGTTGTCAGAGAATATTGTGGACATGGCATTGGGCAGGTCTTTCATGAAGAGCCTCAAGTTTTGCATTACGGGATGCCGGATACCGGGATGACATTACAAACCGGCATGACATTTACCATTGAACCGATGATCAATGCAGGTAAACGACAGGTACGTCAGCTTCCGGATGGCTGGACCGTAGTGACCAAAGATCGTTCTTTGTCTGCACAGTGGGAGCACACTATTCTGGTGACTGATGATGGTCATGAAATTCTAACCCTTCGGGACGAAGAACGCTCATAGGAGCAATCAACCATGGCAATTGCTGCTCAATCTGTCTGGGAGTTTGGCCAGGCGGATAATGCGACAGGCTGTCGCGATATTCTCGCCAAAGCCTCACAACACCTAAAAAAATGTTTTTTTGAAGATCAGGCAGATATTGATTGGCTGGTACATCAGCAAGCGCATTTTGTAGATGAGGTCCTGCAGTTTCTATGGCAAAAACATCTGGCGACTGAAACGACTGTCAGTCTGATTGCCGTTGGCGGTTACGGACGAGGTGAATTACATCCACACTCGGATATCGACCTACTGGTATTACTGGATGATTCAGTGGCTGAAACACCTCCTGAAGCACTATCTGTATTCCTGACCCAACTGTGGGATATCGGTCTGGAGATTGGTCATAGTGTTCGTACCATTGGCGAATGCCGCCAGCAGGCAGAAGACGATATCACTATAGCCACCAATCTGCTTGAAGCACGGTTTTTATCCGGCAATCGGGTGTTGTTTGATCAATTACAGCAATTAACTGTTTCCAACAAAACCTGGGATAACCGGCTTTTTTATGAACGGAAAAAACAGGAACAGATCCAACGTCATCATAAATACAATGATACCGGTAATAACCTTGAACCCAATCTAAAAGAATCGCCAGGTGGTCTTCGGGATATTCAGGTTATTAACTGGGTGGCACAACAGCATTTTGATGTCCGAAACCTGCAAGGTCTTAAGTCCAAGGGATTTCTGGCAGAGAGTGAGTTCGAGGTACTGCAACAGTCACGGCGTTTTTTATGGCGTGTACGTTTTGCCCTGCATCATCAGGCTGGCCGTAAACAAGAAAAATTGATGATTGATCATCAGCGTGAACTGGCCAAGCAACTGGGCTATGTTGAAACCAACAGCCGTATGGCTGTTGAACATTTCATGAAAGATTATTATCGGACAGTCCGTGCAGTGGGTCAGATGAATGCCCTGCTGTTACAACTGTTTGAAGAGAATATTATTCTGGCGGATGAGCCTCGGGACATTGAACCGATAAATCGTCGTTTCCAATCCCATAATGGATATCTGGAAACCATTAACTCTGGTATTTTCGCTTACTATCCCTATGCTCTGCTCGAAGTGTTTTTGATTTTGCAGCAACATCCGCATATCAAAGGAATTCGTGCCTCGACCATTCGTCAGATACATGCCCATCTGCATTTAATTGATGGACGTTTTCGTGCCGATATCAGAAATCGCAGCCTGTTTATGGAAATCATCCGTCAACCAAAAGGGGTGACCCATGAATTCCGACGCATGAACCAGCTCGGGGTTCTAGGTGCGTATTTGCCTGAGTTTGGTCGAATTGTCGGGCAGATGCAGCATGATTTATTTCATGCTTACACCGTAGATGAACACACCCTGTTTCTGGTGGGAAATTTACGTCGATTTTCCTGCTCCGAATTCAAGGATGAATTTCCGCTTTGTTCAGAAGTCTTCTATCAACTGCCAAAACCTGAATTACTTTACATTGCCGGCATTTATCATGATATTGCCAAAGGTCGTGGTGGCGATCACAGTATTTTGGGGGTTCAGGATGTAGAGCGATTTTGTACCCAGCATAATCTGAGTGATTACGATACCAGCATTGTCACTTTTCTAGTTCGTCAACATCTTGCAATGTCGTCCACCGCCCAGAAGAAAGATCTGGAAGATCCAGAGGTCATTCAGGACTTTGCTGAATTAGTTGGCAGTGTGAACAGATTAAATTATCTGTATCTGCTGACGGTGGCAGACATTCGGGCAACCAATAATAATCTTTGGAATGGCTGGCGTGATTCGTTACTCAAGCAGCTTTATCACAGTACCCATCAATGGTTGGAACATACCGAAGCCCAGGCGAAAAGTACTCAGGAGAAAAGCCATAAAAAGTATCAGCTGGCATTAGATAAACTCACTGAAATGGGATGGCCACCACAAGACATTACGACTTTGTGGCACACCTACGAGCTAGATTATTTTCTTCGACATTCAGTTGAGGAAATCGTCTGGCAAACCAATGGCAGATTGGAAAATCCAGATCAAGAACCCTTGATTCTGATTCGTCCACACAACGATAAACTAACACTTGAATTATGTATATTCACGCATGATCGCCGAGGTCTGTTTGCAGCAATGACAGCCTGTCTGGAACAGTTGCAACTAAATATCTTGGATGCAAAAATCAACATCGGTAATGATGGCAATGCCTTAAATACCTTTATCGTTAATGGTGCACAACTACGTTATGAAGACATAACCAACGCCCTGCATAAACAACTGGCTCGTGACAAATTAACTTCAGGCTATAAACCGCAATTAATGCCACGAACCACAAAATTGTTTAAAACTGAGCCGGTCATTAAGTTTTCAGCAAATCCTCAAAAAACACATACTGTCATGGAGCTTTATACCCATGATCGACCTGGATTGTTATCCACTGTAGCTCAGGTTTTTTTGATGCATCAAACACAAGTTATTAATGCCAAAATGGTCACTCTGGGCGATCAGGTCGAAGATGTCTTTTTTATTACTAATTTTCACGATCAATCATTAAATGATAGCGAGCAAAGTAATCTATTAACTGATCTCAAAGAACAACTGTTACTATAATAACAACATAAAACACAATCTATCTAAACTAATGCTCATCGGGATAATAGTAGTCATTATCATTGAACTTCCGACTATCTACTTTGAAAGCTGAGGCTCTTAATAATTTAAACCCTAACGACTCTTTCTTACCCTTTACCACAGCATCGTTCGGAAAACGTTTCAATAATTTGTCAAGTCTATCGATCTCTTCTTGAATTATTTGTTGGTATCTTGCCCGAATATACGTCTGTACATTTAATTGATGATTACTTCCATCATGGAAAATGGTAATCCTAGGCTGCCAAGTATATTGAGCATATTTGTTAATACACTCTGCTTTATTAACTAAACTGACCTTCATCTCACAAAGTGCATGAAAAACACGGTGATGAAAAAAAATGTGGTTTCCTTTCCTGTGATAAAGATTAGGTTTAAATGTATATGTATCTATAAAAGCAGCAATAGAACGGTTTTCGTGAGGCACTAATGTTTCTGGCAAATCCTCAGTATTTTTGAATCCACTCCAGCTTTCGGGTATATAAGACAAATCCCATACTCCATCTTCATATATTTCTTCCGGCATATGGAATTCATCACATCCATCAATTAATGGAGAGACTCTGTATTCTTTTTTGAAAACTTCTTTATCTGGGATAATTTCATTTACAAGACCAATAAATAAATGATTTGCATAAAAAAATGCATTTCCTGCTGTGTCTAAACTTGTCATAAGCTTCTCCTAATGAAAAAACCTAGACTAGCTTATGAAAAGTAAATTGCAAGAATATTTTACAATACAAAATTTTGTATTTATAAGTTTGTATTTATATCACTGTCAATTATGTAAATTTAAAATGTTAAAGCGACATTTTATTGCTGGTATAAACTGCCTTTTTGTAAACGCGCAGGCGACATAATATTTTGTCGCATTAACGTAAGTAGTAATGTTAATACTTGCATAATTAGCATTTGCTTATACATTAATTTTTAGCAGTTAACGCTTGTAAGTGCCTTTTTGTGAAAAATATGAATAAATTTGCTTTTTTCAGTTAAATCTTCGTCAAAAAAATTTCTTCTTACGAGCATGAGATGAGATATTCTGAATTTTTTTGCGCAAAATTTGATTCGCGTATTTTTTTCGAGACAAAAATCTAAATTGTTATATTTTGATAATGTTCGGATAGGGGTTATATGTTCGATATGGGTTTCGATATAACTCAACGCATAAAAAATATCGATTCCTGTCTTAGGCTTGAGATCCTCGACTCGATTAATACATAGCTAACAAATAGCTAATTAAAATTTCCTACTTGAATATTCTTATTTTGGCCAACTGCTAATCAAGCCAGATTCCCATTGATAATAAAGTTAAGCGACGTTTTTACTGCCATGTTCGGGTGATCGACCAAGCGACATAATATTTTGTCGCATTAACGTAAGTAGTCGTTATATTTGATCACTAAAGAGGTTTTCAAAAATTATGACATGAACCCTTCTTTTTCTGTAGCTTGAATTTCCTGAAAAAAGTTTAACGATAGAGGATTAATGAGCTTAAGATAACATCAATGTACAACCAAGTTGACTGTGTGCTGTTATTAATAAGTTGATTAAAACTCACTCACAAAAATAGCTGCAAATGGTTTGGGCATTCTCTCACGAAAATACCCCTTTTGATTGCTAACAAGCCTATACCCGTTAATATCCATATCTTCATTTGCATGTGTATGGACAACACCAGACATCAGCATAGTTAAGTAAATCATCACAATCCGAAATAAATGCAGCCACCATCTCATCCATCTGAAAATCAGGATGATGGCACAACAAGCTTGGTGCATGATGCGTCACAACGTCCGTCTTACCATCAAATGGCTCTTTGAGCTGCTCATGCAGATATAATTTGGATTTCTGTTGAAGTAATAACGCATCTTTTTACCACTAGCTGTGACCTTCGAAGTCTTTCCATAAAGCTGAGGACTAGGATTTTGACGGGCTTAGGAAAATAGCGATCTTATAAACCAACATAAATGGATTCAATTTTTGCCCAGCTGGTAAAAGGTAAAAAATATGGTTGCTTTTAAGCCGGCCAATGGCATTCTGTCAGTGAGGGCGCCTTCAATTTAAAAATGATTATTATTAAGCGATAGAATTGAGCCAAGACAATGCCAATTTGACGTCGAGTTTCTTGAACCATTAACAATTCTATGAATGTAAGCTCTGCGGATTTTCGTTTGTTTTGCAAAAGCCCTTTTGGTTGAACATATGACATCGAACGTTGAAGTGTTGAAAAAAACGTACTTTTCATAATTATGCTTGAGCTTGCTTGTCAGCAAAGAACTTACCTTTTTGAAGTTGTCATCCTTAATGGTGCTATGTAATAAATCTATTGTTTCATTGAATATACCTTTGCTGTACTGATCCCACATCTCGAGCGCTTTTAGAAGTTTTCTCTTCATGATGGGGGTATTATCACAATTTCTGTATATATGAATGAGCAAAAGAAATGAAGAACTCCTTCCCGCTACCCCTGCCGAATATGTACTGCCTTTATCAAGAACTTTACTGACACTGAGTTTCAACCTTTTGGCTAATTGATCAATAAGTTCGTCGGCGACCTTTGACGTACAACTGAAACTAACAGAGGGGTGGTTCTTATTTTTCGTTATACAACCATCTCCCTCCATAAATCCTCTGAGAAATGAAAAGAAAATAGAATCATTTGCTTTCAGAATACATTCTGGCAAACCATGATTTACCTTTTCTTTATTTCTCGGAAGGCCAAGATTACGCTCTAAATATTGAACGAAATCTGTTCTGCAAATAGATAGCCCTACCTGATCATTTTTGCTGAAGCGACCATTGTCGAGTTTGCTTTTTATTGTATAAATTTTCGGATATTTAGAGCCCTCAAGGACAAGACTCTTCGAGATCGTCTCAAGATATTCTTGATCATTTTGATTTAGCCTGATACTTACATTGTGGCCGTTACTAATACTGCCATCAGACCAAATAATGCCCCAAAGGTGGGCATTGAGGAGATTAATTTCTTTGAGGTCTCTGTAGTCGAATATCGCGTTGTGAATAAAATTCAACTCATGATCCTTGTAACCACAAGTTCTCAAATCATGTAGTATTGTTGAGTTTTTAGTTTTTTCAGAATCAGCAATTTCAGGAACAGTGTATCCTCTATCAAACTTTTCCTTGACCCTTTTTCTTCTTTGTAGAGTTTCTTTACGCTGCTTTTTTTTTGAACAAAATCCTGCTCTTCTCAGCATCGCATTAATGGCATTTTTAGACCGCTTAACTATGTCAGCTACTTCTACTATGGCTTCATCTCGGTCAGCGCCTGCTTCCAATAGAAGACTATAAATACTGACCACTGTCTGTCTTAAGTATTTTCTCTGACTAACTAGCCTGCGACTTTTTAGTTGTGCAGACCATTGTTTATAAGAGATTAATGTTTCTCCTCTTCGCAGGTTGTATTTTATGATCAACTTTGGCACGTCAATTTCCGGGCCCAGTATGAGTGAGACATATTCTTTGTATGCTTCATCAAATTTAACGTCGAAAGCTTCCTTCTCAGAGATGACTGGTCTTCCAATGTTATTCATCAGTACTCCTAATATTTAAGTGAAACCGAGACGAGACTGGATGAGTCAAGCATGTCAAATATTAACTTAGCTTCTGGACATAATTTGCCTGGCTCATCAAGGAAGGAATATGTTGAGCCCGAAATCGTACTACCGGAGCTATTTGCTGAGTTGTAACTGGCAATTTGTGAGCTTATGCAATAAGTATTTCTCTGGTGGTCGTACCCTAAAAATTTCTAAATTATTTTGCCCTCCTTTTCAATAATGATAATGTTCCACTGGCTAATAGTAACTGCTGCCGAATCTAAAATTTCCATTGTTAACTTCCTCATAAAGTTTGAATTGCATTTTTATAAGGACATTATCGGAATCAGATTTCAAGCCCCTTTATTAAAATTGCAAGGTTAGATTTTCGAAAATAAAAGGGATTGATTCGATAGCTAAAATTAAAAATTATTTAAAATCAACCGGTTATCAAATGTGCTAATTGTGTAAGATATACACACCACAAAATATTCATAATAATCAGTGACTTACATTTTTCATCATTTTCGGGAAAGGTGTCAAAACTAGGTCTTTTTTGCGCAAAATTTTCCACATAAAATTCTGAAAATGATGTTACTTTTTTGATAAACGATAATAAAATTTTACACCTGTGGCCTTGCACTCCTGGTTTAACAATTTTAGTTGTTCGTGCAAATATGCCAGAGTGGCCAGTGATGCTGAAGACAAGCTCAAAGCGCTGGAATGAGAAAAACGCTAACTGAAGATCTTGCGTAAATCAGCTTTTTTGCTCAAGCGCAACTCGGCCGTAAACCGGAGTGATGGTCGACTATATCGACCAATAGCGAGAAATGTACATTTCTCTTGCGACAATTACCTTGTCCGAACTGGCCACCGTAGTTGACGCTTTATCAATACCATGCAGGTAATTGACGCTAAGGGCACGTGTGCCTTTGTTAGCGTAAACTCGATCAACCTCCAGAACAAAATCAGTGACGTAAAATAGCGCTAAACGATTATCGTAAAGACTCACCAGTAACCGGCTGTCAATGAGGCGTTATGGGATGGTGTATGTCACATGTTTGACAGAGATAGTGCTCGTGAGAGAGACCATCGCTCGGTGTAATTGACACTCATAGGCCTAGGGAGTGCTTGTAATTGCCGCATGTGGTTGATTGGATTTATCAATACGCCGGGCTGAGCGCTCGGAAATGCTTGCTTTCGCCGCAGTGACAACTTGGCTGTTTCGTTTTCTATGATTCATATAAATCTTGACCTGTTGATCCGTGATTCGTAGTCCCGGCACATTGAACTCCTCTGTTCTACTACACCAAACCTTAATCAGATCAACCGGCCAAGATAATTGCCGCTAGACCGGGCAACGTAATTGTCGCTTAATAGACTACTGCAACGTTCGCCACTCTCATATTGATATGAGGTTAAGCGGCGTTTTATTGTCATGTTCGGATGATCGCTCTGGAGACAAAATATTTTGTCGCATTAACGTAAGTACTAGTTCTACTTGATCATAAAAGACTTTTTCAAAAATTATTACGTTTTCGATTATATTTATGTATGTGGCTTTCACTTGAACAAGGTTGAATATGAAGGCTCTCAATGGAGAGAATTTGCCAACATCCCTCCCAAAATGTTGCTAGTGACTTTATCATTAGAGAATTAAATCTTAATCAGTAAGTCTGACTCGAATGGTTTAGGCATCCTTTCACGAGAGTACCCCTTTTGATTGCTCACAAGCCTGCATCCATAAATGTATCTATCCACATTTGCATGCGTATGGCCAAAGCACCAGACGTTGGCATATTGAAGTAAATCATCACAATCTGAAATAAATGCTGCAGCCATCTCGTCCATCTCAAAATCAGGGTGATGACAAATTAAGCTCGGCGCATGATGCGTCACAACAACCGTCTTACCCTCAAATGGTTCTTTGAGCTTTTCATGCAGGTATAACTTGGCTTTCTGATGAAGTAACAACGCATCTTGTGCAGTAAAACGGTTATCGCCGTATTTAATAAATCTATGGTCGTTTAAATAAAACGAAATAAAGTCCATCGTTTTCTGTTTATCGAAACGTCCATCAAGCGCATAGTCCGTCCATAACGTAGAACCTATAAACCGAACACCATTTAATGTTATCTCGTCATTATCCAACAGGTGCAACTTTGAATGAGATTGTGCGAATAACCGCATTTCCTTACGCAGCAACCCAATATCATAACGATAAAACTCATGATTACCCGGTACATAAATGACATCTTTATCAAACTTTTTAATAAGCTTTACGGCATACTGAAGCCCTTTCAATCCGGTGTTAATGTCCCCTGCCAGAATAATAAGATCAGCATCTGATTCAGACGGAATGAAGTAGTCTCCCATCTCAAGATGTAAATCCGAGAAAAGTTGAAATTTCATAAATGCCTTGACGTGTAACGATTAATTAGCGACGTGACCGATGTGATTGCTACAGCGCGTCATCACATAACCGTCCACAACCACCATCTTTCCCTCATCCCCACAACACTCACAGATTGATATAGAAGCCAGTTGAGCTTTTTCAATCAATGCATGTAACTCGGGGCTGCCATTTTTCATATAGACCCTCAGTCCGCCAAATTTTTCTTTCACCTGATTGATCATTGGTAGTTTACTGTCTGGTACGCCAGCCTGCTGTTGCAAACGAGCATTTTTTTCGAGTGAATCTGAGAGGTTTATGAGTAATTCGAACCAGCCTGAGCCACAGAGAAATCCCCAAACCATCAACGTTCGATTTTCAGTGTCTGCTGCATCTCGATAGCGGTAAATGATAGGACACTTTGAATAGAGTGCATCCGTTAACGTCTTATGCATGACTAAAACTCGTATTTTAATTTGATGTTCACTTCTTTCACTTTGCAGAAATCGTCATAGATCTTCTGAGCCTTCGGGTGAAGCTTTCCGGGCGGCGTCAGAAAGCAATATCGAGAACCCGTTGTCGTGATTCCTCTATTGGTATGGGGGTCATACTCTTTTATGGCAGAGCTAAAACGAAACTCTCCTGTATTTATGTCATAACCCAAAAACTTCTCGATAATGTCGCTCTCATACTCAATGATCAGAATATTCCAGTCTGTCATCACAATGCTTCCAGGAGGAACGTTAAACATATGATTGCCTCTGCTAAAATGTGACCGATTAATGAAGGTTTTTTTTCGGTTTGGGCTTTGTACTATCACCCTGTGTATGTTTAACGGCTTTCGTGATGTGAAATTCAGTTAACTGACGAGACTTATCTTGCACGCCATAAAACATAGCTAATCGCAATATCTCATTTAACTGACGAACGTTTATTTGTTGTAGCTGTAAGGCATTGAGTGCATCCGTACCTAGAGTCGCAGTCATAATAGGTTCAATTTCAGACTGCTTGATCAAACTATCAAGCGCATAAGGGGCAATTTGTCTCAATTGCTCTGGAGTTGGTTCAGAGACGGTGATCTTCTTAAATCGACTTAAAATCGGCTCTTCAATATGATTGACGTTATTGGCGGTGGCGATAACGCAAATATGTGAGGCATCCATCGGCACTTGCACAAACTCATCCTGAAACTCTCTTGCCGCTTCGGGCTCAAGTAGCGTCAACAAGGCATTAGTAGCATCACCCCCATTTGACGTTTTCTGACCTGCTTTATCAATTTCATCCAGAACTAATACAGGATTAGCCCTGTGATTTTGCAAAAGATGCGATGCAACGATACCGGGCTTGGAATTTCCCCATTGCGAAGATGAACCAGACAACACCATCACGGCGGTGACTGTCGACAGATCTATTTTTTCAAATCCCACGCCCAATAGCTTAGCCAGTTCTCTTGCATAAAGCGTTTTACCTATCCCTGGTGGGCCCAGCAATAATAAAGGCGAGAAATAGCTACCTTTTGAAGTGCTCGCAGCAGAGAGTATGAGTTGTTGATTAATGTAGTCTGTTGCTTCAGAAAAGTTGGGGAATTCACGCCGTAATTGAGACACAATTTCTTTTATTTGTTCGATACTGAGCTGCGACCGAATTCGGACCTCAGGTAATCGCTCAAACATCATTTTGGTCTGCTGGACAACATCCTTGGAGAGAGTTTCACGTCGCTTTAATAAGGCTTGTTTATCGTATAAACGGATAAATGGTGTTTTCTTAGTCATTTTCCTGCTCTCCTTTTAAGTCATAAATCGCCTGAACAGCCCGATAATGTCTATCCAATATGCTTAGAAGGTAATAATTGCTATTGAAAGTCTCGATTAGATCATCTTTAGCACTTTTTTTGGAGTGGAAAGATGTCCGGTTATCTAGTGCCCAACTTATCCTTGCCTCCTTGGTCGGCGGGGATAATGCTAATGGGGATGCGTTTTTCTGATTGGTTAAATCAACGAGTTTATTCATCATTACCGTCGATAGACGACACATTTCATCCCAAAGTGATCTTGAAAAAATAATGGGAAAATCAGAATCGATGACGACTTTTGAAAGCTCACCTCGTTCGAGATGCTGACTCGCTTTCTCAGTAGCTAAGAAGCGCTGATAGTTTTGTTGAGTGAAAATCTCTTCAACTTCTTGACTGCATGGATGACGCAAAGCAAATTCATTCCAAAGCGTAAATTCATCGTGGGATTTGCCAATGAATAGAAAATTATGACGACAAAAAGAAAGAACATGAAAACAATTAGATGTGCTTTTAAATTCCTTTCTTAACAATTTGCTCGCTTTACTCTGATAACGCGGATAGGGATTTTGTTGGAAAGTGTTAATAAGGCTTTTAGCTTGATGAAGAACAGATCCTATTGACGTATTACCACCGTCCTCACCCGGTAACATAAGAGTGAAGCGTCGATTTGCAAATCGTGTGGCTAAAATAATTTTGGCCAGACGATGTAAATCACCTGACGTTTCTCCAAGTTTATATCGCGAGCCCGATTGAGTCGTTGCTATATGCGTTTCTATATCTACTGCAACAACCGGGGTACTCACCCTGGCTTGTTCTTTTTCTACATCAAAGCCAGCAACAGACAACTCCGAACTGAACCTGACAAAAGCCCAATTTTCAAATTTTATGGCTTTCCCGACCGTCTCTTCTTCTTTCACTTCATTCTCCTAAACCACTCCAACTGGGAAAGAGAATAATGAGGGTTGAGCAGAAATGTCAAGGAATATTTATATATATATCATACACTTATTGTGTAACTCTAATATGTTACATTAGGTTTAATGGTGATTTATGTAACAACTATTGGTTACGTTTTCAATAGATTCTGATACTTCTTTCCTCCAATTGACCACTCTTGGCCTGCGCCTTTGAATCTGACCTTTCCCCCAAATCTAGGCACCTTTGGGTCAAAAGTTGACCAAATCTCATCAAAGGAGTGGTACTAATTCAGGGAGAAGGCCAGGCGCAAGTATTCACCACACAATGGCTTTGGACATACAATAATGAACAGCCTACTTCAGCAATTGGTCGAGTGCCACCAAGATATTTACTGAGTCCGGGTTAACTCTCTACTATTAACTGCGGTTATTAATGGGTGGATTACAGTAATCTTCACAGAGGGATGGATGCAATTAAGATCACCGCGATTATTTCTCTTTACGAACCCTATCGCCTTTACCCTTACCAAAAACTGTTTGAGTAATGAAATTTAGATAATTGGCGATAGTTATATGTTTAATCATCTGCGCATCAGTTTCTGAAAGCAATTTGGGTGTCGACATATCAATATTATTAATTTGAGCGAGTCCAGTAATGCCTGGCCTAACTTTAAACACTCCTTTCGCTTCGCGCTCTTCAATTAATTCAAGCTGGTTAAAAAGACATGGTCTGGGCCCAACCAGACTCATTTCCCCTTTCAACACATTCCATAACTGTGGCAACTCATCCAGCTTGGTTCGTCGCAGAAAACGACCAAAGGGAGTAATAGAAGAGGCTGAGGCCAGATGACTGGCGACATGCGCCGTATCTTGTTTCATAGTGCGGAATTTGACTAATGTAAAAGGCTTTTGATTTAGGCCCACACGCTGTTGCCTGAATATGGGGGAACCAGTATCAAACCAACCGATAATGATCAGAATTAATAAAATTGGCAAACCGATCAACAGGCCAACAACAGAAAAGATAATATCCAGTAAACGGATAACAACTCGGGTCATGAATTACTCGTTTTATTATTTGCGATTAAAGCGTTTATTTTTATCCAACTTAGCCATTTTTTTAAGCTGTTGATCCATTGTTGTAACGGGTTTCCAGCCAAGCAAATGTCGGGCTTTTCTGTTATCTACCTGCAAATCTGCGAACAAACGAATCGCTAAAGCGGATTTACCCAGTAATTTCGCAGTATTTTTCATCAATCCTACCGGCACGGGAATCAATTTTGCTGACATCCCTTGGGCAGCAGCAACTTTTTTAAGCAATTCACTCATAGAAACAGATTCATCATCGGCAATCACAAACGTTTGATTTCCCGCCGCTGGCGCATCAAGACACAACGTAATGAAATCCGCCAAATTATCCAGGGCGATCATTGAACGTTTGTTATGTACTGCACCAAAAGGCAACGGTACGCCCCTTTTCGTCCACTTGAGTAAACTTGCAAAGTTACCAGGCGCATCAGGTCCGTATACCAAAGGAGGCCTGATGATGACCCATTCCATCTGATTTGAAAATTGGTGATTTGTTATTAGTTGCTCAGATCGCCATTTTGAAACTGCATAAGGTTCCTGAGGGTTTGGAGTATCTTGCTCTGTGAATGGTGTCTGACTGGTTTGATTGCCATTGACACCAATCGAGCTAAGAAACAAAAACCGTTTAACATTGTATTTAGAAGCTAGTTTTGCCAGCTTGAAAGTTGCTGAAGCGTTAACTGCATCAAAAAGTGATTGATCGTTAATTGGGTCGTCACTTGTAATATGGGCTCGTCCAGCAAGGTGAACTAATACATCAGAAACTGATAAAAAAGTCGCTAATTTGGTCTCAAACTCATTATCGTCAGCCTCAGCGAACTCCGACAAATCGCCAATCACGACCTGGGTTACCGATGTTGGCAATTGCTTAGTTAATTTCCTAACCGCAGCAATAACATTATGTTGATCTGCCAGCAATGAATCTATTAGGGCTTTGCCGACAAACCCTGTTGCGCCTGTTACAAAAACCTTCATCAGCTATGAATTATCTGTTCGATTTCTGCCACTTTGGCTTTCATCAAAGCCTCATCAGCCCGAGTTTCAACATTTAGACGTAACAATGGTTCAGTATTAGATGAGCGTAAGTTAAATCGCCATCGGTCAAACTCGAGGCTTATTCCATCTGTTTTATCAATCAATGGATTTTCAGCAGAAAAATGTTGAAGAATTTTATCAAGAATGACATTAACATCTGCTACCCGATAATTAATTTCACCACTGCACGGGTATTTCGCCATTCGCTCATTAACCAGTTCAGATAAAGGCTTGCCTGCTACACTGATTAATTCAGCTACCAACAGCCAGGGAATCATGCCGCTATCACAATAGGCAAAATCCCTGAAATAATGGTGAGCGCTCATTTCACCACCATAAATCGCATTTTCCAGACGCATACGTTCTTTGATGAAAGCATGGCCAGTTTTGGATTGAATAGGTTTGCCACCCGCCGCTTCAACCTGATCGATGGTGTTCCATGTCAACCGTGGATCATGAATGATTTTTTCACCCGGTGACTTAAGCAAAAATGCTTCAGCCAATAAACCGACAATGTAATACCCTTCGATAAAGCGGCCATTTTCATCAAACAGAAAACACCGATCAAAATCCCCATCCCAGGCGATACCAATATCGGCTTTATTAGCAATGACTGCATCAGCAGTTGCTGCACGGTTTTCGGGTAATAAAGGGTTAGGAATACCATTCGGAAAATTGCCGTCAGCTTCATGATGCACCTTAATAAACTCCACTGGCACATTAGCGGGTTTAAAGTATTGTTCAATAGCATCAATTACATGTCCAGCGGCACCATTACCCGCGTTCACAACCAGCTTTAACGGTTTAAGTTTTGCCAGATCAATATAGCTCAGCAGATGCTCAACGTAGGGTTGAAGTATCGATTGCTGTTTGTATTTATTGGCATTATTCGTTCCACTGAAAACAGTGTTTTCAGATGTAATAGTGGCAGAAGTATTAACCTTATCAGAGACAACTGCTTTTGATGTGTTAAAAGGGGAATCAATACGTTTGGCCAAATCACGGATTTCATTTAAGCCACTATCACCACTTATCGGCAAAGCACCACGCCCCACCAGTTTCATGCCGTTATAGTCCATGGGATTATGGCTTGCCGTCACTTCAATACCACCATCAACATCCAGATAAAATGAGGCAAAATAAATCTCTTCTGTGCCTACCATACCGATATCAATAACTTCTGCTCCGGCGTCCATCAGGCCTTGAGCCACAGCCAGTTTTAATGGTTCACTGGTATGCCGAATATCGCCACCAACCACAACCCGTCTGGCATTTAAATTTTTAGCATAGGCATATCCAATTCGATAAGCGACATTGGGGTTAAGCTCTTCACCTAGTTTTCCTCGAATATCGTAGGCTTTGAAGCAACTTATATTTTGACTCATCAATTTTCTCATTCAAAAAAGTTTGGGAATAGGTAAAAGAATCTAGCTACAGCATAACTTGAGAAGACTACAATCATGCTGATTTGAATCAAAAGTTGTTGTTTAGCTCTAGCATTTAAATATACCCAACTAAGTAGTAAAACTGTACTGATTAAAAATAATTCACCTAGTCGTGCCCCCACAGCAACATTATCATGTAAAAGACACATAATAATTACTCCCAACATTGCGATTGAGGCCATCACACTTTTAAAAGGATCTGTCAAAATTTCATCCCTAAGGTAAAAATAAATACCTGCAACAAGCAAATAATAAAAGCCTATAAAATAAAAATACAAACCCGTTGAATTTTGCTGCTGAAGTAATTCAGGGCGTGCATAAAATTGGTATTTATCAGTAAAAATCATAGAAAATCTTATTAGCCAGTCAAAAGCTGAAAAGTCAATCCAAATCAATATTGGGGAAAGTATAAAAATCCCTAGCACCACAAAATTTAACTGTCTAACCCAATACAATGGATAAATAATCATGAAAGCAATAGTGGTCAGATGAATTTGACTTGCTAGTCCAACCAGTAAAAAACTTAACGAGATGCGTTTATGCTGCAAAAAATAAAATGCCGGAATAACCAATGCTGTTGCATAAGCCACGCGAAGAACTGTTGTATCAAAAAGGAAAAAATATAAACAAAAATAAAAAAAACATGCTGCAGGGACAGAATCCACTATTTTAGACAAATAATTTAATTTAATGACCAATGTTATTATAGTCACAATCCCCATGAATAATGAGAAACCAATTACTTCCCCACCAAGCTTTGATAAGACAAAATATGCTGGCTCTTTAAATATAGAGAACTCGGAAAGCATTTGTGTCCAACTCTTTTGATTATCAATAGAAAACAGCCACTGATAATTACTCCAGTCCTTTGAAGCTGATTGACATAAGTAAACCGCTATTAATCCTAATATGAAAAATAATATATATTTAAATCTAATCTCTGAAAAAAAATTATAATTTATCAATTTCGCATCATCCTATGAGCAACTAAATACAACATTGTCATTTCTATAAATAATCGTGTTGACCAAACTGCTGCGGCCCCATACACACCAAATTTTCCGTATATAAATGGAGCGAAAATAAGGTATAAAATTCCTTCACTCATGAAAATTAAACTCAAAAGCTTTGCTTTCCCCTGTGCGTATAAAAATACAAGTGGGAGCTGTGCAATAGAGGCAAAAACAACACCTAGAAGCAATATTAAAGAGATATTACTTACTAAACCGAGAAATTCAACATTAAGCAAAAATGGCAATATGCCATAAATTATACTCACTACTGCAAGTGCAAATAATAATGTAAGAATTGTAATTTTTTTCAAAGAAGTGAAATGGATGTTCTTAAAATCAATTGAAGAGAACTTCTCAGAGGCAAAGTATGGCGTAAGAACAATCGCTATAGACCATGGAATAATAAGATATCTACTCATGATATCCTGGCTAGCAATATATACCGATAACTCAGCTTGTGATACGAAACCCGCAACAAAAAATCTATCGGCATAAATAAATGCCGTTGAAAAAAAACCCGATATAGCAGCCCAAAATGCATAATTTTTGATTTTGGATACTAAAGAAAGGTCTACATGAACCCAACTTTTGAAGTTTATTATTCTTGTTAATTTTATATATATTACAAATGAGAGATAACGTGAAAAAGTAATAGCACAAGCTAACAAAACAATTGAGTCTTGGTTAAACGAAACTAATATTGGAAGCAAAAATAAACTTGTACCAGAGAATATTTTTGCTAAATTCGCCTCTTTGAATGCACCAGCACCCTCAAATCTTCCCCTTAATACGCTCATCATTACTGAGGGCAGGACTCCAAAACCTGCAATCTGAAAGGCAAGGATAATTTCTTTAGTTTCTGCTTTTGATACATGTAACCAATAGTCAACTAAATAAGGGCTAAGTAAAAATATAAATAATGATGTAGCACTTCCAATTACAAATGCTATAGCAAGGCTAGTACTTGTAAGTATTTTTACTTGTTGAGGGCATTGATATTTATCTTTTGGCACAAAAAAGTGCATTGCACGAGCTAAGCCAAAATCGTATACAAAGAAGAATAGGTTTAATGAAAGTAATAGTGATAAGATCGCAAATCTTTCAACACCTAGCAAATAAATAAAAACTGGAATTGATGCCAAAGCAGCTAAAGCTGGTATAGCTCCTCCGGCAAAACTCCAAATAGAGTTTTGGTTAAGTCGAGTCAACATACAGTGCTAAAACAGAAATAAACCACAAGCACAGTAGAGCATTACTCTATCCATTTTGGCTCTTCGTGCTTCAGGAAGTAACGCCATTAGTTTTAGTCGATTTGCAAAAGTATCTGAACTAACAATACGGCATACATTTAAGACTTCTTCATCTGATGTAATTTTCTCTACGATACGAGAAATTTTGATAACTTCCTGTCGATACCAACCGTCGTTTATTTTTGACAATCTATTCAACTTTGCCTGCCACCCCCGGTTTACCCCCATCACGTTGTTCTCATGTTGGCGATATTTAAGTGAGGGGACTGGGTCAATTGTCCAGTTTTTTTTATTTGCTCTGGCAACTGCATAAATAAACCAATCATGCAGATCTGGCCTATCTTCTTTCTTTAAATTTTCAAGCGAATTTTTTATAAGCGTAAATAGGCCGGGTGTAAATATATAGCTGCATCCAGGACCAGCCGATTCAAATAAAAAATCAAACTTTTTCATTTCATCAGACTTAATGATCCGTTCTTTTTTTCCATCAGGCCAAAATGCTATGACATCCGAAGAGACTCCATCAGAAGATGTTAACTTTAGAGATTGAATTTGATTATTTAATTTATCTTCGAACCATATATCGTCTTGATCGGCAAGTGCTATATAGTCAGCACTATCCATTTTAATGTTTTCAATTAAGTGATAGAAGTTTCCGGCAGCTCCTCGAGTAGAACTGTTATTGAAATGTAACTCAATGTTTTCATTAGTGCTTGCCAGTTCTTCTAACCATTCATAGGTTCCATCCGTCGAACCATCATCAGAAATAACTAAATTAACATGAACAGACTTTTGTAACTTAATACTTTCGATTTGTTCTTTGACCCAGCGTATTCCATTAAAAGTTGCCATTAAGACAGTTACTTTTGGTAATTCCATATAATCTTGATTACATAACATTAAAGTTTTTTTGGCCTTAGAAAAAATTGCTTAACCCTGTCAACGAGTTTGTTAAAAAAGAATTTTAAACGACTATTATGTTCATAATAGTCATCTAAAACGCTGAGAATTTCTTTATTTTGTTCTAAAATATTTTTAATACTTTTGTTTGTTGCGCCGCCCATTCGCATTTTTATTAATACGTTTGGTAAATAAACTGTATTAATTTTATGTTTTTCTAATAGTCGAAATAATAGCTGCATATCTGCAGCAAGCTGATAACGTAAATCAAATACACCATATTTTTTATATATGCTGCTTCTAACAAAAAAAGTCGGGTGTGCTGGCATCCAACCCAATTTGAAGGCTCCCGGCTGGAAGGGATTAGACTTCCAATATCTTATAATCTGGCTGGTATCATTCGTATCGACATAAACAAGATCAGCAAAGCAAGCATCTATCTGAGTGTCTAGGAAAGACTTTGCCACTGTATCAATCGCTGAAGGCGTTGCATAAAAATCATCAGCATTCAAAGTGCCGATAACATCACCTGTTGCCATAGCGATCCCTTTATTCATTGCATCATAGATACCTTTATCTGGTTCAGATACAAAACGTGTGACACTAGGTGCATTAGCAATAATGGTCAATGTCCCATCAGTAGAACCACCATCAACGACAATATGTTCAATATTAGGATAATCTTGACTGGCTACAGAATGAATTGTGTCAGATATTGTTTTAGCACTATTGAAGCAGACTGTGATTATTGATATTTTCATATTTTTTTTGCAGAAGCCTCAATTACAGTTGTAAATTTATCTGCAAAGCGTGACATAAATAATTCAGATCTTTCAGCAGCTCCTTTCAAGTTTCCAATACGCTCATCAATCGAAATACTTGGCAATCCGCTCATTTTTTTTGCTAACTGTGATGGCTTATCCTGTGCAAAAAAAAGGGCATTTTGTTCTGCTTGTTCACGATGAACATTTATATCCGATAAAAGCATTTCGACTCCAAGAGATTTGGCTTCCTCAACAGTTGTACTCCAGCCTTCAAATCGTGATGGATTAATAAGAGCCGCTGCACTCAACATTAAAGCCTGAACATCATCATAAGGAATCATGCCTAAAAGACGAAAATTTTCCTCGACTGATTCTGCAGCAATAAGTGATAACAATTTTGGAAAATAATCTGGATCACGTGAATCTTCATGGTTACCAGATACCGCAACGACAATATCTTTACCCTCACGTTTAGCAATACCAAGGGCTTTTATTACACACTCATGATTTTTATGCTGCCAGAACTGGTTGGGTAAATAGAAAAAATGTCTGGGTAGATTATATTTTGCTAATAAAGCTTCAACATCAAACTTTACAGGGCGAACTGGCACACTAAAATTAACCACATGTAGTCGCTCATCGGATAATTTGTAAAATCGTTGGAAATCTTTTGCTGCATCGTTACTACTAAGCATAATATGACGTTTCGCATATACTTGCATGCGAAAACCAATCTCTCTTTTCCAGAATGCAAAGAAACCAAAATAATGCCTAAGCATGCGATGTTGTAAATCTGGAATCCATGCAATTGTTGGTATATTAAAGCGCCACCCATAAAAATCAGCGGCCTCAAAGACCACATTGATCTTATGCATCTTAAATACTGCCAGTGCACCAGCATCACAACCAGTCACAATGGCTTTCAAAAGACGCCGTTTTTTTTGGGAACGATTGAACACCTGAGAATGAACAATTTTCAGCCCATCAACTGCATTAAATCTCTCAAGCACATCTATTGCAACATCATCACCAAGAAATAAAATCGGTTCGACTCGCTGGTTTTCGAATTCTAGCAATGCGCTGAGCAGATTTACTTGATAGTTCAACCCCCCCATCCACGCGTTCCCACCTATTAGCGTAAATGCTACACGATGTTTCAAGTCAATTTTCTCGCTTTGTACCAGGCCACTACTTCAGATATGCCTTGCTGTAATGATATCCTGGGCGAGAAACCCAATTCATTTGCAAGCGAAATATCACCAACTAAACTTTTAGGGTCACCTTTACGAGAAATGCCATTGAACTTAACCTTATGATTTTGTCCCCATTGCTCACAAACCATAGAAGCGATTTCAGCTATGGAGGTTCCGATCCCTGTCCCGCCATTGACCACAGTAAATTCATTTGATGATTTATGCACCAATAACCAAAGTAACTGCGTTGCATCGGAAATATGTAACCAATCACGAATTTCGTTTCCAGTCCCATTTAACGTTATATCAGTTGATTTAGACTTTTCAATTTTTTGGCATATATCCCACAAGAGCTGTTTCTCCAACCCCGGTCCATAAACAGAAAAGAATCTGGTAACAGTAACATCTAAACCAAAGCTATCACGATAAGAACTGAAAAGTGATTCAAGCATCCATTTATGGAAACCATAGGGAGAAAAGGGCTTACCGTTATCACCTTCACTAATGGGGCCATTGAAGGCCGAACCATATACCGCGGCGCTAGATACACCTATTACTCGACTCGCCGGAGAATTCTGTCTTACCCATTCCAAAAGACGAGCCGTTGTATCTACTGTTCGTTGAAAATCTTCGTAAGGATTTTGTATTGATGGGCCAACAGCTGAACCACCAGCGAGATGAAAAACAACATCTGGTTTTCCAAAATCAGCAACCAGCTGACTCATTCCTGCAAAGTCTATTTCTGCATTTAGCCAATGACTAAAGCCCCAAGCTCTATAATCATCATCCGTCCAAAACCCATGTCCAATTCCGTAAACTTTTGTATTTTGCTTCGCGATAAATTTGGCAAGATTACGACCTATAAATCCCTTCCCACCTGTAATCCAAACTGTAGTCATTACTGCTCCTCGGGCTTGAAGCAGACAAATGAATATAACCTGCCAGGTCGCCTATCTACAAAAGAGAGATAACGAAGCAGACTACGATAAAAAATATCAATATTAAGGATGCGTGATAGATTGCCAAACACTGGTATTTTACTGATCCTCTGTTGTATTTCAGCTTTCAGCGATGCTTCTGTGTAAGGGGCGAAATTAATAACACTATCGAAAGAACGGAGAACGTGTTTGACCTCAAACCCGGCTTTTTTCAGGGCTGCAAGATACTCTTGAGATGTGTAGGCATTCTCACCACCATACAATGAATGTAAAGGATGCACATCAAAAAACGCAGCTAAATCTTTTTTTGATGAAATTACATGGTCTCTAACAGCTATTAAACTGCCGCCAGGCTCTAAAACACGAAATAATTCTGCACATAACTGTTCAAGATCATTTGCATGGTGCAAAACTTGTCGGGCAAAAACCAGCCCAAATGTATTTGATTCAAAATTAATTCTCTCGCCAAATTCCTGAGAGACAGATATAGGCAAGTTATTATCCATAGCAAGAGTTTTGATTGCTCCAGCACCAACAAGCTCACTACTATCTGGTTCTAATGCGGCTACCTGCCAGCCATCACGAGCTAAAGCATAACTGGCAATCCCACGCCCTGCCCCAAGGTCCATTGCAAAACCTTTTGAATCTGGAACATACCGGCTTATAGCTTGCCACTCCGGGCTATTATAATATCTCTCCACAGCTTGCTGGACGGATGGATCATAGTAACAATCCCGAACTAATTGCTGTTTATCAGGCTGATTCATTAACCATGAAACTGCAGCCTCCCAGGAGACAAAGTTTTTATCGTTCATCGGGTCCTAACTCTCTGATTATTTTGGCTGGGTTGCCAGCAACAATAGTCCATGGTGGCACATCTTTAGTCACCACAGCCGCAGCCCCGACGATAGCACCTTCGCCAACGGTTACACCCTTTAAAATGGTTGCCATTGCACCAATCCAAACATCATCAGCTATCAAAATTGGAGACTCATTAAGGTCTATTGAAGATGGATGACCAACACTTGCAATATTCATGAACTGCTCATGCCTTTCTGAGGCGCGTATTGGGTGAGTATGACTATCAAAAATATTGACATTGTGTGAAATCAATACTCTGTTACCGATGGTGATATGGCCAGCCGACCAAATCTTAGAACCTTCTCCCACATAACAATCCTTTCCAACAACAATTTTTCCTCCATGAGCAAACACCAAAAGTTCACCCAGAATATGACTATTTGAACTAATTGAAATTAATTCTGATTTTCCTGGTATGTTAATAATTTTTGCAGAAGGGTAAAGCACAGCACTGGCTGCTCCAGTGAATCCTCTAAACTGTAGAAGCTTTCTGATAAACGCTTTAAAAGCTATTTTGTAAGTTCTAAACATACGATTGCACGTGAAGCGGCAGCATAGTCATTGCCGTAATCTTTCTCGGTGTGGATATCAAAATAAGTAGCATTACTGGCAAGTTCTCGTGAAGAATTTACCCAACCGCTTCCTTGGTACTGAAAATAGTTTTCTTTTATTTCCGTAGGAGAAAAAGTTGTCTTGATACTATCCACCATTTCACCATTAAATATCTGAAACCAGCCACGCACTTTATGCTCACCGAATGGTACGCTGAGGAACAATTTTCCACCTGGTTTGAGAATTCGATGAAACTCTTTTATTGCAGCAAGATAACCCTCTCCATCACTCTCACGCTTTGCTTCATCACTGGTATACAACATCGTATTATCCAGTCCTATATGTTCTACTGTCGAAAGACTGGTGATCCAATCAAAATAATCATTTCTAAAGCAAGTGTTTCTTAAATCTTCATAGATGTATGAAATCCCTTTATTCCAGAAAGCATCTTGCTCTGGTGCCAAAGTTGATATAAATAGATTCTTATTCTGAAGTTTATGGTGATCGAGAAGAAACGAATAGTTGAGAATCGAGCCAGCATCAAGGATTCTTCCTTCTGAATTTGGCAATGACTGGAAAAACCACAGATATTCAACAATCCTTTCATCAAGCCTAAAGCCGTATCCAATAGGTAATTTTGTTATATCCAGATGAGGATCAAGGATGGCCCTCCTAATATTTGAAAATTTGTACGGAACGTAGCCTAGTTTCCAAGGTTTTTTTCCAAACATTGGATACATCCAACTGCAAGTTGAATGATATATTTTTTTTATAAACTTTCGCATTTTTATACCTTAGAAGAGCTTTATTAATCGACTTAGAAACGCTTTAATACTGAATTTTGGCTTGGGAAGCTTTTCAATAAGTTCACTAAAAAAGGGAGATGTCACACTATTAGCAGGAAACGTTTTTACCTCAAATTTAGTATCTATAGGCGTATCATCAAAACCAGTAGCAACGCAATTTACACCACTACCATCAAACCCTGAGTTTTCCACTAAACTTTTTCTAGGGTATAACACCAGTCCTTTTTCTTTAAAAACACTCAAGTACCAACGTATTGCCCATGAATCAACCTTATCTTTTTTTTGTGCTTCTAGCATTTTAAAGTATGGATAGCGTCCATCCAAATCAAACTGCTTTTTTAGATCAGGATCATTTTTAATAGTTTTATAACCACTGGCTGTTTTATCAAATTTTTCCCATGAGCTTTGCCATGTTGCCCAGCCCCAAGAGGTTGTCATAGGCAGAAACAAAGCATCTTCTTTTATTTGAATTTCGACAGGAAACATATAACCAGATATCTGCATGACTTGTTCATCGTGCACATATCTCTCCAATCCTGCGTTCATATATGCCAGAAAATGCGGTGAAACATGCAAATCATCTTCCAAGACAACAACCTTGCCGAATTCATTACATATGCGGGTTACACCATCAATGACAGAATTTGCCAGGCCCCAGTTACTTTCCCGCTCATTAACCGTGACGGCTTTAAAACCGGAAATTTGACGAATGTATTCTCTTACTTGCTTAACGGCTTCTTCAGCACTTTTGTCCTTAGCTGCATCCGAAAAAACAAATAAATCAGACCTTGCGGCTTCAGGATTTTTTAATAACGAAGTTACAGTTCTAAGAGTATGTTCTGGTCGGTTGTAAACAAACAAGACTATTGGAGCGTATGCATTCATGAGTGGAAGTTGCAATATAAAAGTCTAATAAACATTACCGCCACCTTTAAGGCGATGCAAAATACCACGAGTTACATATTTTAAATCCCCACGAGCAACTAACTGCAGGAAACGTTTTATTTTATAAAACTTTTTTTTCCATTCAGGCATAAAAGCGTGATGGCGTGAACGAATCATATGGTGAATTTCTAAGTTCTGAACCGGCATTTTCTGTGTTTTTGCCAAACCATGTATTCTAAAAGCACCAAGGCATTGGTTAACACTAATTGCCTTTGTGTGTTTTGTTAATCGTAAAAACCAGTCAAAATCAAATCCCAAATGCAAAGACTCATCCATCATACCTAACGCATCATGCATATCCCTGCGCCAGAATGCGGCTTGATTGGAGAGAACCATACCCTCGGCCACCATTGCCTCGTAAGTTGGCGTTACGTAATGCATATCCCTAATCAACCTATCCTTTTCATCAATAAGGTTCACGTCCCCTATAATAAGTCCGACTTCTGGATGCGTTTGAGCGGCCACTGCAGCAGATTTGAATGCACCAGGGTAGTAAATATCATCTGAGTTCTGCCAGGAAACCCATTCTCCCGTTGCAATTTTCAATCCCTTATTAATTGCGTGAGATTGCCCATTATCCTTTTCACTAGCCCAAAACTTGAGGTATTTCTCATACTTCTGAATAATTTCAACACTACCATCAGTAGAGCCACCATCCATAATGATGTATTCTAAATTAGGATAGTTTTGATCCAAAACGGATTTAATCGTCCGCTCAAGAAATTCGGCTTGATTAAAGCTTGGGGTTATTACAGTGATTTTTGGATAGGTTTTTAGATAATTTTTCACAGCTGCTTCTTTTTCAAAATAATAAGGTAATTATCGCCAATACCAATTGAATCAAAGAGACGTGTAATCAACTGAGGAATACACAAGAACCAAGTTGCGAGAATAACCCTCTGTAGAAACTTCTTACTACGGGTAGATTTAACAGCAAAAGAAGCCCAAAATGCTGATGGTACACCTTGTTTTGGATAGTGGATTACATGAAGTAATTGATACATAAACCATTCAGAACGAGTTATAGTTTCAATACTCTCAACAGTAAAACCATACCTTTCACCTAAAAGATGCACCGAGTCAATTGACAAAAAATGTTGATGGTAAGGTGTATGCCAATTCAGCCATTTTTTTCTAAACAGCCGACTTCCCCATCCATTGGCATTAGGTGTACTCAGCACGCATCTTCCCCCAGGTTTGAGCACCTCGGATATCATGTTGAAAGTTTCATGTATATCTGGAACATGCTCTATGACCTGATTCATTGTCACAAAATCAAAGAAATTAGATGCGTAAAGGGATGAGTCAAATATACCCACGTGAATTTTAAAACCATACTTTTCTGCAATGATCTCAACATTACGGTCAGCATCGACTCCGTAAACGTCACATGACTTTTCATTTTGAAGGTACGCTAACGTTTCACCATAGCCACAGCCGATATCCAAAACTTTAGAGTTTGGTTCAACAGACTGACATGCAGACGCTCTGCCACCGACAAGCCAGTTGTATAATTTCCCACCTGCCTTGTATGCTCTGAAGTTATCGGGATTAAATGATTTTCTAGGATAGAAATCTGTGTACAAATCCCCAAGCTCATTGATTTTCGGAGCAGTTTTTAAGAATTGATGCTCACAGTTTTTACATTGCAAAAGCTCAAATAATCCCTTATGACCATACCGATCATCATAAAGCAGGTGTTTTTCTATAGTTTCAGCATGTTGACAAACAAGGCAATCCATATTTTTCCATTAGTTAAATTTCGATAAATTATGTTTTTGTAAGTACGTAAAGGAAATGATCTGGTCCCATAGAAGGTAAACCACGATATTTTCCAAAAGGATATTTAATCAACAAGCTAATGATTATTCTTAGGAAATTCCGCCTGTATGATTTAGAGGCATATGTTGGAAGAGCTAAGTCAAGCTTAAAGCCTTCAATATTTGATAGATATTTTTTTGAAACAAATGATATGTGCTCCGGATAACTGCAATACCACCATTTAGAACCAGATATAACAGCAGATATTGAATTTATATTACCAGTCAAAAGTATGAGGCTACCTGAATCTTTCAATTTTTTTCTACACAAATTTATAAATTCATTTGGATAATGTAAGTGCTCAATCAAATCAAATGCAGTAATTACATCTATTGATTGATTATCAAGATGCTCCAGACTCTCATAACTTTCATGCTCCTTTTGCTTTAAGGTTTCTCTGCTTTTTTTAGAAAGTTCGATTCCAATTGTTTTTGCACCTAAGGCTTTTGCAAAATCTAAAAGCTCACCGGTATTACAACCTACATCGACAATCTTGGAGTTTCTTGAAATATACGAATAAAGTACGTTAATAATCTCTGATGATTTATTTTTTTCCAACACTGCATTTGACCATCGATTACCACTATTTGAATTTGAGTAAAGATCAATCAAATCTATATTTTGGACAGCATATTGAGTAAAACCAGACCTACAATGTTTACATTTCATCAAAAAGGCTGGATAGAGAAGTTCAATAGTGTTTGACGAAAACAATACAGGTTTCCCATATTCAATTTCACCAACTTTTTCAATTATTTCGTTTCCGCAAAAGGGACAGAATTGGTAAACAAAGTCATTTGAAACTTTCATGATATTATTTTTTTAGTTCTGTTGCAGAAGCAATCACATTAATACCTGAGTCGGATTTTATTTTGCTTACACTATTTAGGATTTCTGGAACTTCCAAAAAGGTTGTCTCATCATAAAATTTGTAACCACATTTTATTAAGTAAGATAAAAGTTCTTCAATACTATCTCCTTTTTCTTTAAGCCAACTTGGAGCGAGCTCCATCAAAATGATTGGCTTAAAACTCTGCAGTATTCTTTCAGCACCCTTAAGAACTTTTACCTCAAAACCATCAACATCAAGCTTAATCACATCCACATGTGGAATGTTTTCTTTTACGATAAAGTTATCCAACGTATCGACTTTGACACTGACCTTTTCGCATGCACTCCACCAACTTTCACTAAGACCACCATTTTCATTAACCGGATTTTCGGATGTTGTTTTGAAGCTAGCTCTTAATGAAAACTCCGCATTTTCATCCGTGTAATCACTTAGCGCAATTGGATGTATCAGGACATTTGAGAAATGATTTAATGCCAAATTTTTTCTGAGTTTATCTAGCGCCCATGGCACTGGCTCAATTGCATAGACTTTACCTTTGTCACCCACTGAATTTGCAAGAGGTAAAGTGTGACTTCCTACGTTTGCCCCAATATCAATGACAATCATTCCAGGCTTACAAAGGAGCTTAAGTGCTTTAGTAGTATCCGGTTCCCTACTTTGATTAAAGTAAATTGCGGAATCTATGACTTCTGTTAAATCTAGCTCGTAGTTGATTCCATCAACATTTTTTATTACAGTTCTATTTTGAATGTCAGATCTAAGAAATTTGTAATAGGAGTTTTTCAATAATCCGCTCATGAGCTTATAAGGCAATTTTCGATAAAGCTTGACTAAATTAGTCACAATTTTTTGTTTATTAATCAATTTTATTTCCTGGTTTGGAATCAAGTTAATTTAGTAGTCAACGATGATGCTATTTTTTTTAGCATTTTCGTTGTCAAAGGCTCTCTAAAAAGTAATATCAAAAGAAACAGCAGAATTATGCTTTGGGTAATTACAAGCATCAAATCATCTCTAAATTGAATGTAAGAAATTAGTGATAGTGTGCTTAAAAATAATGTTAATAAAAGTCTCGGGATAAGAGCCCTCATCTCTTGATTCAGCTCAGGAATAGTACCGACCTTTTTGAGGTATCTTAGGTATTCCATAACAGCATTGTAAATTATTGCGGCCGTAAATCCGACAGCACATCCCATGACACCTATAATAGGGATAAACACAATAGATCCAATAATATTAAATATTGCTAATGTTAGGTTCATTCTAAATATAAACGCTAGGTCGCGCATGCCAATTAAGGCAAAATACAAAGGCGCAATGAAAATTATCACCATACTAGCTGGAATCATTAAGAATAAGAGTTCTGGTAGATTTTCCGTATCTTCATTAAGCCAGAAGTGGGTAAGAAAAACTATAAGTACACCGGCAATTGCATGCATTAAAGATGCTGGAATCAAACCAAAACGTAGAGATTTTATATATTCTTGTCCTGAATTAAGCCGCATTTCATTAGTAAGTTGAAGGAATGTACGAAAAGCGCCTCCAAATAAACCTTGTATACCTGTTATAACCTTCATTACCACTTCATAAACGGTAACACTTGCAGAGCCTACAAATATATTTAACAAGTATTTATTCAACGGATCGACGAATACCACTACAAGCCTTGAACCTTGCAGCGACAGACCTTCTTTCATTAAATTTGGCAATATTTTCACTATGTTTTTTTGTGGTAAATACGCTGATACAAACCCCATTTTTATTCGAAAATATGTTGAAAAGTAAGTATCAAGTAGTAATCCTGAAACAAAGATTAGTACCATACTGGAAATAGTTAGCTGTTCAGCCTCAAAAAATACAAACAAAAAAATTAGAAAAGCTAATATGGGACCAAACATTTGTGTTCTTGCAGCCAAATCAAAACGCCCAAGACTTTCGATTACTGCAATATTTGCCGCATTCACCATTTGCGAAATTAAAAGAATAAGAACAAATAACAACGCTCTGTTCAAATCATTAATAAGCTCTATATCATTTCCAAAATATACAAAGCTTTCAATAAAATCAGAGCCAAAAAGGATGACTAATAGCATGAAGAAAAAGCTTGCAAACACAGTAAATAACCATACTGCAGAAAATAGCTTTAACAGATGTTGATTTGAGTCTTTTTGTATTTTCAAATCTGCAGCATGTGTCACTACAATTGTGTGAATACTATTTACAAAGGTCAGGTAAATAGCTGATACCGCAAGCATCAGAGCAAAATAACCATAAAAGGCCGCTCCCACAATCTTGATCGCTAGGAATAGGTTTGCCATACCGAATATGAGTCTTATCCCAGCTGAGAAAGCCCCCCATGATGCATTGCTAAATAAACTAGGCATCAAGATTACTTTTTTTGCACAAGAAATTGATTGTGTGGGCAGGTATTAAATTGAGATTGAAGAGTTTCAAAAAATTTATACTTTTAAATTTGATTAAGTATTAATATTTGGAGTAAGCATCAGTAACACCTTGATGCAAACTCGTCCCGCACTGGCAGCCTAGCTCCTTTGCAAGATCAACACTTAAAAGCTTCCGCAAAGTACCATCGGGTTTAGAAACATCAAACTCAATCTCACCTTTAAATCCAATAGTTTCTTTGATCATTTCTGCTAATTTTTTAATCGTTATGTCTTCACCCACACCTATATTTACAACAGGTGCTACACCATCATTACGGTTGGTACCTAATAACGGCTGATACTGTTTATCATCAAGATTCATCAAGTGTACACAGGCATCAGCCATATCCTCATTGTGCATAAACTCACGCTTTGGTGTGCCTGTCCCCCAAATCATAACTGCTGGAGTTTGTTGTTTTTCACAAGCTGTTAATATTTCTGTTCTGTAAGGTTCAGGCAATTTTCCATATTTTTGTTCATCTTGCAGGATTGCGTTTTCATCGCCTTCGCCAGCCAATTTAGCCAAATGAAATTTACGGATAAGCGCCGGTAAAACATGTGAATTATTTAAATCATAATTATCGCCAGGCCCATAAAGATTGGTTGGCATGGCTGCAAGATATTGCGTTCCATATTGGCGATTATAACTCCAGCACATCTCAATGCCGGCAATTTTTGCCAATGCATAAGGTCGATTGGTTTCTTCAAGAGGTCCTGTTAATAAATATTCTTCTTTCAATGGCTGCGGTGCATTTTTAGGATAAATGCAGCTCGATCCCAAGAACAGTAAGCGCTTTACATTATTTAGGTACGCATGATGTATTACATTATTCTGAATGGCTAAGTTGTCTCGAATAAATTCAGCTGGATAAGTATTGTTAGCGTGGATACCACCTACTTTTGCTGCAGCAAGAAACACATAGTCTGGTTTTTCAGTCTTGAAGAATTCTGCTACTGCTTTTTCATCAGTTAAATCTAATTCGGTATGGGTTCTTTTGAGTATATTACTGTACCCCTTATCCTCAAGGTTTCGAACAAGTGCTGAACCGACTAAACCACGATGACCAGCAACATAGATTTTGTCTGAATTATTCATGGTAGTCATATGCGGTAAAACCATGTTTTTTGACTAATTCGTCACGTTGGGCAGATTTATAATCTTCAAGTACCATCTCTGCTACTAATTCTTCAAAACTAATTTTAGGTGTCCAGCCAAGTTTTTCTTTTGCTTTAGATGGGTCGCCTAATAAAGTTTCGACCTCTGTTGGACGGAAATAACGCGGGTCAACCTGAACAATAGATTTTCCTTCAGCGTCATAGCCCTTTTCATCAATGCCTTCCCCTTCCCAGCGAATAGAAATACCCAGTTCTTTCGCTGCGGTATTGACGAAATCACGAACGCTGTATTGCACGCCTGTAGCAATTACAAAATCTTCTGGCTTATCTTGTTGTAACATTAACCATTGCATCTCAACATAATCTTTGGCGTGTCCCCAGTCGCGTAACGCATCAAGGTTTCCCAGATACAAGCAATCCTGTAATCCAAGCTTGATACGGGCTAATGCGCGAGTGATTTTTCGGGTGACAAAGGTTTCTCCCCGGATTGGACTTTCATGATTAAACAAGATGCCATTACAGGCATAGATGCCATACGCTTCGCGATAGTTTACTGTGATCCAATAACCATACAATTTGGCAACTGCGTAAGGACTACGTGGATAGAAAGGTGTCGTTTCTTTCTGAGGGGTTTCCTGTACTAACCCGTATAGCTCAGAAGTGGAAGCCTGATAAAATTTGGTTTTCTTTTCGAGCCCCAATATTCGAATCGCTTCAAGAATTCGCAGCGTGCCAATACCATCGGCATTCGCTGTGTATTCCGGGGTTTCAAAACTGACCGCAACATGACTCATTGCGGCCAGATTATAGATTTCATCGGGCTGAACTTGCTGGATAATACGAATCAAATTAGTTGAATCAGTCAAGTCACCATAGTGCAGAATGAAATTTTTATTATCGACATGAGGATCCTGATACAGATGATCAACGCGGTCAGTATTAAACAACGAAGCTCGTCGCTTTATGCCGTGCACAATGTAGCCTTTTTCTAACAACAGCTCCGCTAGATAAGCACCATCCTGACCAGTGATACCAGTTATTAATGCAACTTTTTCCATTTAAATCTCTGCTTATTTTTTATTTGTTTACTAGATTAATTTATTCGACAGTAACAGACTTCGCTAGATTACGTGGTTGATCAACATCTGTGCCTTTTATTAAAGCAACGTGGTAACTTAACAGCTGCAGCAAGATGTTGTAGGTTATCGGGGCGGTAATGCGGCCTACATTCGTGGTCGCTTTAATAACCTTAAAACCCGACTCAGAACTGATATCTGAACGCTCATCTTCAAACACAATCATCTGACCACCACGGGCTTTTACTTCATGAAGATTGGATTTGAGCTTTTCCAGCAAATCGTCCAGAGGAGCAATAGCGATTACCGGCATATTTTCATCAATTAGTGCCAACGGACCATGTTTAAGCTCACCTGCAGGATAAGCTTCAGCATGAATGTAGCTTATTTCTTTAAGTTTTAAAGCCCCTTCCAACGCTATTGGATACATCGTACCTCGACCCAAAAAGAGTGCATGCTGTTTATCTGCAAAAGCCTGAGCAATATCCTGAATCTCCTGTTCATGCATCAACGCATTCTGGATCAGATTGGGTAATTTTTGCAGGCCTTGAGTAATGTGTTTCTCACGTTCTCGTGTAATACGTTTTTTGACTTTGCCAATACAGGTGAGCAATAAGGCTAGTGCCACTAACTGTGTGGTAAAAGACTTGGTGGAAGCAACACCGATTTCCGGGCCGGCATGGGTGAGATAACAAAGATCAGCTTCACGGGTCAGACTGCTTTCTGCCACATTGCAAATGGATAAAGTTTGAATATTTTTTACCGCGTAGGAATCAGGACAATCTACAGCATAGGCTTTAATTTGCTGTAATGCAGCCAAGGTGTCGGCCGTTTCGCCCGACTGGCTGATGGTGACAAAAAGCGTGTTATCTTCGATGACTGGATTTCGATAACGAAACTCACTGGCCACTTCAACTTGGCAAGGAAGACGAACAATATCTTCAGCCCAGTATTTTGCCACCATGCCCGCATGATAACTGGTACCGCAGGCAATAATATGCAGCCGTTCAATACTTTTGAAAATGGATTCGGCGCCGGGACCAAAAGTAGAAACCAGCACCTGTTCCTGCGTTACTCGTCCCTCAAGAGTGTCAATTACAGCTTGTGGCTGTTCGAAGATCTCTTTGTGCATGTAATGACGATGCTCGCCCAGCTCTACCGCAGTGATATTTAGCGAAGATTGTTTGATCGGGCGGTCAACTTTCTCACCGGTTACGGAGCTGTAAATTTCAATGCTCTCGCGTGTCAGTTTAGCAACATCGCCATCTTCCAGAAAAATGAAGTTCTGGGTAACGGGTAGTAAGGCAGATACATCAGAAGCAATAAAATGCTCACCGATCCCAATTCCAATCACTAATGGGCTGCCTTTGCGGGCAGCTATGAGGGTATTCGGCTCATCGGTGGCAATAACACCAAGCGCATAAGCCCCTTCAAAATCTTTAATAGCTTCCACCACGGCGTCAAACAGGGAAAGATTATTGCGGCTGGCAGTTGGAGAAGCATCACCGTATAAATATTGATAAATGGAGTGGGCGACCACTTCTGTATCGGTTTCAGAGGTGAAACGATACCCCTGGTTTGTCTGTAGCTGTTTTAAAACCTGATAGTTTTCAATGATGCCATTGTGGACAACAGCAACACGGTGATTGCATATATGGGGATGGGCATTATTTTCGGAGGGGATCCCATGAGTGGCCCAGCGAGTATGGGCGATGCCCATTTGACCGGAAAAACTGCTGTTTTCGCCATCGATCTTGGCTTCAAGCTGCTTAATTTTACCAAGCGAACGAACCCGATGAATATTGGCGTCAGCATCCATAAGCGCAACACCGGAAGAGTCGTAGCCTCGATACTCCAGCCGGCGTAGCCCTTCCATCAAGATTGGCGCTACATTTCGCTCAGCAATACCACCGACTATTCCACACACTGATTGCTGTCCTCCAAATAAGCAAAAAAGGATTATACATCAGCAACCTTATAAATAATGCTCTTCTATCATCAATAAAACGTATTAGCTGTTGAGTCTTTCAGACAAAAGGGATTAATCCTGGCCAAATAAATCGCGGGTATAAATCTTTTCTTTTACATCCTGAATATCATCAGTAATGCGATTGGCAATAATAAGAGAAGATTGTTGTTTGAATGCTGCCAAGTCATTGACTACTTTTGAACGGAAAAACTCGGCTTCTTCCAACACCGGTTCATAAACGATAACTTCTATACCCTTTGCCTTAATACGTTTCATAATGCCTTGTATAGCTGAAGCTCTGAAGTTATCTGACCCCTGTTTCATGACCAGTCGATAAATGCCCACAACTAGAGGATTTTTCTTAATAATCTGTTCGGCAATAAAGTCTTTGCGGGTGGTATTGGCATCCACAATAGCCCTAATCAAGCTATTGGGCACAGTGTCATAATTGGCCAACAGTTGTCTGGTATCTTTTGGCAGGCAGTACCCACCATAACCAAACGAAGGATTATTGTAGTGATCTCCAATGCGAGGATCCAAACCAACCCCTTCAATGATTTGTCGGCTGTTCAGGTTATGTGTTTCAGCATAACTGTCGAGTTCATTAAAATACGCGACCCGCATCGCCAGATAGGTATTGGAAAATAATTTGATCGCTTCGGCTTCGGTAGGATCAGTAAATAACACGGGCACATCTTTCTTAACTGCGCCTTGCAACAGTAAATCAGCAAACAAACGTGCACGATCGCTCTGTTCCCCTACGACAATGCGTGAAGGATATAGATTGTCATATAACGCTTTACCTTCGCGTAAAAACTCAGGCGAAAAGAAAATTTTATCTGTGCTAAATTTGGCTCGAACAGTTTGAGTGTAACCCACCGGAATAGTTGATTTTATTACCATAACAGCTGATGGATTTATCGCCAGCACATCCTGAATAACCGCTTCAACTGAATTGGTATTAAAGGTATTCGTTACCGTATCGTAATCAGTTGGCGTAGCAATAATGACAAAATCAGCTTTTTCATAAGCTTTTTGCTTATCCGTTGTGGCATTTAGATTGAGCGGTTTATTGGCCAGAAAATCTTCGATTTCTTTATCAACAATGGGTGATTTTTTAGCGTTAATCAGATCAACTTTTTCAGGGACGATGTCCAAAGCAGTTACATGATGATGCTGAGCCAGCAAAACGGCCAGTGATAAGCCAACATAACCTGTTCCAGCAACTGCAATATTGAGTGTTTTTTCCATAATACGTCTCTTAAAAGTTATAAAACTCGTGGATATTACTGATTGATAACCGCTTTATTGCTCAGCCAGTCCTCAATCCCGCATTGGGGCATAAATCCATCTACATATTTGCTGAGCAGTACCCGGACCTGCTCATAATCTGCAACGCTGACAGCATGCTGTAAATCAGTCAGAATTAACTGTAAATCCTGCCAGGCAATCACCCGCTCTTCGGCTCGCATAATTTTCTGGTGTGCCGTTTGGCTGACATTTTCACCAATTAGCAGCTCTTCAAATAACTTTTCGCCAGGACGCAGGCCGGTAAAGGTAATTTCAATATCACCGTTGGGATTTTCAGAATTCTTAACCGTAAAGCCACTGAGATGAATCATTCGTGTTGCCAGATCAACAATTTTTACTGCTGACCCCATATCCAACACAAACACATCACCTCCCTGCCCCATTGCACCAGCTTGTATTACCAGTTCGGCAGCTTCGGGAATGGTCATAAAATAGCGAATGATTTGCGAATCCGTAACCGTAACAGGGCCACCCTTGGCTATCTGTTCACGAAATAATGGCACAACTGAACCGGATGAACCCAGTACATTACCAAATCTTACCATTGTAAATCGGGTAATAGAGGTTTCTGCCAAAGCCTGCAAAACCAGCTCGGCCATCCGTTTGCTGGCTCCCATGGTATTGGTAGGTCTGACAGCTTTGTCCGTAGAAATCAACACAAATGTTTCAACGTTTGCCGCAATGGCGGCCTGGGCACAATGTAATGTACCGAAAACATTGTTACGGATTCCTTCACCCACATTTTTTTCAACCATTGGCACATGTTTATACGCTGCGGCATGGTAAATAGTTTGTACCGCAAAATGCTGACAGATTGATGTCAAACGAATCCGATCAACAACCGAGCCCAGTAAAGCAATTACTTCTACTCCGCTCTCCAAATTACAGAGCTCCTGTTCGATTTGATATAACGCAAATTCACTGATTTCGAACAATAACAATCGGCTGGGTTTGAGTTTGATGATTTGCCGTGTTAACTCGGAGCCAATCGAACCACCGGCACCGGTGACCATGACGCATTTACCGGTGATATTCGCTGTTAATAATTGCGGATCAGGGGCAACGGCTTCTCTACCCAGTAAATCTGCAATATCCACTTCCTGAATATCTGAAACTTCCAATTTACCTTCGGCGATATCGGTAAGATCTGGCAAGGTACGGATATGTACGGGTAATTCCTCGAGAGAACGCAGAATTTCACTTCGCCGACTTCTGGAAGCTGATGGCATGGCCAATAGCACATCACGTACATGAAATTTATCAATCAGTTTCACCAGATCACGAGGACGATATACAGTCAACCCGTTAATTTGCTGGCGATACAGCGTAGGGTCATCATCAATAAACGCAACTGGACGTAATTGCCGTCCCATTTTCAATAATGCTGACAGTTGAGCCCCTGCTCGTCCGGCCCCATATATTAAAACGGGAGGAATATATCGTTTGTTATCCAACTCTGCCAATGGACTGCGGGTTGTGGTGATAAACAACCAGCGTGCATATAAACGCAGTCCACCTACTGCCAAAAATAGTAATAGCGCATTGATAATATAAATTGTTCTGGGTACTAAGCCGGCATATGGTCCAGATAATACGACAACAGTGGCAAAAATGACGGTAAACAGGCCAATTGCCTTAAAAATTGTCCACAGGGCATCAAGACCAATATATCGAACAATTGCCCGATATAATCCCAATTTAATAAAAATCGGTATCGCAATAAATGGCGCGAGAAAAAATAACCATAACTGGGAAACTGGCGGTTGATACAGCGTACTAAGTCGCAACGAAAATGCCATCCATAACACCAGCATCACCACGATGTAGTCGATGAAAATACTCAGTATGCGTTTAGTGGTTCGCGGACGGCTTAAAAACCACTGCATTAATTTGTTATACGTGGTTTGTATCACTGACCTTTTCCTCGATTTTTCGTACTGGCAAATCTGAACTGAGTATTTATGACTGTAAAACCCATTGTAAGCTTACCTGCCAATCAGGTAACTGCAGACCAAAATGGCGTTTTAATTTTGTATTATCCATGCAGGAATTTAATGGTCGCTTGGCAGGGGTAGGATATTCTGCCGTGGGTATGCCGGTTACTTCTGGAACACGTCGACCATCAGCTTCTGCTATCTGAAAGATAGCCTCGGCAAATCCTTTCCAACTGGTTTGACCTGCTGCGCTTAAATGATAAACACCACTATTTTGCTTCCAAAATGCATCATCATTATGTGCCTGAGCCAATGCTTGAGCAGTGACATCAGCAATATGTCTACTCCACGTTGGAGTACCAATCTGATCATCTACAATATTCAATTGCTCACGTTCTTCAGCCAGTCTTAACATTGTATTCAAAAAGTTATGACCTCGCCGATCATATACCCAGCTGGTCCTGAAAATCAGATGATCACATCCAGTGGCAACAATTGCCTGCTCCCCTTCCAGTTTTGTCAGACCATAATGGCTTAATGGACCGGTAGCATCGGTCTCTACCCAGGGCGAAGCCTTACTGCCGTCAAACACATAATCCGTTGAAAAATGCACCATGGGAACCGATAAATTGTTGGCTTCTTCAGCCATCACAGCCGGGGCAATAGCATTAATTTTTTGGGCTAATTTAGTTTCCTGTTCGGCTTTATCTACTGCAGTATAGGCCGCAGCATTTACAATCAGATCCGGCTGAACAGCATGAATCGTCTCACGAATTGCGGTTATATCCGCCAAATCCAGTGATTGTCTTGTCGTAGTGTGTAATTCGCCCAGGCAGGCAAGACTACGCTGTAATTGAAAACCAACCTGTCCCTGTCCGCCAATCAGTAATATTTTCACTTAAAAGGCCTCAGCCAGTTTAAACGGGGTACCTTGTTGATCTTTAGTAGACAAAACCGGTGTTATGTCCTCTAACGGCCAGTCAATTGCCAGATCAGCATCATCCCAGGCTACCGTTCTTTCATATTCAGGTGCGTAATAATCGGTTGTTTTATAGAGAAAATCGGCACTGTCGCTTAACACCAGAAAACCATGGGCAAACCCGGCGGGCACCCAGAACTGTTCCTGACCCTCAGCAGTTAAAACCGCTCCGGTCCATTGACCATATGTCGGTGAATCACGACGCATATCAACGGCTACATCAAACACTTTTCCTGCTGTTACCCGAACCAATTTTCCTTGTGGTTGCTTGATTTGATAATGCAAACCACGTAACACGCCTTTCGCTGAACGCGAGTGATTATCCTGCACAAAATCAATATCCAAACCGAGTAAATCCTGAAAGGTTTTTTTGTTATAACTTTCCAGAAAAAAACCGCGTTCATCACCAAACTTTTTGGGTGTCAGTAATTTAACGTCAGGAATATTGGTCTCGGTGACTAACATTAGTAAATTGTCTCATTTATGATATTTAACAAATATTTACCATAACCACTTTTCAATAATGGCTGTGCCAATTGTTCCAGTTGTTCAGCATCAATATACCCCATGCGGTAGGCAATCTCTTCGGGACACATCACTTTTAACCCCTGCCGTTGCTCAAGGGTTTGAATGAACATTGAAGCATCCAATAAGGAATCATGGGTTCCGGTATCCAGCCAGGCCATACCACGGCCCATTACCTGTACATTAAGCTTGCCGTTATCCAGATAAGCCTGATTCACATCAGTAATCTCAAGTTCACCACGAGCGGAAGGTTTGAGATTGCGGGCAATCTCAACGACCTGATTATCATAAAAGTATAAACCTGTGATGGCATAGCGCGATTTAGGTTTAGTCGGTTTTTCTTCGATACTTAATGCTTTACCGTTTTCGTCAAACGCTACGACGCCATAACGTTCAGGGTCACTCACCGGGTAGGCAAAAACGGTCGCACCTTCTTTATTGTTATCAGCATCTCGCATCATATCGGCCAAATCATGACCGTAATAGACATTATCACCCAGTACTAAAGCGCAATCATCATCTCCGATAAAATCAGCGCCAAGAGTAAAAGCCTGGGCTATACCTTCCGGTTTATCCTGAACAATATACTGTAGATTCAAACCCCACTTACTGCCATCTCCGAGTAACTGTTCAAGGCGTGGCGTGTCTTGAGGGGTGGAAATAATACAGATGTCCCGCATACCAGCCAGCATCATGGTGGCCAGCGGATAATAAATCATCGGTTTGTCATACACCGGCAGCAGTTGTTTACAGATGGATTGGGTTACTGGATATAACCGTGTGCCGCTTCCCCCTGCCAGTACGATTCCCTTACGACTCATTTATTATCTCCCAGTCCAAGTCTTTGTTGCTGATAACTACCATCCATCACGTTTTCACACCATTGGCGATTATCCAGATACCACTGCACTGTTTTACGTAACCCCGTGGCAAATGTTTCCTGAGGTTTCCAGCCCAGTTCCCGTTCAATTTTGCTGGCATCAATGGCATAACGCGCATCATGACCAGGACGATCCGTAACAAATTCGATTAAATTTTTATGTGGCCGATGGGGTGAATCAGGCAATAGTTCATCCAGAATCTGACAAATCAGTTGTACCACTTCCAGATTGGTATGTTCATTAAAACCTCCGACATTATAGCTTTCGCATAACTTGCCTTCCGCCAGCACCAGTCTTAAGGCTCTTGCATGATCATCTACATATAACCAATCACGGATATTTTCGCCTTTACCGTAAATAGGCAATGGTTTACCAGCAAGCGCATTGTTAATTACTACTGGAATCAATTTTTCGGGGAACTGATACGGCCCGTAGTTATTGGAACAGTTAGTCATTAACACTGGCAAACCATATGTATGGTGCCAGGCACGAACCAAATGGTCACTGCCAGCTTTGGTGGCAGAGTATGGTGAATTGGGCTGGTAAGGAGTTGTTTCAGTAAACAGACCCGTTTCGCCTAATGTGCCATAGACTTCATCAGTTGAAATATGATGAAAGCGGAACTTCCCGGCATCATCAGCGGATAATGATTTCCAGTATTTTCTGGCCGCCTCAAGCAAAATATATGTACCAACCACATTGGTTTGCACAAAATCTGCGGGGCCATCTATCGAACGATCAACATGCGATTCGGCAGCAAGATGCATCATGGCACTGGGTTTATATTGGGTGAATATTCTATCCATTGCCTCAGCATCACAGATATCAGCTTGTTCAAAATAATAGTTTGGCGAAGCATCAATCTCGGTTAGTGATTCGAGATTGCCAGCATAGGTCAGTTTATCGATGTTAATAACGGTGATGTCGGTTTCGGTAATTAATTGACGAATCAATGCAGAGCCGATAAAACCGGCACCGCCAGTTACGAGCAGGGTATTTTTATTCACGTTGCTGAGTTCACTTTTCAATTTGAGAAATTCAGATATGCCGTCCTTGGTCACGTGAAAGTTAGCACCGACAAGGGCTAAAAATCAACTTGAAAGTTTGTCGCAGATTTTGAAATAGAGAGAGATGGTACGCCCGGCAGGACTCGAACCTGCTACCCTCGGCTTAGAAGGCCGATGCTCTATCCAGATGAGCTACGGGCGCATTAATAACTAAGTGAGGATAATTAAGCAGTCAATAAAGTGGTCGGGGCAGAGAGATTCGAACTCCCGACCCTCTGGTCCCAAACCAGATGCGCTACCAGACTGCGCTATGCCCCGACTTATCCAAGGACAGACATCCTCGAAGAAGGCGAAATAATACGCTGATGCCGATAGCGAGTCAACAGCACATTTATATTTTTTGCCGTGGCTAACGCAACGTGCGATCATAGCCGCTTTTGAAAGGCCGGAACCCACAGAATGACTGCTCAAATCATCGACGGAAAAACAATTGCTGCCGAGCTAAAACAGAAAATCAAAGCAGCAACCCAAATGCGTCTCGCTACCGGAAAACGCCGGCCTGGACTTGCTGTAGTCCTGATTGGCGACAATCCGGCGTCCCAAGTCTATGTGGGTAGCAAGCGTCGTAGTTGTGAAGAGGTGGGCTTCAAGTCCGAATCATTTGATTTACCTGAAACCACTACAGAACAAGAACTGCTAGACCTGATTACACAGCTGAATGAAGACGATGAGATTGATGGCATTCTGGTGCAACTGCCTTTGCCAGCACATTTCAATACTGATGTCATTATTGAACATATTGCACCGCACAAAGATGTGGATGGTTTTCATCCTTATAACATCGGTCGCTTGGCTCAACGTAATCCACTTTTACGTCCATGCACACCGAAAGGTGTGATTACCATGATGCAATCTGTTGGAATTGATCTTAGAGGTAAAGAAGCAGTAGTCGTTGGGGCTTCCAATATAGTGGGTCGTCCAATGGGACTTGAACTGTTACTGGCTGGATGCACGACTACCGTTTGTCATCGTATGACAAAAGATTTGGAATCCCATGTTCGTCGTGCAGAAGTGTTGGTTGTCGCGGTAGGCAAACCCAACTTTATTCCGGGTGACTGGATCCGCGAAGATGCCGTAGTGATTGATGTGGGTATTAACCGACTGGAAAACGGGAAGTTAACAGGCGACGTTGAGTTTGATAAAGCCAGCGAAAAAGCAGCCTGGATTACACCTGTTCCGGGTGGTGTCGGTCCTATGACTGTGGCTACATTGCTCGAAAACACATTATTTGCTGCCGATCAGTTACATCAATAACAGCTGAGGCCAGTCCTGATGCCCCTCCAACACTGGAGGGGCAAACTGTAAAACCCAATCTAACCATTCCATTGCCAATCACGGATCTCCGGTAAATCCTGTCCATGCTCCCGAATATAGTCATCATGTTCTGCGAGCTTCTGTTGAATAAATAACTCGATTTCTGACACTTTATCATCGGGCAGCTCTGTTAAATGTTTGACGGCATTTTCCAGTAGGTGAAAACGATCCAGACCATTAATAACTGCCATATCAAATGGCGTGGTGGTGGTCCCCTCCTCTTTGAAGCCATGGACATGCAGATTTTTATGATTGGTGCGGCGATAAGTTAACCGGTGAATCAGCATTGGATAACCATGGTAGGCAAAAATAACCGGTTTATCTTTAGTAAATAATGCATCAAATTCATCTTCTTCAAGACCATGAGGATGTTCACTGGGTGATTGTAATTTCATCAGATCCACCACATTAATCACCCTGACTTTCAGCTCCGGTAAAAACATATTCAGTAATTTTACTGCAGCCAGTGTTTCCATCGTCGGTACATCACCACAACAAGCCATCACCAGATCCGGTTCGTTGCCATTATCATTACTGGCCCATTGCCAGACACCTACACCAGCGGTGCAATGTTTTACTGCCGACTCCATATCCAGCCATTGTGGAGAAGATTGTTTACCGGCCACAACCACGTTTACATAGTTACGACTGCGCAGGCAGTGATCAGTAACGGATAACAGTGTATTGGCATCAGGCGGCAGATACACACGTACCACTTCGGCTTTTTTATTCACTACATGATCAATAAAGCCGGGATCCTGATGCGAAAAGCCATTGTGATCCTGACGCCATACATGTGATGACAATAGATAGTTTAATGAGGCAACAGGTTTACGCCATGGGATCTGATTACAGATTTTCAGCCATTTGGCATGCTGATTGAACATCGAGTCGATGATATGAATAAACGCTTCATAACAGGAGAAAAAGCCATGTCGCCCTGTCAATAAATAACCTTCCAGCCAGCCCTGACACTGATGCTCACTGAGCATTTCCATCACTCTGCCATCTTTGGACAGTTTCTCATCACCCGGAATCATTTCCCCCATCCAGGTTCTGCCAGTGACATCAAGCACATCCTGCCAACGATTGGAGTTATTTTCATCGGGACTGAACAAGCGGAAGTTCTTGGCATCAAGATTCTGTTGCATCACATCGCGCAGAAATTTACCCATTACCCTGGTAGCTTCGCCTTTCGTGCCTCCGGGCTTTTTGACTTCTATGGCATAGTCACGAAAATCTGGTAAAGCTAGATCCTGCAGTAGCTGGCCACCATTTGCATGTGGATTTGCGCCCATCCGTCGATCACCCTCAGGCGCCAAGGCTGCCAGTTCCGCTTTGAGCTTGCCGCCATCATCAAATAGCTCTTCCGGCTTATAGCTTTTCAGCCATTTATTAAGGATTTCGACATGTCCTTCCTTATCCATATCGCCCATGGGCACCTGATGAGAGCGGAATGTGCCTTCGGTTTTTTTGCCATCGACTTCTTCTGGACCTGTCCAACCTTTTGGCGAACGTAAAATAATCATTGGCCAGCGGGGACGTAAATGTACACCATGTTCACGCGCATCATTCTGGATATGACGGATTTGTTCCATGGCTTTATCCAATGTTGCCGCCATCAGTTGATGCATCTGCTTTGGATCATCGCCTTCGACAAAATAAGGCGTATAACCGTAACCATAAAACAAGGCTTCCAGCTCATCATTGGGGATACGTGCCAGCACTGTCGGACTGGCAATTTTGTAACCATTGAGATGCAATATCGGTAATACCGCACCATCATGTTCAGGGTTCAAAAATTTATTGGAATGCCAGCTGGTGGCTAACGCACCCGTTTCCGCTTCACCATCACCGACCACACAGGCCACAACTAAATCTGGGTTATCAAATGCCGCACCATAGGCATGAGATAAGGCATAACCCAATTCTCCACCTTCATGAATTGAGCCCGGGGTTTCCGGAGCAACATGACTGGGTACGCCACCCGGAAAGGAAAATTGTTTGAACAAACGTTTTAAGCCGGCTTCATCCTCGGATATGTCCGGATAGGTTTCACTATAAGTACCTTCCAGATAGGTATTAGCAACCAACGCCGGTCCACCATGACCAGGCCCAGCAATGTAGATCATATTAAGATCACGTTTTTTGATAACCCGGTTTAAATGCACATATATAAAGTTGAGTCCGGGTGTGGTGCCCCAATGTCCCAACAGCCGTGGTTTGATGTGTTTTGCCTGAAGAAGTTGTTTTAACAATGGGTTGTCATACAGATATATTTGTCCCACTGACAAATAATTTGCGGCGCGCCAGTAGGCATGCATTTTATCCAGTAAGTCCTGATCCAGTGGTTGTAATGTATTTGATGGTTCAAATGTCATTTTGCTTTTCCCCTTAATGATTCAGGTTCAATAGATCGCACATCGATTGCGCAATCATTAATTCCTCGTTTGTCGGGATGATCCAGACAGTAACTTTGCTTTGTGATGTTGAAATGCACAGAGCATTTTGCTGATTTAATTCGTTATTCAGTTCAATGCCGATAAATGCCAGTTGCTGACAAATCTGTGTCCGGATTTCCGCTACGTTTTCACCAATCCCTCCAGAAAATACCAAGGTATCCAAACCGCCTAAAGCAGCAGCATAAGCACCAATCTGCTTTCTGGCCTGATAGCAAAACACGTTTATGGCATCTTCGGCATTTGGGTCAGTCGACCGTTTTTCCAATAGCTGCTGCATATCACTGGTAGTGGTTGAAATCCCCAGCAAACCAGATTGCTGATTAATCATTGTTTCAAACTGTTCAGCATTCATGCTTTCACTTCGGTTAAGAACACCAAATAAACCCGGATCAAGATCACCACTGCGAGTCCCCATTACCAGGCCCGCTGCTGGCGTCATCGCCATTGTGGTATCAATAGATTGCCCATTTGTGACAGCTGTCATGCTGGCACCATTGCCCAGATGCGCCAAAATTATCCTGTCGTGATTCGCTTTTTTAGCATTTTGCTGTTGTAACACCTGCATTAAATATCGGTATGACAGGCCATGAAATCCGTATCGATAAATACCTTTTTCATAATACTGACGGGGAATGGGGAGTAATTTGGCAACTGTTGGCAGATTCTGATGAAATTCAGTATCAAAACAAACCATTTGTTTTAACTGTGGGAAATGCTGGTCAAATGCTTCAATTAATTGGCTATTTGCAAAACAGGGTTGGAAATCATGCTTTATAACTCCATATATATAATTCACCATACTTAATGTTTAGGTTGGAATTAAGGTCAGAAAACTATTCAAAATAAACAACATGGTTGGTTGGAACTCTGTCCTGATTGGCTTAAATCAGATGTCTAGACGTGATGAGAAACTAGTCAATATGAAAATATCTAAGTACACGGCCTGAGTTAAATTATTAAGAGCTAAATCCAGACTGGGTAACGCTTAAATGAGATTTGCCTATATGACGCACTGTTTCATTAGCCGAAGTGTTAGCGTAGGACTGTATTGGCTTGTTATGACTTCGTTTCGTCGTATTCTTCCCAACTCATGAAACCAATAGGTCTTTTGGGCTGTTCTATATTCTCTCTCTTCAAAGCTATAAGCAAAATACTGATCTGAGAAATATGCTGAACTAGCTCTACAGGTTCTCCATTCTCGTTCTTTCCTTTGAATGAAATTAGCGAAGGATTCCAGTACCCAATATCTTCAATATGGAATGTTACAGACTGGCCGAAGTTGACCAACCTAGCTCCAACCTCATGCTTATCATCTAACGATCGGTGAAAATCATTTATCCACTCTATCAAGCGACGGTGGAATTCATCTGCTAAATTCTGATCTTTAAAAGGCATAAAGTGTGCGGGTGTAATTCGGGGGGGCAAATCTTCCATATCCATTAATTTGTCCTTTGCAGCATGTGCGCTTATGAAATAGAGCCAAAGGCACGATGTTAAGTTTGTAGCCGTTTTTAAACCGTCCGTAGAATCGGGGTAACACCTGACCTAACTCAAGAATTGGTTGATCGCCTTGAAAGCAGCTTCAAAACGATCCAAAGATTCATTAATCTCTGGTGTATCACCATCAAGAAGGTCTGGATGTCGTAGTAACCAATCTGCAGGAATAAAGTGTCCGAACTCAGGGGTTTCTGGAGGCAGTGTTCGACACGCTGCTTCTACCTGCTTGACTAGACGCTCAGTATTTGGTTCTGCATCAGCGACAGACTTTGGCGAGATTTGTTGTTTCTTGTTTAAGTTAAGGGCTAAATTGACAAGGTTGCAATAGAACCCTGGAGCGAAAAGATCCTCGATGTCGCTTTCGGATTTATCGGTAAAATCAGCTGCTGTGAGGACCTTCTCCGTCGTCAGTATTTGACTCTGCCGCAATCGTTCTATCTTTGACTTGTCTCCCTTCCCGTAATCACACAGAGCAACTATGTTGAGGTTGTTACCGGCAAATAACGAGGCAAATGATGAGACCTTATCCAGCCCACCTGTAGGGCAAATAGCCCATCGCGGATCCAAATATTCTCTATTTCTAGACTGAAGTGCCTGCGACATAACTTGAAGATAAACTACGTCTGATGGCCCCTCAACTAGAACGCAATTCTTACCAATAAGGGGTCCTAGGGATTTTGCCT
>NZ_DFLS01000011.1:0-47104 GCF_002375415.1 Methylophaga sp. UBA3613 | reverse complement strand
ACACAGAAATCAGGACAGGCTCCTCGTCGTGTGGGTGAATCGCTTGTTATCGGTGATGATATAAACATCATCGTACTTGACGTGAAAGGCAATCAGGTGCGTATTGGCATTGAGGCGCCGGATGATGTTTCTATCCACCGTGAGGAAATTTATCTAAAAATAAAATCAGATGAAACTGGAAGTTGATATCGCGTCATTATTCTGGGACAGGCAGTGATATTAGCAGTCATTCATCACTTTAATTTAAAATTTACGACATAATTTTCTGCTTGAGGAGTTCGAGTACCCGTTCAAACTCGGTATCAGACAAATCTGGTGCTTCATGAGTATATGGATCAAGATATTGATTGATTTTAATAAGCCGATGCTTCTGACTTGATTTTATATATGGCGGGTAGTCATCGACAATAATGACTTTGCTGATGTCATCATCGACAAATCGTAAATCTTTATGCTCACCAACCCACTCAATGTAACGAATTGAGGAAAACCATTGCGGTGCAAAATTATCTTGCACTAACCTGGTAGCAACCTCTCTGAAACGAGTTTCATCTACAGTAGTGAAAATACATATATTTTCTCTGCCAAAGAGAGCTTCGCACTCCTCTATAAATCGCATTAGACCAGGTCGAGGGAATTGACTCACTGCGTTTGTGATGAGGACTCCCTCTAGATCTAATGCTAGTATCAAGTCAGCCATTAATTTTCACTATATTTTATGCAAATGTTCAACAAATATTATCTCTTGCAAGCCCCCATGTTTCGATGCTTAAGCATTGCCAAAGCCAGATTAATTTAGATCTTCCATAATTCATTATTTTCCCAGATAGATGCATGTACTTAATTCTCAGATACGATTTGAGTTTCGTTTATTTTCAGCTTTATCGGCCGATTCAAGTTTCATAAGCTTGAGCAATGCATAAAGTTGCTCCGTTTGAATTATGAATTCATTATTATCGACACTCATCAGTTGAGTAAGAATTTGCTCAGATCCGTCTAGTTTTCCTTCAAAAACTAAATCGAAGGCCTTCAGGAGTTGAGATCGACAAAATTGTATATGTCTCATCCTGTCTTCTAAACCGTCCATGATTTGAACCAACATCCGCTGCTGTTCAACAGGGGGGACAAATACTTTTAAATTACCCAGATCGGTTTTCGTAATATGCCTTTTCGTTTCGCCTCTGGCGTTTTGAACAAAATAATTCTGTGCATATTCTCCATTTAACCCCTTTGCCACAAAATGACTATCGATTTCTTTCTTGGGATGTATTACAAAAAACTGATGTGTGGCGACCGCTTTATCTTTTAATCCATCAATTGCTATTGCTTTATTTTGCTTACCCTTTGCTAAAAACAAAATGTCATTATTTTGAAGTAATTTATGTGTGCGTAATGGAATATTGGCTTTTTTGACATTTTCCCAATGGATCTTATCAACTTCATTGCCAACGTCCGCCATTGACACCACAGATATCCCATCCTTCTCAACTTTTACCCCCTCCTTAAACCCTCGTCCTGACGTGATTTCACCTAATTCTTCTAAATTTTTTTCATTCATAACGGTTTATCCATATCTAATTTAGTTTATGCTGGATTCTATATAGAGCTTACAGGGATTGACAAAATAGTCAATTCCAGTTAACATGATACGTCTCTAGTGGAGATATACATGGTGAAAAATGAATTAAAGCAGTTAATTGAAGAAGCATATGCACGCCGCCGAAAATTTGGCATTTATCAAGGGGTTCGTAAATTTACTCATGGTGAAATGTGTAAAAACGTGTGGTTCATGCACAGTATTAAAAATCAGGCCAACATTGCCTGTGAATCTGATTTAGAAAAACAACTTTGCATGAGCATGGAGTTTGAAAAAAACGTTCAAAGCTACAGACCACAACCTTTTAAGCTGAAATTCGACGACTTTTCATACACTCCTGATTTTATTGTCAAATGTGAATCGGGGCTTTATAAAATCAGAGAAGCAAAACGACAATCTGAAGCAGAATCATCAAAATATAAAGAAAAGTTTGAAGAGGTAACTCACTACTGTGCCCAACATGGGGTGGACTTTGAAATTTTTACAGAAAATGACATTCACAAAAGCGTTTTAAAAACTCAAAGTTTTCTCTATCACCTGATGCGGGGCAAAACCGTCAATCCAAAGACGATTCAGGCGTGTTATCAAGCGTTACAGAAACATAACATTAAAACGGCAAGGCTTTCAGAGGTCCGTCGTTTTGTAGAGTCGCTAGGTTTTGAGTCAGTTGTCATTATTCAACTTATTTCTCGGGGGTTACTGACCAGCAATTTAGCCCCACATTCCTTAAAAAATGCTTATGTAAGCTTGGTTGGAGGTGATGTATGAATTTTGCCTCAATCAGCAACCTGCCGGCAATAGGTCATGAATTCACTTTTCAAGGGGATAAATTTACCGTTGGTTATGTGTCCGGCAGATTGGTCAGATTTACTTCTGTCGCGGGTGGCCGCGAGCATAAAGTCAAATTCGAAGCTTTTTTGGAAATGATGGAATCAAAAGACTTTATTCATGAGAATAAAGATTATCAGGACTCTTATGTAGGTCTCAGCAAAAGAGATATTGCCAAGCGCAATAGTGTATTTAAGTTAATTCGTTTTGTAGAGAGCCATACTGACACGCCATGCTCACAAACCAAGATCAAACCACTGTTAGATAAATATGGTCAAAAATACAATGTAAAAGTCATGTCAGCTTCAAATTTTGCTCGTACCTATAAGCGTTATACCGAGGCTGGTTACAATGTGAATGCCCTTGCCCCAAACCACAAAGCCAAAGGCAATCGGAAGCATCAGTTCTCTAAACAACAAGAGAAAATCATTTCTAAAGTTTTAAAGGAAAACTATTTTAAGCGAAACGGAGAAACCCTAAAAGAAACATACCAGATTTTTCGCGACGAAATGATGGACTCGGAAGAATTTCAACATGCTCCCGCCAGTTTTAAAAGAGCCAGTTATGCCTCATTCAGACGAAGAGCTATGGCCTATGACATTTCATATCGGCTTATCTCACGTCATGGGCCAAAAAAGGCTAAAGGCATGCTTCGGGCCGCTGGAATTAAACATGAAACCGGTTTTCCGCTTGAATTTGTTGAAGCCGATGGCCATGTTGTTGATTGTATGATTGTTGATGAAGAGACAGGTGAAGTGCTGGGACGTCCGTTTTTAACCCTTTTTATTGACCGCGCCACCCGGACTGTACTCTCTTTTCATTTATCACTCAGGGCATTTTGTTTTGATACGCTGTTAGTAACTTTCAAAGACGCCCTCAGACAAGATAATGGTCTGCCTGGTGGGCGTATTAGCAGTGTGATTGTAGATAATGGCAGTGACTATAAAACTAAAGCGTTTCGTTCTGCCGTCCTGTCGGTTGGCTGTGATTTAAAGCCCTGTCGTATACAAGAGCCAAATTCTAAACCGTTTGTTGAGAGTGTGTTTCGTACATTTAACTTAAGATGTTTTCATACCCTCGATGGCACCACATTTTCAAATCCAGAACAGCGGGGTGATTATGACTCAGCGAATGAAGCCATTTACACTTTAGACGATCTGAATCAGATCTTTAGATCGGTTGTAGACGATTATCATCAAACTATTCACACACAATTAGAACAAGCCCCTCTGCTGGCCTGGCAAGACTGGATCGATGATATCAAAGGGTTTGTCAATGAAGTAACACCTCAAGAAATCAATACGCAGCTTCGAGATGTTAAACATCTTTCCATCAATAAAGGCACCGTGCGGTTTCACCATCTCACCTACAAATCTCATGATCTGAGTGGGATTGAACAGACTTTAAAGCTTCTCAAGCGAACAACTAATGTCCATGTGTATATCGATAACAGTAATCTCAGTCATGTTTATGTCGAAAATCCTCTGGATCCGAAGGCACCATTAATTAAAGCTGTTTCGACAGAGCCGGAACGTACCAAGGATCTCACGATGTACGATTATATGCGTGAGCGTGAAGCAATCAAACTGAAGAAAGAAGAGCAGGAACAAAGACTGAAGGAGCTGGGAGCTGAAGAAAAATCTCGTGCTAACAGAAAACTTCGTAAACGGATCAAAGACAATGCTTCACTACGTAAACAAAGGCACAGCGAAAACCTCAAAAAACGTAAATCGGCTGCCCAACAAACTATTGATGTAACGCCTGCTCCAGCACTTATCCCCACTGCTGCTAAAAAACCAAGCAACGATATTACTGGCAGCTTTGAAAATATGACATGGGGAGAAGGCGATGAATAATAGTGAAATTGATTTCAAGGTAAATCAAATCCGCGAACTGAATATAAAGCATTCTTCTTTGGCAGATGCACTGGAGACAATTAAAACTGCTTACACGTCAGTTAAAACGCAGCGGTCTATGAATATGGGGAAAATACCCATTACTTATAAGCCCATTTGCGGAGTGATCTCAGGTCCTACTGGCGTTGGTAAAACAACGTTATGTAACTTTGTTAAAACCAATTTACCTTCCAAAGTTGTAACCAAAAATAATCTTCATAAAAAAATTATTCCCTGCATCTATGTAAGTATCGCCAATATGTCGACACCAAAATCTGTCACTGGTCGCATATTAGAAGAATTTGATCAAGAAGTCCCAAATCGTGCTACTGAACATCAAATGCTAAGACAGTTAAAAGAGCTTTTTACAACGTGTGAAACCAACATAGTTCTTCTGGATGAAATTCACGACATTGTCACAGGGACAGGCCTTACTAAAGTGATGAAGTGGCTCAAAAGCTTGGTTAACGAGACCAAAGCAGCCATTTTTTTGGCCGGAACTGAAAATTCTGAAGCTATCGTAGATGCGGACCCAGAGCTCAAAACACGTTTTAAAATGCGAATGAGACTGCATTACATGCGATTTGATCTTGATAACCCGGATTCAGAATTTGAAATGTATATCCGAAAATTACTTTCAGATATTGAAGAAATTCTGGAATTTTCATCGGTCTTTACCCCAAGTCAATCCGAGCTCGCACGGCTTTATTTAACAACCGACGGTAATCTGGAAAATATCTCTACATTGATGATTGAAGCGTCTAGAAAAGCATTTAAAGCTGAGCAGACATCGCTTACGTTTGAAAATATCGGTGAGGGCTTTCATAAAACGGGACTGACTTTACCGGTTCGATATCAAAACTCAATAAGTCCTTTTGAGCTCAGCGATAAGGACGTTAAGAAATTTATTCGACATCTGGGGAGTAAATAAATGAAATTACTCGCCACCTGTATACCTTATCGTGATGAATCCGCCTATGGTCTTTTGCATCGAGCCGCAAAAGCTAACGGTTTTCTTAGCACTAAAGACTTTCTGCTTTCACAAACAACAAAAACGTCTTTATTCAGTGCTGTTTCGAGCCAAGACTGCCTGTTAAATAGTGCCGTTTATGGAAACATTGAGACTGATTTTGTTTATAGGCCAACTCGCCATGAGAAACCGACCATTCGTTTTCGTAAAGTTCATATCGATAGATCCCTTTTACGGATTGCTGAACGATATGTATGTTCTCAATGCGTGGAAGAAACCGGATATTCACCCTACCTTTGGGATTATGGTCTAGTCACGGCTTGTACCCAGCACAAAACAAGATTAGCTTCGCAATGTCTTCATTGCCAAAAGCCCTTTTCCTGGAATGAGACAACGCCATTAGGATGTGACTGCGATGGCGCTATGCGTCACATTAACCTCTCCGATGAGGAAATAGCCAGTCAGATCAAACTCACGGCGTGGCTTAAAAGTGGTGCTCAGCAAAAAATTACAGAAGTTGAATCAATATACTTCTGTCTTGAGCAAATTTACCGAGTGATCGGGAAAAAAGTCACTCACACGAAATTGGTCACACTGAGCATCAAAGCGTTAAGTGATGAAGACCCCTTTTTAGATGAGATTTTAAATCGTATAAATCAAAGTAAATTACCTAACCGGATAAAGCTCTTCCCTCTCTTGGCCTGTCTCAACCAAAAGACTAAGCAACTCGGTGAAAAATTATTGGGCCAGGCCCTTCCCATGCCTATTTTGAATTCACTTTCACTTCCACGGATTAATCTCTCTGCTACAGAGACAGCCGGCATACTCAATATATCAACGGGTCAGCTTTCACAGTTTTTTGAAAAGAATATTCTTGCTCATCACAGGACTTCGCCGACGGGTAAAAAAATGATTAAGCTTGCTGATGTCTACACGTTATTGCAGCAGCTATCGTTCATAAAAAAAGAGCCAAGCCACAAAAGTCTTTGTATCAATGAAGTGGTAAAAAATCCCAATTATCATCTGCCGCTGTCAAATCTTGTATCAGACCTACTCAATGGAAGAAATGTCATAACATCGTTTGATGTTGAACAAGGCTTAACAGGTCTGAGACTCAGCTCGGTAAAAATGTCCGCTGAACTTTCTCAATACACCGAAGATTTTATGTCCATTCAGGAAGCGGCTGACACGTTTAAACATTCAAAACATCATATTAGTAATCTTCTTGATACAGAATTTCTTCCCTCAACTAAAGCGATGGGAAACACTAATAAAATCCTTATTCGAAGACAGGATATGATTGATTTTGATAAAAAATATATTATTGGCCCCGAGCTTGCCAATAATGCGAGTTTAAGACCCACCGCTTTTTGCTTGAAAGTAATCGCATATGGAATAAAAGCATTAGCAGGGCCTTCTGTTGATGGGAGCAAAATTTACCTCTTTCGTAGAGAGGACATCCGTAAACTTGATTTAAACGCCGTCGAAAGAGCCACCGTTAGTCATTTACCCATGCGTACTGGCCGTCCTAAACTGACAGATAATCGCAATAGCGATGCCGTTACCCTCAATAAAATTAAAGCAGAGCTAAAAATCGATACTTACCTTTTGAGGAAATTACTCGGAAAACGCATCTTAAAAAAACATCAGGGGCTTGGCCATAAAGCTCTAGTCACAAAAGAGTCGTACGACAGGTTGAAGTATTTGCTCGACAAACGTTACTACATCAAACTCGAGGAAGTGCTGAAAAAACTCAATATAAAAAAAAATGTCTTTGTAATGAAATTTGTCCAAACCAAACTATGTAGCATCGAAGATATTTTTATTGCGAAGGTCATCAAAAAAAGTGAGTTTCAAGAGATTGAAAAAATTCACCAGGAATATATAACCAGTGCTGAAGCGAATGCGCTTTATTTTAACTCGGCGAGCAAAATGAATAATATGCAGAAACAGGGATTAATCGCTCCTGCCATGCAACTCAAAGGCTGGACAACAAGTATTAATTTTTGGGATAGAAATGACGTTATAAAGCTTTTGTAATGGTCAATTTCTCTTACATTTCCTAAGAATTTGAGTGTGAAATATTGACCATGAGCCAATTACCAATTTTTTTAGACTTTGAAGCATCCAGCTTGAGTTATAAGAGCCATCCCATTGAAGTCGCTTGGTCAGACACAACAGGTAAGATTGTGAGCTTTCTCATTAAGCCAGAGCCAAGCTGGACGGACTGGGACGAATACGCTGAAAAGTCTATTCATCTAATCAGCCGTGAAAAACTCATTAATGAAGGCTTTCCAGCCGGTATGGTAATTGAAAAAATGACTCAGGCTCTTAATGATTCAAAAGTTTATACATCAGACGCTTCATTTGATTCGATGTGGTGTCAAAAGCTATTCGATTGTGACCCCATTTCTAAGTCTTTACCTTTCCAGTTTGGAGACTTCCATAGCTTGCTCGAAAATCACTTTGGTGTTGAGGGTATGCCTAGCAAATCAACGATGTTGATTACTCAAAAACGTGTTAGAAAGGATATCGGCATGCGTCATCGTGCTGCGGCTGATGTGCAGTATTTACGAGATCTATATATTTCTTTAATTTCTGGTTATTAGTAACAAAGCTAACCTTACCAATAATTTTTAGATCTTACGTCACTGCAAATAATCAGACGTGTCAAGTTATATATTGATACTGATTAAAGCGGTCTATTTGTATGTTGGTTATGCTAGGACTTTGGTGATTCCGTAATTCCTATACGCTTCGCTAGCAACACACACGCTCAGTATTGATATTAAGCAAGTAGAAATCCGTTTTAAAATGAAGCTATTACACAATTATAGGTTATCTAATTTAGTACGGTTGCATCGCCATAGTAGTTAGAGTAGAGTCAAGTATCACCTCTGAATATTGTGTTTGCCTGAAGCTCTCAGCGCTTTCGTACGTGTTACGTCAGGCATTAATCTTGAAAGCTGTTACAAAACAGCCCATCTGTGAGGTAATCAATGGCAGATAAACACGGCACTATTCCACATAGCAATCTGCACGGCGACAAGGCACATCATAAAGTCAGCCAAAACTCTGCCAGCAGCGCTACAGATACTCAGCAAACAGCATCGTTAGACCCTCCCCACTCTGCAGCGAACATCCCGGATGGTCAATATTCTATACAGTTCACTATTAACAGAACCCCTTGTAACCTAAATGTGACACCTAACATGATATTGCTAGATGTCCTACGTCATCAGCTAGATCTGACCGGCACTAAAAAAGGCTGTGACCATGGTCAGTGCGGGGCATGCACCATCCACGTGAATGGCCAGCCGATTAATTCATGTCTGAGCCTGGCCATTGCCCATGATGGTGATGAAATCACCACCATTGAAGGGCTCGAGCAAAACGGAAAATTACATCCTCTACAACAAGCATTTCTCGAACACGACGCTTATCAATGTGGTTATTGCACATCGGGTCAAATGATGATGGCACTAAGCGTCATTAATGATGCTGATATTGCTGAAGATGATGCCGCAGTTAGGGAAGCAATGAGTGGCAATATCTGTCGTTGCGGTGCTTACAAAAATATCCTCAGCGCCATTCAGTCAGCCCGCAAAGAGATGAAACAGGCTTAGGAGAAATCCATGCGTCATTTTAGTTATAGCCGTGCAGAAAGTATCGATCAGGCAGTAGCAACTTTCTCTGAAAACCAACATGCCTCGTTTCTGGCTGGTGGCACGAATTTACTGGATATGGTCAAGCTTGACCTGATACGTCCTGAGCTCATCATCGACGTGAACCGTTTAAATCTAAACCAGATTGAAGTACTTGAAGACCAACGACTCAAAATTGGAGCGATGGTCACTAACTCAATTTTAGCCAATCATGCTTGTATCAAAGATAAATACACCGTGCTTTCCGAAGCACTGCTGTCTGGAGCTTCCACCCAATTACGGAATAAAGCAACCACCGGCGGCAATGTTATGCAGCGGGTACGGTGTCCTTATTTTCGTGATAATACCTCGATGTGCAACAAGCGTGATCCCGGTTCAGGTTGTTCAGCGATTGATGGCTTCAACCGTTCTGTTCACGCTGTGTTGGGCACAAGCGATCAGTGTATCGCCAGTCACCCTTCTGACATGTGTGTGGCGATGGCAGCCATTGGGGCGAGCGTCACGGTAACCGGACCTTCAGGTGATCGCGACATCAACTTTCTCGACTTTCATCTGCTGCCAGGTGAGACTCCCTGGAAAGAGTTTGCCCTTAAAGAGGATGAACTGATTACTCATATAACCCTCGATGCACCTATCGAAGGCGCTAGATCAACCTACCTGAAATTACGCGACCGTTCGTCATATCAATTTGCTTTGGCTTCCAGTGCCGCCATAGTAGCGCTCAACGGTAATACAATCCAAGAGGTTCGACTCGCCCTGGGAGGCGTTGGCACCAAGCCATGGCGGGCATGGGAAGCTGAAAAAATGCTGCAAGGTCAACCAGCTAATATTGAGAACTTTGAGAAAGCCGCGCGCATCGCGATGCAAGAGGCTAAAGCCTATAAACATAACGCTTTCAAAATTCCTTTAGCACAGCAAGCGATAGTTCGCACGTTGCTCAATCTCACCGCAAATTAATGCAGAGTTTAGAGGTATTCTCACCATGAGCGAAATGATAATCGGCGCAGCTAAGCCGCGTATTGATGGCCCTGCTAAGTTAACGGGTCAGGCTAGATACTCTTCGGACAATAATCTTACTGGCATGGCTCACGCCTATGGGGTGTTCAGTACTATTGCCCACGGAAAAATAATTAACATCGACACAAGCTTAGCCAAACAATCACTCGGTGTGATCGATATCTTTCATCACGACAACTTCCCGGATTTGTATCACACACCGAGCATGATGGAACAAGAGAACAAAGTCGAAGAAATACGCCTGCCTTTTGAGGATAATCATATTTACTATGCCGGCCAATTTGTGGCGTTGGTAGTAGCAGACACCTTTGAAAATGCGCGTGCTGCCGCTTATAAGGTCAGGGTCGATTATCAAGCTTATTCGGCCATCGCCAATTTGGAACAAGGGCTTGAACACGGTGATTTGCAAATGCAGGAAAAAACGCAGCATAGCCGTGGCAATCCTGAGCAAGCCTATCAGACAGCCAAACACACTATTGATGCTACCTATAGAACACCGGTTGAAACACATAATCCGATGGAGATGCACGCGACCGTGGCGGCTTGGCAGGGTGATCACCTCACCATGTATGACACGACACAAGGCGTGGTGAATGCACGTAATGTCTACGCCAAAGTCTTTGGACTCTCCCCCGATCAAGTCACAGTACTGACACCATTTCTTGGCTCTGGATTTGGCGGCAAACTGTGGCCCTGGCCTAATGCCATTGCTGCAGCCGGGGCAGCCAGAGCGGTTGGTCAATCCGTAAAACTTGTGGTACCACGACAGGAGATGTTTACAACAACGGGGCATCGGCCTGAAACCCGGCAACGGCTTCGCCTAGCCACCAATGAGGATGGAAAACTTGTGTCGGTACGTCATGATTCTATATCCACCACATCGGTCATCAATAAGACGGGAAGTTACGTTGAATTGTGTGGTGGTATGACCAAAGCCCTGTACTCCTGTCAAAACCTAAGCGTTACCCATGGTATTACCTATGTCAATCGCGGCACGCCTACTTCTATGAGAGCACCTGGCGCCGCGTCCGGTTTATTTGCACTTGAATCCGCGATGGATGAGATGGCAAATACACTTGGCATGGATCCACTTGAATTCCGACTTCTTAATTATGCAAATCAGGATGAAAGTCAGGATCTGCCCTGGTCGAGCAACCACATTCGCGACGCGTACGCTCAGGCCGCCGAACAGTTTGGCTGGGCTAAACGTAATGCGAAGGTAGGTTCGATGCATGATGGAAATGAAATTATTGGCTGGGGCATGGACAGTTGTAATTGGGAGGCAATCCAATATGGATGTGATGCCCGTGTCGCCTTTCGTGAGGATGGCACCGTCTTCGCCTCCTGTGGGACTCAAGATATCGGCACCGGCACTTATACTATTGTTGCTCAAGTGCTGAGTGATTTAACGGGCTTACCGTTAGACAAGATTGAAGTCCAGTTGGGCGACTCCTCCTACCCATCGGGACCCATCTCAGGTGGATCCTGGGCCACGGCCACCACTCTGCCTGCGATTGCTAAGGCTGGACGCAAAGCAATTGAAACACTTAAAAAATACGCCATTTTGTCAGGTGGCAGTTTTCCGAAGGCCAAGACTGAGGATCTTATTTACGAACACGGACAACTTAGTGATAAAAAGGGCAAAACTGTTCACTTCATGGAAGTACTTAAAGCCCGTCGGCTCGCCAGTGCTGAAGGTGAAGCCCATACCAATGGAGCGCACACAGATAAATTTTCCTTTCGGTCTTTCGGTGCGCATTTTGTTGAAGTCCGTTGGGATCCGGGCATCTCACGTCTGCGTGTCAGCCGGGTAGTCAGTGCTATTGATGCCGGCCGGGCGATGAATAAATTGACCTCACGCAATCAAATCGAAGGTTCAATCGTCATGGGAATCGGTATGGCACTTTTTGAGCAGACCGAATATGACCCTCGGGATGGTCGTCCGGTAAATAATAATTTCGCCGAATATCTGGTGCCCGTTCATGCTGACCAACCGGAGATCGACGTTATTTTACTCGATTATCCAGACTACAATTTCAACGAGTTTGGTGCTCGTGGATTGGGTGAGATTGGCATTACTGGAATAGCGGCTGCGATAGCCAATGCTGTCTTTCATGCAACCGGCAAACGCATTCGAGAATTGCCCATTACTCTCGATAAGCTTATGGATATCGTGGCTTAATTAGATTTTAAATCTGCGATATCTCATGGATCCCTTAGATTGTGATTTTGAGGCATAACGCCCGTATTTACGGCGGGTTTGGAGCGCAGCGGAAATCAGTCCGACAACATGCGATTGTTAGCCATTTGGGGACAGAATTTTGACAATCTCATCATATCCAAGGCAACTACTCTTCATATGTATATGAACTGCCTTATGGCAGTTAGGGCAAAGGAGTGCTAAATCTTGTGGTTTGATGACGTATTTCGCTGAGTAAGTAGAAATTGGAGTCTTGTGGTGTGCCTCAATATACTTAACTCCATATTTATCATAAAAATTCATTGAACATATTTCGCAAATCCATGAACTAGCGTTTTTTGCCACAGCAACTACTGTCTTGCTTCTTTCTGCCATCAAGTGGGTTACGTAACGCCTCTCGCCCTCTTGATATAACACTTCGTTCTGATCATGGGTACCTTCCTCAAGCGGTTGGTCTTTTCGAATAAGAACAACGTATTTCTCTTCAATCTCTGAAACAGAGAAATCACCTTCGTAATGCCACCCATCCTTTGACTCCGTGAACAGAAGAATAGGATAAAGATGCTGAGGTTGCTTGATTAAAACATCGTTGGCCTTTTCCTGAAAATTCACCATCCCATTCCTTGCTTTAAATGAATAGTGAAATGCCGATTTTTCATCGTTAGACCAGCCATCCTCTTCATATGATCCAGGACGGGTTTTTATAATTACGGCTTTTACGGAAGGCAAACTCCCAATCCAGTTTATACCTTGTTGAGGTGTGTTGCCGATTACCAACTCAGGGCCCGACCAATATGGCGAGGACTCAACCTTGGAGTACTGGATTAAGTCAAATAGATTTCTCTTTGAAACTGTGGCTCCATATACAAGAGAAAATAAATCCTGTGGTTTACTTAATTCCATGTGCACACTCTAAGAATTGTAAGGGCTAACGTCTAACTTAGAGCGCCAGCGAAAATTTTGTCCTTGCGTGCTTGCGCTTGTTAGCCATTTTACATTTCGTAAATAAGGCTATGAACAAAGCTATCGAAAATTCTCAGGGATTCAATGACAACCGTTTCATTAAAGAAAATCTGGCATCCTCTTGATTCATGACCTCTTGGCGTAACTCAACACCTTCAATTTTCTCTAGCTTTCAATATGTGGACCTCGGTGAATCAGGTTCATAATCAATAAAACCATCCCTGTGTGCCACCGAATTACTTAGTACACCAAGCAGCTTAATATGCAGCCACTCTCGGGTGTTAAAAGTTTTTGCTAAACAAGCAATGTTAACAAGATAGTTTCTTGCTCTTTCTATCCCCTGACCATGAAAATCCTTCAAAGTAAGTTTTATCTTATCCGAATCATGTAACTCAGCGCAGAATTCGTTCAGGACTTTCTCAAAGTACCCATAAACCACAATCAATTGCGAATACCATTGAAGCATTGGAAGTGGCTCTGCCGTTTCAATCCAGAGATTATTTACATTGCTGAAAAAAGCAGCCTGCTCAAATTTATTTAAACCGCTTAACTCTCTATCCATCTCGTCTTCAAGCTGTCGAAGCTCTTCAGTAAGCTCGTTTTTAGATACCTCACAATGACGATAATATGTCGGAAGTTCCCATAATGACTTATAAAGAACATGACTTTGTCTGGGCAAAATTCCGTATCTCCATTCTGATGGCTAACACCGCAAACAGCGGCCGAACGATAGTGAGGTCCAGCACAAGCGTTTTTTGCTAGTGTTACGCTGCTTTGCCTTGTTATGCATTTGCTACACAACTATTAAATATCTGACCCTGTCTAGCAGCTGCAGGTCCTAAACTAGGATGTTCTGCTATTAGCTGATCTACGAGTTCTGAAGGCTCTGCAAATGGACTAAAGCCTATACCTTCCCACTCCGTCATGCTTGTTGGGGCCAGATTTTGAACCTCAGATTCCAGAGATGTCAGGTAGCTAAAATAGTTTTGGCTTCCATTATTTGGAATTTCCATAAACGTAATGCCACAGTATTTTCTGATGAAAAGTGTTCGGAGTTTCTTGGCGAGCTTTGCGTCATCTGAGTTTTGAGCACGTAGTGCAGACTCAGGATCTAATTTTTTGCAGTATCGCCACATTCTCCCTGTGCAATAAGCCTGTGAGAATTTGTGGCTACGACCTTCACTGCCAGTGACGTGTTTGTTTTCAACCCTAACTCGGAAACCTTCTGTGGCTTTCGGGGTGCAACCAATATAACGAATTTTACCTTCATGATCCCACAGTGCGTAGATACCAAATGAGTCAGGCAGTCCGATTAGAGGCTTTGGGTCGGCGGAAGTTAGTTTTCTAAATATATCTATGCTATCCATGCTAACTCTTTATACATAACGCCCGCAGCACGGGCAACGTTGAAGCGCAGCGAAAACTTTGTCCCTGCGCCTGCGATTGTTAGGCTATTTTACAAGCAGGCATTGTTTTACTTTATTTTCGGAACTTGTCTTAGCTCGCATTTCGTCCGGTGAAAAGTCATGCCAGTAAAGTTTACCTGCGGACGGGTCGAAAACCCATGGATGATCCAAGACTTCAAACTTGCCCAGCTCTCGACCGCGAAGGTAAATTTTTTGTTCCTCAAATGGCAGTTCAGGGGGCCAATAAACACCAAAGTGCCTTTGATTCATACTCTGATAAAGCTTTGTTAACTGTGGTGCCCCACCAATTTCCCTAAATTTTTTTGATGAAAGGACATCGAAGAAAGCTTCAGAAGGAGCCATATCGAGCTTGAATTCACTTCCTGTGTGTTTTTTTTCGCTTTCAAATATGCGACGAGTTACTTCGCTAACCGGGCCTTTATCACCTATTACTGCCAATAACTCACCATTGACCTTTTTTGCAGATCTTATTTCGAACCTTTTACGCATCGCATGGAAAACAATCCTGTTTATAATAAAGTTTTGTTTGCGAGCAGAGTAACCAGCAAAGATAAACACGCAATCAGGTACTTCCAACGAGGGGTCTGCGGCATCAGAAACAAAGCTAAGTGAGTCGTTTAACATACGTATTATTTTGTCCCGAGCATCAATAAAATCTATTACTCGCTCTCGCAAATTAACAAAAGACTCAACATAAGAAATAACTTGTGCAATTAAAGGATAACTCCATGCAGTATCACCAGCAAAAGCCATTACTGCATCAGTTCGACCTATTCCGAATACCTTAGGCCCATAGTCCCAGCACTTACCACCACTAAGTCTGCTATCTGACATTACCCATAATTCACGACCTGAATTTGTTTTTCTCGTCCAAGAGACCACAACCGTCATAAAATTCCTTACTTAAAAACCACACCGTCGAATGTCAGTATCCTAATCGCTGCCAACAGTGGCCGAGCGTAGCAAGGTCCAGCCCCGCAGGGGCTATGCTGTTTGGCATTGTTATACGCATTTTTATTAGCAAATATTAATTGTGTAAAGATTTTGCGCTCTATGAGCCGTTCGGATAGGAACCCCTGGGTAACTTTTATCGAGCACAGAGAGTAACTTTTCTCGAAAATCGTCGCTCATTCGCTCTCCCAAAATAATTTCCTTTATAGCATCGGTGGAAAATGACCGCATTATCGGTTCTTTATCACAACACCGCGTGGGCACCAGTAATCGTCTCTCGTGCTCATAGCTCCATTCAGAAGGTTTAACTGCAAAGACGTACTGCCAAATCTCTCGCATTTTTGCGACCGCTGCTGCGCCAGCCTTTTCGTAAGTAGTAATCCACCCTTTTTCATTCGTCTTACCTAAATACTTAATGCGGGTTTCGGTTTCCTCAATAGCTACCTGATGATACCACTCTTGATCGTGCGCAATAGCATACACAAAGCTATCCAGGGTAGGAGGCACGTTAATGTATTCCACATCGAGTAGATACGCTTGTGGCTCTGACTTTACTACAGCATCCTCGTCGAAAACGATGCAAAATCCGCGAAGACCATCCGCGTAATGTGACCACATAAGAAGATTTTCACGTTGAGATCCAAAACACGCGATACGGACCTCATCTCTCATTTCTTTGAACGGTGGTTGGTAGTTCTGACATTCATCAAAATATGCAATCAGGTCCTCATCATCAGGGGAGGTTCCCGACATACCCCACGCTGCTAATGCGGCAGCAAATCTCTCAGGTTCCTTTCCGGCATCAGGAATTCCATCATAGATATTGCTCCAGAATTCAAAAGGATCATTGTAAGCAGAGTAGTGCTGACAGAAAATCGCGCCATTCTCAAGGTTTGAGATGGAGTAATCAGAGGGCCAGCAGAATTTTAATAACTCTTTTTTTGGAAAATCCATTCTAATTCCGAGCTCAGAAAGTTACTATATTAGTTATCAAGACGCATAACGCCTCAAACACCGGCGGAGCGGAGCGACGTCCGCGTGCTTTGACTTGTTAGCTTTTTATTCATTTCCAACACCTGCATCAGGAATTCTGTGAGAAAATCCTGGATAAGATTTATCGAGGTCATCCAATATAGAATTAACCAACAGGCAAGCATCTGAAATTGTGTCGGGCAGTCTTTGTTGCTTCGGATACCGATGGAGTCTGTGAAGTGGGTTTCCGCATGTTTCGAAGCAGGATTCTCGAACCGGTCCCCATGTTCCATGTGAGTACCCAGAAGTCCATGAATAGTGCGCATCGTAAGCATCTTTTACGCCTGTTTTTTCGCTAATTTTCCTGAGATCCAAGCCGCTCCAGCTTCCTAGCTCGATGTTTAAAAACTCTTCCCAGTGGTCTTCGCCAGCTATCGCCTCAATGGTGATCTGGTTAATGTGCTTGGGTGGGTCCATTAACTCATCAAATCGCAAGGCATTTAATTTCGCTTGCCCCGCCCCATAAGCACGCCATTTCTTCCATAATTCAGGATCATCTTTATGCAACAAATACCTCAGTGAAATATGAGCTTCTAGGATTGTTCTGAGACCAAGCCTTCCCAGAATACCGGTTCCAATACCTATACCTAGCATTTCGTCGAGGACTTTTACTACATAAAGTGCTAGACCAAATACAGCATCGTGCCTCGCGTCAATAGCGGTTGTAGTGTGTGTCTGAGACCAGTGTGACTCGATTTCATTAAGGAGCGACGTTACATCAGCCCGAGAGACAAAAGGTGCTTCTGCAATTGTTGGTTCTTTTTCTTCCATAAGGGCTAAACAAGGCGAGTTTCTCCACGCTTCGTCCCAGAAAGCGTTTGGCCACGTCAAGTCTTTCTCTATAAGTGGATTTTCAGCCATTTCGGAGGCTCGAATGGATGGTCGTATTTTTCTTACATCACCTTCATACGGATAGCCAAACCATTCCTCTGCCATTACTCGTGGCACATGAAATTTCCCCGAAATTACCTGCGCCATCAATTTTAGCCAGCGACAGTCCGTAGCTTCTTGAGACTGATGCGGCAGATTGAAACCCACAGCATCCATCAAAATAGATATATCGGGTTCATCTTTAGGTAATAAATTAACCCATGTTTCCTTAGCAGGTAAGTTATCAAATAGACTTAAAACTACTAGCGCTGATGCGGTGGTTTTATTTTCTAAGATAAACCCTATGAATTGCTCTCTTAACGCTTCAGGGAGTTTTGAAATTCCAGTTAAAGAAATATCTGAAAACTGATCTTTTTCATCATGCTCACCGATGAATGAAAGTATTCTTCGGAATTCCTCAATAGCGTAATCTTGGTCATCAATCACTCGGATGATGGCAGCCCAAATCATTTCGGGAAGTCTCTCATTAGACCAAGACGAAAAAGTAACCTTATCAGCCACTACAGCAAAACCCGACTGTAACTGTTTCCCAACTTTTTTGTGATCTTGAAGATGAGTCCTATTTTTACCACTACGTGACTTCTTTCTCTTGTTTTGACTTTTTGGCATTCAATTTCAACTCATGTTGAAGTGCGACTCGGAAAGCTAGAGGTTTTATAAACGGCTCGCGGCTTTTTGCGCGTCCAGTGGAGGTCACGTTTTTTTTGTGGCCTCAACGATGTTTGATAAACTTGTTATATGTTTGGCAGGGTAAAATATAGGGGGCGGTGTCTCACCCCCTCAACCCACTACCTAAATCAGCAAGAGGATGGCGATTTTCAAAGCCATCATTACTAACTCAGGGTGTATTCTGATGGTCAATTCAATTGTCATGAATAATCCTCGAGTGTAGAACCAAAGTACAAGTGAGGAACGGCAACGCCGCGCAGCACAATGGCGATCTAGGACGTCATGCCTAGTCGGTGGATGATAGATGCCACCTAATCAGAGCCACTTTTGCCTACTTTTAAACTCTAAGAATCAGAAATTCTTCCCTACTTTTTGGACATGTAAAAGCATGTTAATCAGGCCATTGGCCTTATAATAATTATATCGTGCGGCCTGTAAATTCGGGCACAAGAATGTCAACCATTTAAACATTTGAATATATTAACGTTTTCATGGAAGCTAAGGACGTTAAATTTAAAAAAAGGCGCATAGCCCGATAATTCGTAATTAATCGGGCAAGTATGATAAGTTTGATTTGTCAGTATCAAGGATGAGGCAGCTTCCATAACCTAATTTCCATTCTTTAAATCCATTGCAGATTTTATGGTAGTGCGTAATTTACAGTCAGCGCTCCATTGTCTCGTATCTTTACTGGATTAAATATTTCATAGTTTTCAATGGTAAGCAACATCCTTCTGTTGTGTCTAAATAATTAGTAGCGATTCAATCAACTTAAATCATGACCAACAAACTCACAAAATTCTTCATTTGTAATAATCCATGATGATATTCTATGTGTTAATAAATCTATTTCTTGTCTGTATTTACCCTTAATCGAACATTCCCAGATAATCATGACCCTCCAACCCATGTTTCTGAGTATTTTTATATTTTTCAAGTCACGCTGAATATTGATTCTTATTTTCTCCTCCCAAAAGTCACTTTTAGACTTTGGCCAGTGAAATAAATGGCACTTATGACCATGCCAAAAACAGCCATTAACAAATATAACCAAGTTGTGTTTGGGGAGAACAATATCAGGTTTTCCCGGGAGATCTTTCCGATGAATCCTGTATCTAAATCCACGTTTGTGTACCAACCTTCGAATTATTAACTCGGGTTTTGTGTCTTTAGCTCTAATGCGAGACATGTTTTTGGAACGAGTTTTTATATCAAAGACATCTGCCACAATTAAAACCAGTGCTCTTTATGTGTTGATAGAAGCAAGACTGTATGTATATTTTTCAAATATCTTCAAGCTATTATCGGATGAGAGAAATGATTTTATTTCCATTGAGTTCTTAATGTTTGACCATAACTCAGGCTTTTTAGAATATTCACCATAGTCCTCACTGGTCGAATATTTCTTAATCAACTCATTCACCAATATCATTAACTCACGAAAATACTCTACTAAATCATCCTCAAGGCCTTCCCTCTTCCATATCCTTGAAAGGTCAAACCTGATTCCATTTTTTGCTCCATCAGTATTCACGTAGACAACTGCGAGGGTATAAGGAATAACAGCGGAGCGAAGCTGTCCCATTGCGTTCACGCCTACACCATAATTTTTTTCCAGTTCTTTAAATATAATGATTTTAGCTATTGTTGATTCATAGAAGTCACGGTCAATTTCAACTGATTTTAAGTCTCCTTCTTCAGGAGAGATATCTTCTATAAAGTGCCTGAATATCTTCTCGCCTCCCTTTTTGACTAAATAAGGAATTTCATTCCAGGAGCAGTAGTATTTAGCCAGCATTTCTTTTGTAAATTTTTTGTTCGGCGGAAATTCTTTCTTGATTCTATTGCCGTTGCTACCTGCGATTCTAACCTTCGTGTTGAACTCACCTTTGGCTCTCTCAAAAAACCATTTTGTTCCACTCGGCGTAATCACGCTCTCACTGAGTGACTTGAACTTGATGAGTTGAGGGTTCCTTGCCCTGAGGTCAACTTTTGAGACTCTAGACTGGGAGTTTGAGTATTCACTTATATTTGCAATCAAGTCATCAAGTTCCGAGTCTTCAGATTCATTGATGACATTAATCTTCGCCATTACTTTTACTTTACTGACATCAAGGCCTTCTTTTCTTGAGAAGTAAATTGCAGCCGTTGTTTGCCCACCATTTACTATTTGAAGATCGGTTAATGACTCAATTTGAAATTGTTTCTTACTGTAGGAAGTTTTTGCATCAGTTGCCGTAATTGTCAGGCCATTGTTATAAGCAATAAATTTTTCAGGCTCAACCCGGATAGTCCGCTTTATTCCTTTATTGACGTCGCCAGTGAACTGAAGGAAGGAGCGAACATTTTTTTCGAGAAGTCTTGTACTGTAAGTTTTGTACAAGTCTGCCAGCACATCCGCTTTCAAAACACATAGATAAGATTGAAAGTATTTCTCCTCAGTGGCTACGATCACATCGAGAGCATATCCAAAAGTTTTTCTGAAATTGACTTCCAATGCCTCTCGGTTGCCTTTGGATACAATTGCGTTGAATATGAAGTTCAGATCGATGACGCGTGTCACAAACAATAACTCTTTAGAACACTTCTTACCGCTGGAGTCTTTATAGGAAAATATGGTGGATGAATCAGGGAAATGGATTTTACGGGGCTGTGTAGTCTGTCCCTTGAAGGAAACAGTTGCCGTTAGCGATATCAGGAAAATTTCTATGACATCGAACTGTTCTATACCTTGTTGGGATGAGAGTTTTGAAGTTAATACTTTTACAGGGTCAGAATCCTGAAGCTGATGATTCAAATCTCCTTTTATAGCGCTTGCAACAAACCTCGTAGCTCGTTTGAACTGACTTTCATAGATGTCTTTCTGGGAAACACAAAGTAAACTATCGTCCGTACATTCATCTATCGTGTCTTCGTCAATAAGAAATAACTGGAGCCGCTCTCCAGACTCATTGACATTGAATGCATTGAGTTTTTGTTTTTCATTTTGGTTGAGAATGTAGCTATCATTAAAGTCTTCTGAATCAATCAGTTTTGCTTCAGCCATGTAGGGAAGCGTTTCTTCCAAGATCATTCTCTGATTGATAAATCCCTCTTCATCCTTAGAGTCATCGAGGAGACCTTTTCTGATTGAAAAATATTCTTCTAATTCTGCTTCCATTAAAACTTTTCACTGGAAATCAGGAAAGCACTCAAGGTCGATGTATTCAGGCTGTATTGTATGTTCACTATCGAGTCTGGCAGTTCAGACTTAACTAACCTCGGAAAGCCATTCATAAGACAATTGTATATATCTTTCTCGACAACCTTGAATCTATAGTTATCGTAATCACCGATGTTTTTTAGGCTAAGTTTTTTTTGCTTCAATGTCTCAAACAATATTGAAGGATCACCCAGCTTATTTGCTACCTGTTGCCTGATCTCACTCACGAGGTCACTGAGTGCCTCTCCATTTACATAATCTCCTTCGAGAGAAACAACAATAAGCTCAAGTGGTTTATCCAATACACTTTCAAGCTGGAACTCACTGGAGATTCTAACATCCAGTTTTTTATTGTCTTTTGTCTTAACTTCAATGTCTTTTTCATCAAAAGAAAAATCATGAATCTCATCATATGGCCCTACCCAAGCAGATAGCACGTGATTGATTTCTATGGCTTCGGTATTTTCGAGCAGTCCTTTCAGTATGAAAAGCTCACCAAACAATCCCTTCACTACCTCATTACTGAGTCTTTCAGATCTCTCGTCATGAAAGAATTCACTCCACTTATGGAATGTTTCAACGAAGCTCCTTGAGCTAACTATTGGGTCAGACTCATCTTTTAAACGATGATAGAGTGAGATAACAAGATCGTTGAAAAGATCATAATAAATAGGATCGGTAAGCTTCAAAACGATGCAACTCAAGCTTGAGTAGGGCTCCAATGTTAAGTTTCTGCGTTTAATGCTTTCAAAGTTAACCATATGTTCCATAGGCAACTCGAGGATCAGCGACCTATCAAGCCCAGAACTAATAGCAATGCTAAGTTCGGGAATACAGCTAGAATCAATCCTCCTTAATACATAATCTGATGAGCCATCATGATTCAGTGAAATCCATTTTTGTTCAAGTTCCAGACTATCCATTAGTGCTCCAAAACTTCCTGATAATCATCGTAAAGATCATCATCAAATAACTGGTCATCTATTTCCGGTTCCTCATGGTGAATACTCTGAAGATATGTTCCGCCAATGTCATCCCCAATTACTGGTATACCTACTGCGTAACCTATTAGAGGTATATTGTCCGAATCGATGGTTTGTTTAAGCTCCGTTAACTCGACTATTGGCTTCTGGTCATTTTCAAATACAAGAGCTAAATCTATTAGATAAATGACTAATACCCCCTCATCATCAGACATCATACGGCGGTACGCTTTTTCTGGTACGTTCAACTTGTCTTTCTTTGAAGCTATTTCAGTTTCACTCAAACCAGGGTTTTTCAGTCTATATTCTTTGGCCCAATTATCCTTGAAAGCTTGAGTAGCCTTGTTAATCTGCTCTTTTGATAGCCTTAACTGGAAATCTCTACCACCCGTGACGATATTGGCACTATTCCCACCTGCGGCGAATATATGATCGTTAATCAAACTCTCACGCCATCTGGGCGATTTCTCACTTGGCCCTTCACGACGCACTCTAGTAATGGTGTGTTCTATTCCAAGTTCATTTAAATCCAACTCTCTGGCATCACCAGATGCCCTTATTGCTATTGACCAGTTTCTCAGTTTATTTTTTTGATTACAAAGTTTGATATAGACTTTCAACTCTTCGAAGTAGTTTTCATCTGTAAATGCGTTTGGTAGATCTAAAAAATCATATAACTCCTTAACACCATCTGGTCTATATTCCAGAAACTCTAATTTCCCCTTTTCACTGTAAATGGGTCTAAAAGAATCGCTGTGCTTTTTGACCAGAGTCTTAAAGCCCTCCCATGCTGTCTCAATACGACTTTTTTCTATTACAAACTTAGTGGACTGCTTAAGGTGATCTGAGTAAGACCAACGAACCTCTTTTGAATTTTTTAATATTGATGGTCTTGTAATTTTTAGTGCGCCTGGATGTTTCAAAACTCTCAGAGCGAATTTGCTTGGTGTGTTTGATGGATCTAGATTCATCTCAATAAATCTTTGCTCCAGGTCTTCAATCGTGGCGGTAGTCTGATCAAACTTCTCCAAGCTTTCTTTGTTAGAGAAGAGCTTGCAACAATCGATATAACCGGGTCTGTAGCCGAACCATCGCCCCATCTGTAAAAGAGTGTCTGCAAAGTTGGTGTTTCTGACAAAGTAATTAACTGTTAGCCCCTCGAGTGTGAACCCCCTTGAGAGTCTATTACCACCGATTGCAATATATACCTTCTCATTAAAGTCTTTATCTGATTCATCAGGATAGATGAGTTGATCTTTATCACTACTGTTAACTGCCTTGGTCTGAATGTCAGAAACAACTTTAATCAGCAATGGCTTTACATCAGAAAAAGTCTTTGGTTCCAAAAAGGGATCTTCATAATCATCAGGAAGATATGACCTGATATTTTCCACAACATAAGCGTAATGTTTGTACCAACACTTTTCGAAAAGGCCATATATTGAATTTTTTGAGTTTGGCTGATCATTGTCCAGTCTTTCCTTCAACTCATCGACATATGTTTCCACAAGCTTTTTTGTCTTAGATTGCCAGGTAGTAAATCTGGATATATGAATAAGCATGGTGTTATGCGGCTGGTACAGCTTCGAACCAGTCATTAAACTTTTTCTACTCACCCTAATTGCAGTCGATAAGACAAAACACATTATCGCTTCTTTGAGAGACTCAGGTAGATACTCCGGGAATTGATCATACTTAGTTGTGGCACGGGTATCTTTACCTGTTTCTGTTGTCAGATTTATTCCATCTTTTGTCACTCTGGAAGGAAATGCATCTTCATGGTCTTTTATAGGGGCAGCCACTAACGGTTCAATTTTTTTTACGTCATCTAGTCGTGTCTCAAAAAAATGTTTGGCTCCAATATAATTTGGCGGAGGAAACAAAAGCTCAATGAATTCATTCGGGAAGAGGCTATCAACCTGGCTGAATGGGTGTTCTTCTCCTTTGTCTTTCAGAACCCATTTAGCATCTGTAGCTTCATTTCGATCCTGTAAAACATTTCCAAAAGGTGTTGCTGTATATCCTAAATATGTTTTTTTATCGAATAGACCTAACAAAGCCCTTATGTGTCCATTAATAGTCGATGAATATTCGCGACCTTTCGCGCCAAGGTTGTTGAGTGAAGCATTGTCGGCCTCATCATCAATAACAAGCAATGGAATTGATATTTTATCTTTGTTCTTGTGCAAGTAACTCTGAAGCCATAAAAGCAAATTTTTTAATACATCCGTATTTTTTTTGCATATAAGAATGTTTCTACTATTGAGTGAAAAATCTGCTTCTTTGATAGTCTTCTTAAAGTCTGTCTCTCTTGATGTGGGAACAACAATTTGATGAACATGAGGATAATCACCCTGCTGGCCAAATGACGCACATGCTCCAACACCAATGAAAGCTCCATTTTCGAATTTCCCCTCCACTTCCTTTTCAATCCGCTTTTGGGTTTGAACCCTAAGATCTTCCATAATCCCTGAGAGAACTATAATCAGGTCGTAGCCAACATCTACAGCACTATTGATTACGGCATTGAAATTCGATGTCTTTCCTGACTGAACACTGCCAACAACCAGTCCTCTGACATAGAATGGATCCTGTGACTTTGGATCCCCCATTTTTTTGAGTATTTCAAGACTGGACCTCTCTGTTTCTTTGATGAGATCTCTTGTTCTGCCAATCCTTCTTAAATATTCTAGATATCTTGTCCTGTATGTCTTAGCTCCATCCACATTCCAACCAGTTTTTCTTATTCTTTCGTCATCAAGCCAGATTTTATATTCCCCATCTCCAGTCAGTGAAACACTTGGGGTAGTCATTCCCCTTTGGTTCTCGTGTTTGCACTCTCTTTTAGCTATGTCGAATAAGTGATCAAACTTTTCTTCCGTGAGGGGCTGTAGCACCATAATTTCTTCTAATTTTTTTAGTGCAAATCGTGCTTTAGACTTTAAAACATCCGTGTCAAAAAAATCTTTATGAACATGACCAACTTCATTTTTTTGAGCCTCAAACCAAGACTCAAGAAACATTTTGATTTGTTTAATTACTTCACTGTTTGTCATTTAATTCAGTTCCTCCATGATATCAACGGGTAATGTATCCAATTCAAATCCGAGCATAGGCAAAATCTGTTCTTTAATGAAGTTGCTATCGAATCCATTTTTTTTGAAGTCCTTTATCATTATCAAAATGTCTTTATCTGATAGACCGTCATCCTCAATAACCCCAGAAAACTTTTCTCGATCATGAGATTTCCTGATTGTATTAATAGTGCTGTTTATCATTCTTAACAGCGATCTAAATTTCGAGAGCTGGTCGTGTGGCATTTCTTTCTCTAGAGATTGTATGAGATGAAATTTATGATTTATCTCAAGCAACATGCCTCTGTTGGATGCTTTTTTGGTGAACAGGTCTTCTGTTTCTGCTTTTGTTCTCTCAGGGAATATTTTTACTCGACGGTTGTAATATTCACGCTCAGCCTGAAGCTTCAATTCTTCTATGTAGTCCTCTATTCCTTTTCTGAGATCATGAGGAATTATGACCTGGGACTTAGCCACGTTGAGATGCAGAAGATGATCACATGAGTTGCCAATGTCTATTCTCAGCCTGGCTAATTGCAAACGGGGAGCTTTTCTTATTAAACCGTTCCAACCACCGAATAGGATGATTCTGTTCAGCCGGTATATATAAATACCTTCCATGTCCATCAATCCCTTGTGCTTTGTCGTCCAGTTAGTGTTGTCCTGTCTGACTTCATCAATTGCCCTAGATGGAAGAACAAATCCCTCTACTTTTATTGATCCCTCACCAAAACTGCGTTGTTTAAATTCGATAGATCTAAACCCATGCTCATTTACTGGAAAAGGGTTAAAAGGTTCTAGCTGGTTATTATTTATTCTGATTTTTAATACCTTGGATTTATCTTCCATAAACCTGTGAAAAACCAACTGCAAGTGTTCAGAAGTAACTTCGGTCAGTTCTTTTTGAAGAGCTTTATCCGGTGCCTTACCCTCAAGGTAGTTTTCAAATTTATAAAGTCCGGACCAAATAATAATTGTATTTGGCATAAAATCGTCATGAGCATTGAGAAATTCATCACTAAGTAGTTGGTAAGTGCTGATGAGCTCCTGTATTTGAAGTTCTGAATTTACTTGAATTTTCCATCCACTTTTTTTTAAAAGTTCAACATCCCATGTTCTGGCATGATACTTATCTTCGCCTTTATTCCTTGAAAGAACTGTAAATCTTCGAGTTTGTGAAAAGGAGGCCGTTTTCAGGCCAAGACCAAACCGCCCAAGATCTGAGTCGCTGCGTTTAGCTTCAGGGGAAGAACTGGGAAATTGCATACTCTGCTTGAGAGTATTCTCTTCCATACCATTACCGTTATCTGCTAAATAAAGAGTGAAAGGTTGTTTATTGGTATCAACCAGTATTTCAACCTTGTTTGCACCTGCAGTAATTGAATTATCAATCAAGTCAGCCAAAGCTGACTCCAGACTGTAACCTTGTTCGGCAATCGATTTGATTAGATCCTGCGGATTTGGAACCGCATCTTCTGTATCTTCAATGATTTCCATTTCAGTCATTAAATTATCCCATGCGAGTCAGGCAAATTATGCTGAGACTCATTTTTTAGTAGCAGATGATGGCATCTGAGGTTATCAATAAAAATTGCTGGGTACTAGAAGAATTTCAGGCTTGCCGGGGAATAGATGTTCAAATTTGTTTTTAACCTGGTATCCTGTCATCAATTTAATCGAGTACTCTTCAATGGATACCCCAATAAAAATAATCGATCTATTCGCTGGACCCGGAGGTTTAGGTGAGGGCTTCTCATCGCTCAGGGATAATAAAGGAGACCCTTTTTTCAAAATTGCCCTATCCATCGAAAAGGAAAAAAGTGCTTACAAAACACTAACATTGAGAGCATTTTACAGGCAATTTCCTCCAACTAGTGTTCCGCCTGAATATTACGATTTTCTTCACGGCAAATTGGGTAATGATCCATTCGAGCAACTGTTCAATATCCCTGAGCTAAAGAAATATGCTAAGTATGCAACTGATGAGGCAAAATGCCTGACTCTGGGCAAAGATAATGACGAAATTCATACATTAATCAGCAAAGCGCTTGGCCAAGATAGTCAACCCTGGGTTTTAATTGGCGGACCTCCTTGTCAAGCATATTCAATGGTTGGTCGTTCAAGGAACAAGGGAAATTCTCTCTACTCAGCTGAGTCCGATCACAGAAGCTTTCTTTACCTGGAGTATTTAAAAGTAATATCAAAATTTCAACCTACAGTTTTCGTTATGGAAAATGTCAAGGGCATGCTCTCAGCAAAAATCAATGGGGAAAAAATAATTGACGATATCCTTAAGGATCTGAAAAAACCAACTTCCCGTATCGAGTCCAATGATTCAGATATAGAGTATGAGATTTTCTCTTTATCAAAAGAAGTAAGTGGTGAACCTGAACCTTCCGACTTTCTTATTAAATCAGAGGATTATGGGATACCTCAGGCCAGACACAGGGTTATTCTTCTGGGTGTACGTAAAGATTATCTGATTGAATTAAAGCCGGAAATTCTTAAAAAGTCTCCGGACAAAATAGTGAGTGTGAGAGATGTGATTTGTGATTTGCCTCGTGTCAGGAGTGGATTATCCAGAGAAGAAGATACTAATGAAACATGGATACGTGCGATTAATCAAAGCATCAAACCTGTCTTGGAAGAACTTGAAAATACGAAGCAATTTTTAATTGCAGAAGAGATAAAGAAATCATTACAAAAAATGACTGGAAAGCCTTTATCAAGGGGGCAAAACTGGGCTCAAAAATCAATAAGTAATAAGGAGCCAAAAAAGCTACTTGCTTGGTACCAAGATCCTTCCTACAAGAAGTTAGTTTGTAATCACGATACTCGCACCCATATCAGAGATGATCTTATTAGGTATCTATTTTGTTCCGCATATGGTCGTTGTGAATCTGTTACCCCAAACGCAACAAAGTTTCCTGAATCACTTGCACCGAAACATAAAAATTGGAGTTCCGGCAATTTTTCTGACAGGTTCAGGGTTCAGATTGCTGATAAACCATCAAAAACCATCATGAGCCACATTGCTAAGGATGGACACTATTACATCCATTATGATCCAAGCCAAAGTCGTTCTCTAACAGTCCGCGAAGCAGCCAGATTACAAACATTTCCTGACAACTACTTTTTTGTTGGAAACAGAACTGAGCAATATGTTCAAGTTGGGAACGCAGTCCCCCCATATTTAGCTATACAAATCGCGAAAATTGTCTCAAAACTGTTTTAAAATAATGCATGAAGATTAATTTGGGTGTTTTATCTAAAAGGTATACTTGGGTTATTGTTTAAGAATGGTGATTAACTCAATGCCAAACAGAAGTTCATATAACAAAAAACCCAAGAATAAGTTTAAAAAACTGTCAAAATCTCAAATTCAAAATCAGATTGCCAATTTGAGGTCAAAAAGAACACCAGGTGATAATGTTTATGAAATTGATAAAATGATTAAAAAGCTGGAAGACCAACTACTTCGCCGCAGAAGGCCCAGAGCTAAATTTATATCTGGTGGTGCCACAGGTTTGAAAAAATAATAATCCGAATGGTAAGTCCTGATATTTCTTGACTGAATTAAGTCGCAGTTAAAACATGTTTCACTACTACATCGAAATGGATAGACATGGATGCTATTGATGCGGTTTGCTTTGATGCTTTTGGCACGTTGATTCACTTTGCGGGAAGGCGCGTTAATCCTTACAGGCACCTTATAACCGCAACCGGTGAAAAATTACCGCTTCTCATCAGCAATCAAAGTATCGATATTTTTGCCAGACAGCATGGTCTAGATCATTTAATTCCAGTGATGCGTAAAGAACTTGAAAATGAAATATCCGGATTGCAGCTCTTTAATGATGTTGAAGACGTTATCCAACAATTAAGAAGCTGCAATAAAAAAATAGCAGTGTGCTCAAATCTCGCTGCCGAGTATGGGCCAGTGGTTAGAACAATGCTGCCTGACATGGACGCCTACGTATTCAGTTTTGAAGTAGGAGAAGTTAAGCCAGCACCGGCAATATATCAGTCTGTTTGCAAATCGCTCAATGTGAAACCTAGTAAGATCCTATTTGTGGGAGACAGTAAAAGATGCGACTTTATAGGGCCTGCCAATTTTGGCATGAAATCGTTCTGGCTTAGACGGATTAAAGGACAAGCATTATCAATGCAGATTTTTCAGTCATAAAATTCAATTGATCGAAATGCCACTTGCATACTGCCGGATCATTTGGACGATTGATTCACTAAAGTTCTTCCGGGAGCTTCCGATAACTAGAAGAGTCTTTTGAAGGAGGAACAAGGATGGACATCAGTCACCTATCGCAATCGGCAAGTCAACAAGGGGTGTACTCGAATGGTTATCAGTGAGATGTCAACCAACTTTGGCTTTCAAAGCACGCAGAAGCGGCCATTGTCCGCCACGCTTAAAAAATGGGTGCATACCTTGATGCAAAGGTTCGTTCAAATCACGTATATGTATTTAGTGGAGGCATTGTTGTGATATCTACCATAAGCAGCCAGCCACTTGGAGTGCAAAATAAATACGCTAGTTTGGAAAAAACGGGATCTGGAGTCGAAGAGAAACCTATCAAGGACAGTGCTGGTCCTGAAAATAGTAATAACGACGTTACTATTTCAGATGCTGGCAGGAAAGCACTAGAGGCGTCCAGGGGCGGTCAATCCCCTAGCTATTACGAACAGTTTATGCCGACCTATGACGGATTTACAGCTGCTAATATTGCATTAGGTGTCAAAGAGCCTGGTCGTGATACATTTTCTGCTGGAAAAGATTTTAGCCAGGTTGCGATAGATGCACGCGCTAGTATGGATAATAATTATGAGCGCCTGGAGTCGATTGGAAAGTCATATCCGCCAAATAACGCACCCGCAGAAAGCAGAAATTCGTTACTGGGTGAGCTTGATAGGCGAGCACTCTATGCTGTTGCAAGTAATCAAGGCGAAATGTTCACAAAAGATGAGCAGGCCATAGCTCGTAATAAAATGAATCAACAACAGGGGCTTGCCATGGGACTTTACAGCGGTCCGACGAGCGAAAAGGATCAGTTTTCCGACCCTTTTGTTGGGAATATGGCGTCTAAGTTCAAAGCTGGGATAGAATTTTTAGATGCTGTAGGCAATGAGGAAAAAGGGACCTCTTTTGAATATGCGCACCAGCGCGCGGGCGTTCAAAAAGCATATGAAAGTGCGTCAATCAAAAACGGAGAGATACCAGAGGATTTTATGTCAGATAGTCCTCTTATAATGTTGTTATATGAAGCTATGGATGCAGCAGAGAAGTTTGGATCAAAAAGTATTACAGAGGGTCAAATTCTGAACGCGGAGGATATACGAAAACAGTCTTGGTTTAGTGGTTACGAGAATAGGTTGGATGATTCTATAAACGCCACCAGAGAGCTATACGTACCCAACTTCACTAAATAAATAGCCGAAAAGACAATATCTTATAAATAATTCACTGTGCAATGTATATCTACGTTACACAGTGAATTAATTTTAGTAAGATCAGTTTAAAAAAATTTATTCTACGGTAAATCGTACAGAATACTCACCAGTAATAAAGTTTTGTAGAATTACTTGTGATTCACAATCCGATGCAGGCTCAGCTCCATCTGAGAACTGGTATAGAGATCCGACTTTAATTACCGACCAGTTAAATCTGCAGCTTTGATAAGTGAAAGCACCTGCATCAACGGTGCCGGGGGTTTCTGATACAACAACGCTGGTTAAGTGATTGTTATTAAATTGAATCGAATATAGATGTATTCATGTCCTTACGATATATAGCTAACGTTTGCCATCAGCCGCGCGACCTTTTCGCTTCGGCTGGTTGGCTTCGTTGGGCGGTAGGCCACGCTTCTTCCAGCATTGAGAGTCCAGAATTATTATCATCTTGGATAACTTTTCGCTTAACCATTTGCCGATAAAGATCAACAATCTCAACTATATCCTTTTCCGATAGTACGCCATCGGAAACAGCGCGCCTCAACGTTTGTAGAACCTTTGGACCAAGAAGCCGAGACCGAACATTTGATAGACGCTCGATAAGGAAAAATGCTTCAGGATTCGATATTTCTTTTATATGTTTATGTTCAAACTAGACCTTAAGCACTTAATTTAAGTTTCGAGCAATCGCTGGTCATAAAACTAATCTGAACTATTCCTTATAATTTAACAAGCCGCAACCTAAGTGCATTCATGATTACGCTCACAGATGAAAGTGACATGGCTGCGGCTGCAAAGATTGGGGAAAGCAGTATGCCGAAAAATGGATACAGAACACCAGCGGCAATCGGCACCCCGGCAATGTTGTAAATGAAAGCAAAAAACAGGTTTTGTCTAATATTTCTCATGGTCGCTAATGACAACCGGCGTGCTTCGACAATACCCATCAGGTCACCTCGCAACAACGTAATACCGGCACTTTCAATAGCTACGTCTGTGCCGGTTCCCATGGCAATACCTACATCTGCCGTTGCCAGGGCAGGTGCATCATTGACCCCGTCGCCTGCCATTACCACAATCCGGCCTTCATCTTTAAGGCGCTGAATAATCTTGCCCTTGTCTTCCGGCAGGACTTCCGCTTCTACTTCATCAATATTCAGCTTGTGGGCAACTGCTTCAGCCGAGGTACGATTATCACCGGTCAGCATGACCACGCGGATACCCTCTTTTTGAAGTGCCAAAATAGCCGCTTTGGAAGTTTCTTTAACCGGATCAGCAATAGCAAGTAAGCCAGCAACGGTGCCATCCACAGCAGCAAAAATCACTGTAGCCCCATCCCTGCGAAGCGCCTCAGCTTCATTTTCAAAGTCTGTAATATCAACTGCTTCTGCTTCCATAAGCAGACGATTACCTAATAACACCCGCTTGCCATCAATCGAACCTGTGACCCCTTTACCGTTAGGAGAATCGAAGTCTTCAGCATCGGGCAACTTGAGGTCCATTGCCTTGGCTTTTTCTAAAATAGCGTGGGCTAACGGATGTTCACTGCCTTTTTCAATACCACCCGCAAAACGCATCAGGTCTTCTTCGCTTAGTCCATTCGCTGTAACAAGCTTGGTGACCTGAGGCTTTCCTTCAGTCAGTGTGCCGGTTTTATCTACCACCACCGTATCCACTTTTTCCATGCGCTCCAAAGCTTCTGCATCCCGAATGAGAACACCGCTTTGAGCACCCCGACCGACACCAACCATGATGGACATAGGGGTTGCCAGACCTAACGCACAGGGACAGGCAATAATTAACACGCTAACAGCTGCAATCAGCCCAAAAGCCATAGGTGGTACTGGACCCAAAAATGACCAAGCGATAAAAGCGATAACTGCTATGACGATGACGACCGGTACAAACCATCCCGCCACCTTGTCTGCTAATCCCTGGATTGGTGCACGGCTGCGCTGGGCGTTAGCCACCATCTGTACTATTTGGGAGAGCATCGTATCTCGGCCGACCTTGTCGGCTCGCATTACAAAGCTGCCTTGCTGATTAATACTGCCACCGATCACTTGATCGCCAGTTGTCTTCGTGACCGCCAACGGCTCACCGGTCACCATGGATTCATCTACATTAGATTTGCCCTCAAGCACCTCGCCATCCAGCGGCACCTTGTCTCCCGGGCGAACCCGAAGCCGGTCACCTACTTTAACCTTATCCAACGACACATCAGAATCAGTCCCGTCATCGTTCAGCTTTCTAGCGGTCGCTGGCGCGAGATCAAGTAAAGCCTTAATAGCACCTGAAGTCTTCTCTCGCGCTCTCAATTCCAGTACCTGTCCCAACAGTACCAAAACAACGATGACTGCAGCTGCCTCGAAATATACAGCAACAGAACCATCCGCCTGACGAAAGGCATCTGGAAAAATCTGCGGCATCAGGGTTGCCACCAGACTGTAGATCAGCGCTACGCCCGTACCAATGGCAATCAAAGTAAACATATTCAGATTGCGACTAATGACGGATTTCCAGCCTCTGACAAAAAATGGCCAGCCACACCAGAGAACTACAGGCGTTGCCAGTATCAGCTGAATCCAGTTAGATAACTGCGGCGCTACAATATGATCTAGTCCGGTCAGATGTCCGCCCATTTCAAGCACCAGCACTGGTAACGCCAGAACTAGGCCGATCCAGAACCGGCGAGTCATATCCGTGAGCTCTTCAGATGGTCCATCATTCAAATTGACTTGCTCAGGTTCAAGGGCCATACCACAAATAGGGCAATCCCCCGGCCCCTGCTGCCGGATTTCTGGATGCATGGGACAGGTATACATCGTGCCCGGTGTTGCCGGCTGTTCTGGCTGTTGCTGGTCATTGAGATATTGCTGCGGATTTTGGTCAAACTTGGACTTGCAGTGTGACGAGCAGAAAAACCAGCTTTGAGAGTCATACTGGCTTTGGTGCTTTGCCGTGTCAGGCACCACGGTCATGCCACAAACCGGATCTTTTACAGTATGAACGTCATGTACCGGATGGTCTTGATGATGAGCATGCTGGTATTCAGACATAGTCATTGTATCCTTTTCGAGAATTTCAGATTTCAGTCACTGTGCTCATGCGATTTATTCTGGCTAAATGATCCAGACTTAACTGTATGTTTAAGAAAAACCTGCTCAACAACTGCGATAACAATCATCGTAGCAACTGCCACCCCAATCACAAACGGATCTGTATTCAGTTTTACCCAGACAAAGCCCCCTAACGCGAGCAAATCTAAAATAATCGCTGTCGTTGGCACCCATCTATTGGATTTTATATCATCACGCAAATAACGTAGCACGCCCCAATGAATGGCAATGTCCATAATGAGGTAAAACACAATACCCAGTGCAGCAATTCGTGACAGATCAAAAAATGCCGTCAGGATAAGTCCCAAAGCGACAGTGTAGACCAACGTATGCTTTTGAATACTACCCGGCATACCGAAATGTCGATGCGGAACCAGTTTCATTTCCGTCAACATTGCCAGCATTCTTGAAACGGCAAAAATGCTGGCCAGAATACCGCCAGCAGTCGCCATCATGGCAATAGCAACCGTAAACCACACACCATATTCACCCAATGCCGGGCGCGCAGCCGCAGCAAGGGAATAGTCTTGTGTTTTGATGATTTCTGCCAACGATAAATTACTCGCCACAGCAAAACCGACCAAGCCATAAATGACCACACAGGCCGCGATAGAAATAACAATTGCGCGACCTACGTTACGTTTAGGATCTTTTACCTCAGAACCGCTGTTGGTAATGGTGGTGAACCCCTTAAAGGCCAGTATTCCCAGTGCCGTTGCACCAAGAAAGTTACCCATGGTTCCCGCTTCTCCCGGACTTGAAAAGTCAACTGAGATACTGTCTGCGATCCACACACCCACCAGCCCGAAAATAAGGATGCCGACAATTTTTAAAACACCAATGAAAGAGGCCGCACTTTGAATCAGGCGATTGCCTGAAAGATTAATGACAAAGGCAGCTAATATCAGTGAAACGCCGAGAATAGGCACCATGATACCGCTATCATCACCACCAAAAAGTTGCATGGTATAGGAACCAAAAGTACGTGCTAAAAAGCTCTGTGCGATCACCATTGAGAAGTACATCAGTAAAGCATTGAAAGCTGTTGGCAACCTGTCGCCATAAGCTTTGTACAGATACATACCAATGCCACCTGCAGAGGGATAAGCGTTGGAGATCTTGATGTAGGAATAAGCGCTAAAGCTGACAATGACTGCAGCAGCAAGAAATGCCAGCGGGAACAACGTACCGGTCATCTCAGCCATTTGCCCAGTCAATGCAAATATACCAGCACCAATCATAACACCTGTTCCCAGCATAACCGTTCCAGCCAAAGTTAAACTACCTTCCTTATACTGGGGTGTTCTGTCTTCCTGATTATCCATGAATCCTCCGTTTTTATTGCCAACTAAAGGTCTGCGAATAAACTTAAAACTCAATTTGGAGCTATTATTTTAGGCAGCATTAACAATTTATTACTTTGATTCAGGCCAACCTTACATCTTAGCTTAACAAAAGACTCATTCTCATTATGAGCCTAAATATCCTGCAGGTTATCGAACAAAAAACATGATTCATATTTAAAGCTATCGATCCGCGAATTTTAAGGAGAGCATTACTAATTGACGATATGCGTAATTACTCAGTAAGGTTTGCTGTCAATATTTGATATTGTGCAGGTGTCAGTTCAGGTAATCGTTTTAGGAAAGCAACCAGATTCCATATTTGTTCATCAGTATGCCCTGGGCCCCAGGCAGGCATACCCGACCCTTTAATACCGTGTTTAATGATCCAAAAATATTGCCTGTCTTGGCCTTTTGATTCACCATGCCCTGAATGTTTCATTGTTAAGTTAGGAGGCTTCGGATAAAGGCCTTTGGTAAAATCTGTCTCGTTTTTGTCTGGCGCAAGATGGCAACTCGCACACATTGCGGCATAATCTGAACCGCCTCGCAGTAAACGTGCTGGCGTATCCAGATCTAAGGGTACTTCAATGTCTTGAGCCGCCCGACTAATTGAACGCTCGCGTAAAGTTTCCAGCACCCAAAAAGTAAGCTTGGTATGCTGATTATCTGCACCCATCGGGTAGAGACCTGAGTAGATAAACGCTATCCCTGTCAGCACCATCAACCCAGCTGCAACAGAAAGACACTTGATACATCGCACAAAACCAAAAGACACCATGTTTATTCCTTAATTTTAGTCATCCATTACTACTTGTGTTTGTGTTTAGCTGGCTCTTTTACCTCTGCCTCATCATGTCCGTCTGATGACATTTTCGTATCTTTACCCATACATTTTTGCATCATGGCCTGCATAACGGGATCATTCATATTCATTTTTGAATGATCCATCTCTTTCATCGCAGCACAGTCCGGTGTCTGCTTCTCATTCATATGCTCTTTTGGATCATGTGCCTGCGCAGTCAAAGTCAGCACCAGAGCTGGTAAAGCAATTAAATATAACAATAAATGACGTTTCATACGGCGACTCCTTAGTCGAGGTAAAACTATATAGAGAGATTAAAACCAGAACCTAATACCAGCAACATAGATAGTGTCGCTGTCATCATTACCATTTAGTTGGGCCAAATCTGCAGTTTCTCCAAACTTCTCGGTCCACTCAATACCGATGTAGGGTGCGAATTGACGTGAGAATTCGTAACGAAGTCTCATACCGATCGCAACATCAGACAGGCCACTGCCTATACCATTAACTTCATCTTTTTTACCATAGGCAGTCAGCTCTGCACGGGGCTGTAAAATCAGGCGTTGCGTAAGCAGCAGTTCATATTCAGCTTCTACTGATATTGCAGATCGACCACTCTCTCCAAGATAGGCAGTCATATCTAATTCAAACCAGTAGGGGGCGAGTCCTTGAACACCAAAAGCCAGCCATTGACGATTGTCGCCTTCATCGTACTGATCAAATCTCACGCCCAACTGAGTATCAAAAAAAGCACTGATAGCATGCGTCCACAATAAATCCGATTGGCTTTCATCTAACTTGCCATCGACCACGTCACCTTCAAGCTTGGCCGTAAATCGATTGTAGGTGCTGCCATACCAGCCCTGAAGGTCAAATATGACAGCATCATTATCTGCATCATATTCCAGTCGATCAGCTAAAAAAGATCCGAAATAATGTTCATCCATTAATTTCAGAACGCGTTTCTCTGAGAATGCATAAGGACCCTTAGTCAGTGTAAAACCATCTGAATAGGCATGTGGATCCCTTGCGTCTGATGGTGGTTGATTACTCCCCATATTCATCTCTGAATGATCCATGCCTTCCATATCATCTTTCGGCATTTGAGAGTGATCCATGCCTTCCATGTCATCTTTCTGCGTTAATGTTCTCTGTTCTGTCATAACCTCATGCTTTTTGATGACATCATCAGTCTGCGCCCACAGGGGGGAAATGATTAGAGACATTGAACAAGCAATAATGATCTGCCCAATTGCAGGAGCGATAGAATAATTTTTCATGACACCACCACTTCACGAAACATGCCTGCATCCATATGGAAAAGTAAGTGACAATGCCATGCCCATCGACCCAGGTCATGAGGTGTTGTCAAAAAACTGATTCGTTGGGCAGGTTGTACAGGTATCGTGTGGCGACGAACTAGCACATTGCCCTGATCATCTTCTAAATCACTCCACATGCCATGTAAATGCATAGGATGGGTCATCATAGTGTCGTTTTGCAAAATGACACGTATACGTTGATTGTGCGGCAGATTCACTGGTGTACTTTTACCAAATTCAAGTCCATCGAAAGACCAACTGTACCGTTCCATATTTCCGGTAAGATGTAGTTCGATTTCCTGATCTGGTGGTCGTTTATCGTTTAATACCCCATCTACAGATCGAAGATCTGATAAGGTCAGCACTCTTCGTCCATTATCTCTTAAGCCAATACCAGGATCGTCTAAGTTTGTGCGAGGCATATCGACACGAGCGTCGACTGAAGGTCCGTACTCTGTACTGGCATGTCTAACCTGCTGAGATGGTATGGCAAGTGAATCATTTTGCTTGCCATGTTGGCTGTGATCCATCGCCATTTCACCATGATTCATTTCTGAATGGTTCATATTGCCGTTTGCCGAACCATGCTCCATTTCGCCCATCATATCGGTCATAGTGAGCCATTGAACCGGATCAAGTTCAGGTATGTCGCCGGTAAGGCCTTCCTTAATAGCGAGCGTTCCCAGCGCATAACCAGTGCGTTCCATACTCTGAGCAAAAACGGTATGTACATCATGTTGTGGTTCAACAATGACATCATAGGTTTCACCGGGACCAAAGCGAAACTCATCCACGCTTACGGGTTGTACATTCTGACCATCAACCTGAATTACTGTCATTTTCAGTTCGGGAATACGAATATCATAGAATGTATTACCAGCGCCGTTAATGAACCTTAACCTTATCGTCTCCCCCGGCTGAAAAAGCCCTGTCCAGTTACCAACAGGTGTTGTCCCATTCATAAGATAAGTTAATGTTGCCGAGGATAAATCGGCCAGATCAGTCGGGTTCATCCGCATCTGGTTCCACATTTGTCGTTTTTCAAATGCGCCTTTGAATCCCAGTTTTGAGACATCATTGAAAAATGATGATACGGTCGGCTGATTATAGTTGTATACATCCCCCTGAACTTTCAGCTTAGAGAACACGGACATAGGATCTTCATCAGTCCAATCAGAAAGCAACATTACGTAGTCACGATCTGCTGATATATGGTCCTTTGCCGAATCAGATTGCATTTCACGGGGCTCAATAATCAGTGCACCGTACATACCGGTCATTTCCTGAAAACCACTGTGAGAGTGATACCAGTACGTGCCGCTTTGCTTAAGTTTGAATTGGTAGACGAAAGTCTCGCCGGGTTCTATGCCACCAAAGCTGATGCCGGGTACTCCATCCATCTGGTATGGCAAGATAATGCCATGCCAGTGAATGGATGTTGGCACTTTCAGCCTGTTGGTTACCCGAATAGTAACGTCATCTCCCTCTCGTAAACGAAGTGTTGGCGCAGGAATGGAGCCATTTATGGTTGTCGCTACTCGTGTCACACCTGTGAAATTAACAAGTGATTCAGCAACAGTTAAATCAATAACCTGCCCTGTCAAAACGGGAGCCGTGCCTCGGGTCGCTTGTTTGTTGGGATAACTTTCGGCGTTTAGCAGCATTGGAAAGGAAGCCAGCACACCGCCAGCTGCGATACCCTGCACAAATCGACGACGATTGGGATTAAAATTAAGGACAGGTTGAATTGGTAACTTCAATGTGGGTGCTCCAATTAAAACTTTCTATAAATGTTAATCCGCTGACTCTGTCATCTGGATGACCCGAACATTACAAAAATGTAATCCTTATGTAATTCTATGGTGCTTGTTGGTCTTTTAACCTTAGAAATGAATTAATTAACGGAGAACCTGCATGCGATTACTGCTGGTTGAGGATGAGATCAAAACAGGCAACTACTTACAGAAGGGGTTAACTGAAGCAGGATTTCAGGTCAATCTTGTTCGAAATGGCCTAGATGGTCATCATTTGGCAATGACAGAAGCATTTGATTTAATCGTTCTGGATGTTATGTTGCCGGATGTTGACGGTTGGCGCATTTTGCAGTCGTTACGTGAGGCCGAGCGCCACACACCAGTGTTGTTCCTAACGGCACGTGATTCTGTGGATGATCGTGTAAAAGGACTGGAATTAGGCGCCGATGATTATTTGGTTAAACCTTTTGCTTTTGCCGAACTGCTAGCCCGGATCCGAACATTATTGCGTCGTGGCGCTGTTCCAACCTTTTCTGAGCTACTCAAAGTTGCAGATCTCACGCTGGATTTGCCAAAACATCGTGTTGCGCGATCAGGTAAAAAAATCACCCTGAGTCACAAAGAGTTCTGCCTATTGGAGTTGCTGATTCGCCGCCAAGGAGAAGTACTCCCGCGCTCTTTTATCGCCTCTCAAGTATGGGACATGAATTTTGATTCTGATACCAACGTTATAGATGTGGCTATACGTCGTCTACGTGCCAAAATTGATGACGATTTTGAACCAAAACTTATCCACACGATTCGTGGCATGGGTTACAAACTTGACGTTGAGCCCATTGATGAACCCTTTTAATCATAAATCTCTTTCGCTTGCTGCAAGGGTAATGCTTTTCGTTGGCGCATCAATAGGTTTGAGCCTATTTATAATCGGCAACCTTGTGCTTGACGCTGTGGAACATCACTTTGTGGAACAAGATGCAGGTGAGCTTGCTGAAGTGAACAAGGCAGTGGTGAACGTGTTGCGAGCGCATTACAACAATCCATCACAGCTACGTAAAGCCCTATCCAGTGCTGTTTCTGGACATCATGGCGTCTATTATCAAGTACACGATCAGCAAGGTAGTATGGTTTTTGAAAGTGCTGGCGCAAACCTATCAGTACTAAAAAATAGCCTTCATCAGGTTTCAGAAATCAATGCCAGTGACCTTCGAGTCTGGCATGAGGACAACAAGAACTTTCGGGGTGTTCTCACGCACAATTCGATAGCGGGTCAAAACTACTTGGTTCTTACCGCCATTGATATTGATTTTCACCTTCAATTTTTGCATGAATTTCGTCTAGACTTATGGTCAATGATGATCCTTGCTTGGCTTATGACCCTATTGGCTGCTTGGTATGGCGTCCATAAAGCACATGAGCCAATAAGAAGGCTTTCGAACAAAATGGGTGATATACAAGCAGATCGTCTAGATATGCGAATTGCCCCCTCCGTTGTCCCTTCGGAATTAAAAGACTTGGTGTCTTCATTCAACCACATGATAAGTCGACTTGAAGAAAGCTTTAATCAGCTTTCACATTTTTCAGCTGATATTGCGCATGAGCTACGGACACCACTCACAAACCTCATCACCCAGACGCAAGTTGGCTTAGGCAAATCCAGAACGCTCGAAGAATACCGTGAATTACTTTACTCAAACTTAGAAGAACAAGAACGTTTAGCAAAGATGATTAATGACATGTTGTGGTTAGCAAAAAGGGACCATGGTTTAATCAAACTTGAACAAACACCGCTGGATTTATCCGATGAAGTCAGTAAATTATTTGGCTTTTTTGAAGCTTTAGCAGAGGACAAAAATATAGTACTAAGCTTGGAAGGCCAGGTGCAGCAAATTCAAGGCGATAAAGCCATGTTACGCAGAGCAATTTCTAATCTACTTTCCAACGCCATTCGTTATACGAAATCTGGGGGATCAGTACTAGTTCGACTGAAAAATTTCTCAGACAACGAGGTTTCCCTGACAGTTGAGAATCCTGGGCCTGAAATTCCAGTTGAACATTTGCCATATCTCTTTGACCGTTTTTATCGAGCAAATCCTTCTAGGTCAAGACAAGGTGAAGGTGCCGGTCTTGGTCTCGCCATTGCTCGTTCGATTATTGATGCCCATGGTGGGCGGGTAGAAGTCACATCTAAAAGTGATAAGACTGCATTCATCATCTATTTACCCACGACGATTAAAGCTATTCAATGATGGTTGGGATATGTCGGTGGTTATTCCTATCAGCGACATTAAATATAATGTGATTAACAATTTCAGATACTAGATAAAGCTTCACGCAGCTTCAACACTTTTACTTATTGGAGTGGCATTTTTTTACCGTTTGTAGAGCATACGAACTATATTCTGCCCTACCTGCCTTTGTTAATTATTCTTTTGTGTTCACGATTTCCTTTGCTTATTACAAGGATTATGGAAGCCTCAGGCAGAATGTTCATCCTGTTTAACTATAGAGGACGTCCAACAAAGGGGCTTTAAGCAGGCTGGTAAAGATTGCAATAACGGTCACTAATCAAACTAAACACCTATGATTTAAAGTTAACCGTTGGACATTAATATAACGTTTTCCGACAGAGGAGAATCAATGAAAAAAATCGATAGTTCTCAAGAGCAGACAAGATCACAACGGCTAAACCATCACTGTACCTGCGTTACTCTAGATTGGTCAGCGATTATTCGCGATCTCAACAACCAATTGGGTGATAACGCTGAAGGCATCCTGTCTACTTCGGGCATGCGCCAATTCTTCTCAAATGCCGCGATTTTTGTTCCAAGTTCTGATCTTGAACAAATGCAGGCGATTGTTAAGGCAATCGAATCCGCTGCTTCACTTGCAGAATATCAGCAACAGATCATGTCTTGGGCACCTGAGAGTGCACGGCATAATCCCGGTCCAGTAGGCGCTTTTATGGGCTATGATTTCCACCTCAGTGAGGATGGTCCTCGTCTTATCGAAATCAATACCAATGCCGGTGGCGCTTTTCTTAATGCCATCCTGACTCGCGCCCAACTAAAATGTTGTAGCGGCAATACACAGGCGTCTTGGGCAAAAGATTTCGATGAAGCAGTCATTGCGCAATTTATAAGTGAATGGCGGGCCCAGAGAGGTAGCGGACAACCTGAGCGAATTGCAATCATCGACGATGCACCGGAAGAACAACATCTCTATCCGGAGTTCAAACTCGCGCAACAGCTATTCATCCAACATGGCATTGATGCCGTCATACTTTCACCAACGGATCTCAAATACGAATCAGGAGTCTTGTATGGTGATAACCAGAAAATCGATTTGGTTTACAACCGTCTGGTCGACTTTGGACTAGATGCACCTGAACATGCTGCTTTGCGTTTTGCTTGGTTAGAATGTGGAGCAGTTATCACCCCGAATCCTTATACACACGCCCTATTTGCTGATAAGCGAAACTTGGCCTTAATGTCAGATCAGCAGACTCTACTAGATTGGGGGTTAAGTACTGAAAATGCTGAACTTTTAAAAAAGGGTATTCCCCACACCATTCAGGTTACCGCCCATGATGAGCAATCACTCTGGCAACAACGGCGGCAGTGGTTTTTTAAACCGGTGGCAGGTCATGGCAGCAAGGGTGTCTATCGCGGCAGCAAGCTGACCAAAAGCACATTTGCACGTATTCTTGAAAGTGATTATGTTGCACAGGCCTATGTGCCACCCTCAGAACGTGTTGTGATGGTTGATAACGAACGTGAAATGCTTAAGGTTGATGTGCGATTGTATACTTACCGAGGGGAATTATTACTTGCTGCAGCAAGACTTTATCGAGGTCAAGCTACCAACTTACGTACACCGGGTGGTGGATTTGCACCTCTACTTTTGCAGCAAAGTTAGAAGAATGTGAATCAACATCTCGGCGTAATTGTTTATCGAGCCGCATCACCAGCCGGAAGAGTTTATCGCCCTCATAAATCAGCCCCAGATCCTGACCGCCAATGACCATTTGCTAGGCATTTTGTAAGGTTGCAATGTCCAGTCCCAGCAGGGTCAGATGTTCTCGCTGCGGATTAATTGATAACATCGGCAAACTGGTCACTTGTTCCATGCGCACATCTTTAGCGCCACTAATCTGTGCAACTGCTGCGGATGAAACGTACTCAGAGTCAGAACTATCTAGGAGGCAGACTCCGCCAGATAAAATATTTAAGTTAATAGTCGTTTTTATATGTGGTTTTTGTTTATTAGGATATACAGGTGGTATTTGTGTATTCCCCAACACCGAAGTACTAGTCCTCACACATTAAATTCTTATTAAATTTATGACTGTGTCTGTTGAGCTAAGCGACGGAGCTTTCATGCAAGTAATAATTTACTTCGGGACTGTGTTAAATCAGGTATTGCTATGTTTGTGGAGAAACAACAGTTAATTTGAGATTAATCTCACCACGGCTGTACATCTGAGTTAACGCATCAAAATAAATTTTCTTTAGTGAAGGAGTTGTGCATGTTAACAATTTATTCCAATAAGACGAATAAAGATAAGTCATTGGATGTAATTCCAAAATATCTTTCACTTTAATATGAACGGGGCCATCCTCAAAATCGAGTATAAATGTAGCTAACAGAGGGGATGAAGTATCCATATAAAGCTTAAGATTGGTTAAATTTGTATTTTCGTTCGCCAAAATTTCAATCACTGGTAAAGGGGCAGCTGACAAAAATTGGTCTAAAAATTGGAATTCTTTCTCACCGGCCTCATTAATACATTGTTCATTAAGTTTTTCTGGCTCAACTAACTCTGTAAGGCAAGAGTTATTTAAGACCTGAGAGAGTAGCCTTGTTTTATCCTTACCTAAATAGTCATCTGGGTTTCCCACAAATTCACGGACACATAGTTAAATTGTGGGAACCGCCAAGGTATTTGCTGAGTCCGGCTTAACCTCTACTTTTAACTGCGGTTAATAATGGGGGGGATTACATGTAGCTGAAGGTGTTGAAGATGCGGAAACGATGCATTTATTGAAAAATGAAGGGTGCGATCGCGTCCAAGGCTACTACATATCGATTCCACTGACTGAAAGTGAATTTATCAAATTCGATTATAGAATTTAAGTTGTTTGATAACATACTTTGTCGAGCAGTAAAGACATAAATCTTAACAATTTTTTTATGAGGCAGGCATCAACTTTTCAAAACTCTCTGCATCTAAAGGTGGGGAAACATAGGTCCCTTGCATCAAATCCACTCCGATTTGTTTTAAGAGTTTGTATTGCTGCTCAGTTTCAATTCCCTCGGCCACCACTTTTATATCAAGTTTTTTGGCAATTTTCGTCACACCCTCAATTAAAATATACTCAGCGGAATCAAGATGTATACCATGCACTAAAGCTTTATTAAGTTTGATATAGCCGACATTAAATTCTTTCAAATTACTAAATGCTGAATAGCTTGTACCAAAATCGTCTAATGCGATAGCAAAACCAAACTTCTGATAATCGTCCAATTTATTCTTATGAAGTTTGGTAAAACTCATAAAATTTTCTTCAGTAATTTCTATAATCACATTCTTGGCAGATAGACCAAATAACCGAATGAGCTCATACAACTCTTGTAGGTTATTTCGAAGGCTCTTGAACTCCAGTGGTGATTTATTCAGCGTTATTTGGAAATCTTCTCCAAAAATTGATAACCATTTAGAGAGTTGTAGCAAAGCTTTTTTAGCAACACATTCATCAATTTTATGAATAATTCCATATTCTTCCGCTAGGTAAATGAAAGTTTCAGGACATAAAAGGCCATGTTTAGGATGCTGCCATCTGACTAACGCCTCTGCCTTAATTATTCTCTCTGATTCGACATCTATAATAGGTTGATAGAAAATCTGTATTTCATCTTCACAATCAATTTGTTGTAAATCACAAATTAAGGAATAATTACTCCTGCCAGTAGTCTGTTTGTCTGAAAATATGCTCAGCTGATTTTTACCAAGTGCTTTTGATTGATACATTGCATGGTCCGCTCTTCGCATTAATTCTTCTTTGGTTTGACCATGTTCGGGATAGATAGATACGCCAATACTAGCGGTAATAATGATTTGATGGTTATCAAGCAAATTATGTGACATTAATTCTGAGATGATTCTGTCACCTAAGCGATATATTTCACTTTCTATTTTCACAATAGGCAACAGAATGACAAATTCATCGCCGCCAAGACGGGCGATCATATCATTTTCCCTGATGATGCTATTGATAACGTTGGCTACATGTTTAATAACATCATCACCAACAGTATGGCCGTATGTATCATTAATTAATTTGAAGTTATCCAAATCAATAAACATGATGGCGAAATGTTCATTTTCTTTTAGTGAGCTCGCTATAACTTTCTCAAGCTGTTCTAAAAAGTATTTCCGATTAGGTATTTGAGTTAAGGCATCAAAATGTGCCTGACGCCATATTTTGTTCTGTGCCAAAACTATTTTGGTTGTATCTCTGGCAATAGATGATGCACCTATAATTTCATTTCGATAAATCATCGGTGAAATGGTTAATGAAACATTAATTAATTCGCCATCATGTCTCAGACGCTGGGTATCAAAATTTATGATCTGCTTACCCGCGATAATCTGTTTTAAAAATTCAGTTTCTTCATGAATTCTATGTTCCGGGTAGATTTTCAACATGGACTCACCGATCATATCGTGAGCTGAATAGCCAAATATTCTCTCTGCTGCTTTATTCCAACTGGTGATAACACCATTAAGATCTTTACTAATGATGGCGTCACTGGAACAATCAACAATTGATTTGAAATGACTCAGTTTTTTTCGCCTTCCAGTCGAGCTGTAATATCCCGAGCAATTTTGGATGCACCGATGACGCAACCTGCAGAGTTTTTTATAGGTGAGATAGTGATAGAGACATTGATATATTTCCCATTTTTGTTCACTCTTACAGACTCAAATTCTTCGACTAGTTCACCCGAATGAATGCGAGACATAATATCGGCTTCTTCATGAACTCGATCAGTTGGAAAAAGCGTCAAGATTGAGTGGCCAATAATCTCTGATTCGGTATAACCAAAAAGTCTTTCAGCAGCTTTATTCCAGCTTAGTATATTTCCTGATAAATCCTTACTAATAATGGCATCATAAGAATGCTTGACAATAAGGTCGAGTAATTGTGCCGAGTTTTCATTCAAATCAAGCCCATCATTGTTTGATTTCATTCATTATTCCACGCTGAATACATAATTTATTATAGGATGATTCGCCTTGTAAGATGCGACTACCAAGTTTAGCCAGAATCATTTAACTCGATTATTGAGCTCAAATGCACATTACATCCATTTAAATAATTTTGGTGCGGAAAATGTGAATATATGTACTTTTTATATCAAAAATGATTATTAGATCTAATTAATCACATAGGAGTTGGAGTGATTCCGCCCGAAGTTCAGATTCAGAAAATCATTACAGTGGACAAGCATCAAGGCTAATGCAATAGTTGCCTCAAACAGAACATTTTTTTCAAAATCATCAACTAACATTGAAATAAAATGACTGATATGAGGAGCTATAGCTAAATTTAAATCAGCAGCAAACTGGTGAGCGTCACGTTTGGTTAGAAAATGATACTTTTTAATTTTTGTGCCTACATTAAATGTCAGGCTCGTGCCAAGAAGACTTGCCTGACAGTCTACAAAGCTCATAAAACTATCTAAAGGAAATATTTCAGTTGTCCCGTGCTTGATAACGGTGAGCTGTTTAGGTTCTAGGGATAAACGATATCCACCTAAAACTATTCCAAATATGTTTGAACGGATTTGTTTTTTACTTCTTTTTGACATCTGATAATACCTGAATTGCTGGATAGTTTAATGGGACGAGCCTGTCCTGATTTCTGTGT
>NZ_DFLS01000009.1:243740-291946 GCF_002375415.1 Methylophaga sp. UBA3613 | reverse complement strand
TCCATGGAGATAAACGTTTTTGAGCGTAAGCCCCAATGGGGTGAGATACATGGATGTATCTCACAAAAGGTGCTCCTCGTGCCTTGATTGACGCTTTTTCAGCTCACAACAGAGGCGGCTTTGAAAGATCAATAGACCCTAAGGCTGGGGAGTATTAAAGATTTTTACGATCTGTCCATTTTTAATCACTACATGGGTTTCCTGATCTTCCACCATGCGATATAGCCATTTTTCAAAATAATCATTTTCTACGTCAGAATCGGCTACTTTTCTTAGCACCGGGCGGGTATGTTTGCTGATAAAAGCCGGTTCCCAGAATTGACCACAAATTGCTTTAATATCATCAGTTCTCATACCGATTTTGATACTGTTTGAGCCGCACGCCATGGTTTCTTCATGGGATGATGCACTGCCAGCAAAAATATTGGCAGAAAGCAGTAGTGTCGCCACTGATACTAACAAGGTTGATAAACGCATAACGATCCTCACAAAACGGTCATTGATTCACTAATTTCGGGACAATATGCGACCTTAATGCATTGCTCGTCAACCCATCTGCTTTCCAATCGTTCAAAAAGGCCTATTTATTCACTATTTTATTCGTAGTTCCGTTCAATAAATGTGTTTTTCTTTGCAGGATGATTTGAATTTTGACTGCAACAGATGTTTATACTGCGGGTTAAACACTTAACCGGAATGTTATAGCGATGTCGCCCAAACCTATTTATATCACCTACGCTGGTCCGACCCTACTGGCGACTTCATTGCTTAATAAAGGCACTGCGTTCAGCGAAACGGAACGGCAGCAATTTAATCTCAAAGGTTTGATACCTCAGCGATTTGAAACGATCGAACAACAAGCTGAACGTGCCTATCAGCAATATTCCAGTTTTATAGAACCAATAAACAAACACATCTATCTGCGTACCATTCAGGACAATAACGAAACCTTGTTCTATTACCTGCTGGAACATCATCTGCAGGAAATGATGCCGATAATTTATACACCCACCGTAGGCGATGCCTGTGAGCGGTTTTCGCAAATTTATCGTCGGGCCAGAGGATTGTTTATCTCTTATCCCGACCGCCATCACATTGATGAGATTCTGCTTAATGCCACCAAACGCAATGTAAAAGTCATTGTGGTAACCGATGGCAGCCGTATTCTTGGCTTGGGTGATCAGGGCGTTGGTGGTATGGGTATTCCCATTGGCAAGCTTTCTTTATATACCGTCTGTGGAGGCATCAGCCCGGCCTATACTCTGCCCATCATGCTAGATGTCGGAACAGATAATGCTGATTTATTGGATAACCCTCAATATATTGGCTGGCAACATCCACGTATTGATGCTCAGCAATATGATGAATTTATTGATTTATTTATTAGCGCTATCAAAAAGCGCTGGCCCAATGCGCTGTTACAGTTTGAAGATTTTGAACAACGCAAAGCATTACCGTTGTTAACTCGCTATCGTGATGAACTTTGCTGTTTTAACGATGATATTCAAGGCACGGCTGCAGTGACCGTGGGTTCATTATTGGCCGCTTGTCGTGCCAAACAGCAAACGCTTTCCGAGCAAACTATTGTCTTTGTCGGAGCGGGATCTGCAGGTTGTGGTATAGCGGAACAAATTGTGTCGCAAATGATGACTGAAGGCACCAGCGAAATGGATGCCCGCAAACGCATTTTTATGATTGATCGACCGGGACTTCTCACCCAATCATTGCCTGGATTACCGGCTTTTCAACAAAAACTGGCTCAGCTGGATCTGGTGTGTGCTACCTGGAATATTTCGGGTATCAATGCCAATTTAGCTGAGGTCATTGATAACGCAAAACCGACGGTGTTGATTGGTGTTTCCGGTCAGGCGGGAATATTTACTGAAGCAATAATTAAATCCATGTATTCACATTGTCCAAAACCGATCATCTTCCCGTTAAGCAATCCATCCAAACAGATAGAAGCCCACCCACAAGAGATTATTGAATGGACAGAAGGTAATGCACTTATTGCTACTGGTAGCCCCTTCACGCCCATTGTGTATGAAGGAAGTTTTTATCCTATTGCCCAATGCAATAACAGTTACATTTTCCCGGGTCTCGGCCTTGCTGTTGTGGCTGCCGGAATAGAACGTATTACCGATGATATGTTGATGACCGCAAGCGAGGTGCTGGCTGGGGCTTCACCAATGACTACCCCAGGTAACCAGGAACTTCTCCCACCACTTACCGATTCGGCAACACTCAGTAAAAAGATTGCCTTTGAAGTGGCTAAACTCGCTCAGCAAAAAAAACTTGCCCCAGAAATGACTGATAGCGCTTTATTACAGGCGATTGAAGATAATTTCTGGTTACCACGTTATCGTGAGTATCAACGGGTAAATGTCTAAACTGTAAACATAAAAAAACGGCTTGCAGTGAGTAACTGCAAGCCGTTTTTAAATAGCCAGTGATTGGATTAGAAATCCATCGTCGCGCTTAACGTAACAGTGCGAGGAGCTCCTAATACAAGATATCCTGTACCGACTGTTCCATTAGCACCTACATATCCACCTGCCGAAGCCCAGTAGTCTCTATCAAAAACATTATTCACTCTGGCGCGTAATGTGAGATCTTTACCATTTACCTGCATTAAATATCTTGCACCGATATCCACCCTGGTCCAGCTTGGTAATTTCAGTTCATTAGCAGAATCCGCATAATTAGATCCCGTGTAGATAACTCGACTATCAAGTGCTAAACCACTGATCTGGGGTACTTCCCATTCAACTCCCATATTTGCCTGATATTCCGGGATGCCTACAACACGGTTGCCATCTAAGTCGTCAGAACCCGTTTTATCCTGTTGGGCATCCAACCAGGTCACACCGCCAAGTAACTTAATATCATCCGTTAATAAACCAAACGTGGTTAACTCAATACCCTGATGGTTATTCTCGCCTGAAGTCTCAAATACTGGATTGGCAGGATCTGAAGTATCAGTAAAAGAACGCGGCATATCAGTGGTGAAATATGCCAGTCCCCAACCTAAATAATCAGAGTCATATTTCAATCCGATTTCTTTTTGCTCTGCAATGTACGGAGACTGCGCCTCTCCACCATTAACCAAGTCTGTTCCAGCAAATTTGAGTGGTGCTGTTTCACCTTGGCGTAGACTTTCGATGTAATTTCCATATAGAGACAATTGAGGTGTTAACTTGTAAACCACGCCTACTACAGGAGTATTTTTTGTTTCTTTATAGTCAGTGGTTTTACTGCCCGTGATGAAATCATAATTTTTTACTTCGATCGTCTGCCTGCGAATTCCCAATGTTAATAGTAATTTCTCGTCATAGAACGACAACGTATCGCCAATTGCATAGCTTTGGAGTTGAACAGAATTGGTCAATCTTGGCTCCAGACCTGCATTGCTCTCGAACCCAATTGGTGGTTGTTCCACATTAAATGGGTTATACAAATTGGTGTCGAAAGTTGCTCCCGTACCATAAGCATTTTTTGAGTCCAATTCAAAAAAGGAAGCAGAAATAACCCACTCATGCCCCACATTTCCGGTATTAAATAATCCTTGAAGACCTAATTCACCCGTATCAACTTCATCTTTTCGTACATTATCAAAACGAAAGGCACTTCCTTGACCAGTATTCGCATCTGATACTCGAATATTTCCCAGAGAGTTTTCTTCGTCTGTACGACGTAATCCATATGCAGCCCATGCTGTTGTCGTTTCAGTCAGATCATACTCACCACGCATAGTTCCGAACCAGTCTTGCTCATCAGAATATGACCATGGTTGAGCCCAGTTGCTATCAGAATCTGGGGCAGAAGGAATCCGATCAACCCCTTGTAAAGTTACGTTGGTGCGCGTTTCATCAAGTTGATTATCCTGATAACCAACATCCGCTGATAAGCGGGCTCTGTCCCCTCTCCAATCCAGGCCAACAGAAAACAAACCTAATTGTGTTTCTTCATCATCAATTGCTGTGCCACCATCACGGTAAGCAGTATTCACCCGTACACCGAACTGCTTTTCTTCACCAAAACGTCTGGCAATATCGGCCGATACCAATCCCTGCTGCCCATGTTCTGTCCCCACAGTTATTCGATTCAAAGGCTCATTGGGCGCACGTTTTGGCAGTAGATTAACATTACCACCTATGCCGCCACCGCTTGGCGAAGCACCAGTTAGAAATGATGAAGCTCCACGCAAAAGCTCTACCCTTTCAAACAGTTCTGTAGCTATATACTGACGAGGTAACAGTGAATAAAGCCCGTTATAAGCAATATCATCTGAACTCAAAACAAAGCCACGAATAAAATACGATTCCTGGAAATTGCCAAAGCCTCTTGCTACACGCACCGATGGATCATTTAGTAAAACATCCCCTACACTGCGAGCTTGACGGTCTTGGATAAACTCATTTGTATAAGCCGTGATACTGAAAGGGCTATCCAAATGATCCAGCGTTCCGAGTATCCCAGCCCTGCCACCTACCGCTACTTGACCTCCACTATGAGCAGGAGACAACCCTTCAGCCGAAGCATCCGCACTGGCTGTGACCGTAATCGATTCCAGTTCTGCCGAATCCGTTTCGCTTTCAGCAGCGGATACAGTTTGTGAAGCTAATAAGGCTAAGCCAATCGATATCGCTAGCGGCGATAATTTGATACACATGAAACTTCTCCGGGGAAGAAAAGGAAAAAATCATATGCTACGCATCGAACAGATTAATGTAAATACAAATCGTTGTTATTTAGATGCAAATAACACGTGCAAATTTAAGTATGAAAGATACAGTTCAACTTAACCCTTTCAGTTTTGCTATTATTTGCCAGTCAAATACTGACATGTCGCTGTGTAAACGCGCATGGCTGACAAAAAGAAGCAATGGTTCTGTCGCATGACAGCCATGATTGACCCTCTTATATATTCAGGATTTTTATGCCAGAGATTATTATTGAAAAAAACCCAAGTGAAGCACGCTTAAAAGAACTGGGCGTTGCCGGTTGGGAAATTTGGGATTGCCCGGTCACCGAATTCCGTTTGGATTTTGATGAAACCGAAAAAGCTTACATTCTTGAAGGTGAAATTGTCGTCACTCCAGACGGCGGCGAGCCAGTCACAATCGTTCCAGGTGATTATGCGATTTTCCCAACAGGCTTGAAAAGCATGTGGCAAGTTACCAAACAGCTGAAAAAACATTACAGCTACGATTAATCAGTAACATTTAAGGGCATCTTCGGATGCCTTTTTTACTTTTGCAATACGTACAACTTTTCGCCACGCTATGTGTCAGTAAACACTGAATACTTTTAACAAGGGAGATTTTATGAAAGTCGTCGCTTTTGCAGCCAGCAATAGTAAACACTCTATCAATAAGCAATTAGTCACTTATGCAGCGAGTCTGCTTGAGAATGCTGATGTAGAAGTGCTGGATTTGAATGATTATGAACTCCCACTGTTTAGCGTTGATATTGAAAAAGAAATTGGTCAACCCGCATTGGCTCAAGCCTTTCTGGATAAACTGGGCAACGCTGATGCCTTGGTTATTTCACTGGCCGAACATAACGGAAATTATTCGGCGGCATGGAAAAACCTGTTTGACTGGTGCACACGAATCGAACAAAAAGTCTTTCAGAAAAAACCCACTATCCTGCTCTCAACCTCTCCGGGTGAGCGCGGTGGGGCAACAGTTATGGAAATTGCCCTCAACTCAATGCCCCGCTTTGCTGCCGAGATAAAAGGGAATATGTCGCTCCCCTCTTTTTATGATAATTTTGATACTGATAACGGAAAAGTGATTAACACTGAATTTGACAAGCAGTTACATAAGACTATGCATCAACTGCCTCAATAATTGATTGTCATAATTTAGAAATATAGTTGTAGTAATGTGGAAATGTTTATCTATATGCTTTTCGATTGATTCATTCTTCTAAGGATCTCACATGAACGACTCGGTAGCTTTGTTGGATTTAAAGAAAAAGGCTCAAAAACAGCTTTATAAAATCAGTGAAGAAACTTCGGTAAATAGTGGGAGAGCCAAGGCTTTATTACTTTTATCTGAAGGGGCGACTCAAGAAGAAGCGGCTAAAAAAACAGCATTGAGTTTAGGTCAGATTCGCTACTGGCTGGGACGCTACCGGGCAAATGGAATTGATTGTTTTCCTGTGGCTGTTGATACCAAGCCCAAGAAAGAGAAAAAAGACAAACCCAAAAAAGCAAAAAAAGCTGACAAGAAAGCTAAAGATAAACCCAAAAAATCAGAAAAGAATAAAAAGAAAAGTAAAAAAACCAAGTCTAAATAATTATTCACATCCAGCCGCAGTTGCCGAGTCCCAATGAAATCGGGCGGCTGGAACCTTTGAATAGTGTTCATCACCACGCTTTTCACTATTATTTAAGCAATCTCTACTATATTCCCCGCTCTGCTAAACGATAATTAAAATTATCCAGCGCTCTGGCGTTTTCTAGTGCCTGTTTTTTTTGTACCAAATAATTCTAAAAAATATAGCCTAATGCAACGTTACTTTGTCTCAGCTGATAACTGGATATTTTTTGTTAAAGATCCGTCATGAATTGTCGACAACAAGACTGAACAATAGCGCTAAATAAAAAAAGTTGGCAATACCAAGTTGCGATCTTTAAGGACAATTCAATGAACATGCATAGCATACGTACCAAAAGCTCTTTACCGGTAATGGTGATGGGGTTAACCATTATTATCGTCATCTCGATGTTCTGGTGGATGATGTCCTTACAGAATAATCTGATTGAAATTCAGTCGCGCAGCTTTATGCCTGCCAGTGAAGTCATTCTTAATGCTGACCGGGATCTGTACCAGGCCAAACTAGCCCAACTCAACATCCTTTCGGGTCAAAGCAACGCAGCCGATGAAGAAGAAATAAATCGCCAGGAAAATATCCAACAGGTGGCGGCACGTTACGCTGAATACAGGGAATACTTGAAAGAATTTCCTGAAATATCCGGTGACCCGGCGGTGTTTAATCAGGCCTATCAAGAATGGGTAGCCTCCTCGGATGCGCTGGTCCAAGCCTACAACAATGGGCTTTCTTTAAATCTCCTTAAGCAAACTGAAGATCAGGAGTTTGCTGAATTACGAGATATTCTGGATAAGTCCGGCGAGGCAGTGATTAGTGGTTTTGAGGTCATTGAAAAGCAACTTGCTGCTGATATCCGCACTAAAATGACGATCACATTTATTGCTGTCGCGATCGTTTTGATAATCGCGATGATTTTCAGTTATCTCATTCCAAAAAAACTGACTAACGACATCAATTATTTGGTAAAACGGATTAATGAAATTGCCTCAGGTGATGGCGATCTCACCGCTAGAATTGATGTGTCGTCTAAAGATGAATTCGGTAATCTTGCTCAGGCGTTTAATGTTTTTGTCTCTAACCTGCAGGATTTAATCAAAAATATTCTGTCCCAGGTTGCCAACCTCGGCAATCTCACTGCCAGCCTGTCGGATGCATCAGTTCATACCAAAGATATTAACGATAAACTGAATTTATCGACAGAATCCATTGTAAGTGCTGTTCATGAAATGACGCTGGCCAACAAGGAAATGGCACAAGTTGCAACCAATTCCGCTTCTGAGGCCGATCAAACCGCTGGTTTAGCTGATCGCGGTATGGCCGTAGTCAGAACGTCGAATGAAAAAATCGCCGCATTGATTCGCAATATGGATTTGGTATTGAACTCCTCTCAGGAGCTTGAAACCAACTCCAACAATATCGTTACCGTTTTGGAAGTTATTCGTGGCGTGGCCGAACAAACTAATTTGCTGGCACTGAATGCCGCGATTGAAGCCGCTCGGGCAGGTGAACATGGACGAGGTTTTGCTGTCGTGGCTGATGAGGTCAGAACTCTGGCAACCCGAACTCAGCAAAGTACCAATGATATAGATGAAATTATCCAGAAATTACAATTGTCTGTCGGCGCATCTTCAAAGGCTATTTCTGAAGGTAAGGTAAATGCTGATGAAACAGCAAATACCTTTGTTGAAGCCGATAAAGTTTTCCATGAAATTCAGCAGTCCTCTAACCGGGTAAATGATATGGCGACCCAAACAGCTCAGGCAACTGAAGAGCAGACCTGTGTCGCTGAAGAAATCAGTAAAAACCTGCACGGTCTAAACCAACAGACAGAAGCTGCCAGTGAAGTAGCTGAAACGGGTGAAGAGTTATCACAGGAAATCAGACGTTTTTCTGAAAGCATGAAACAAATGATGAGCCGCTTTAAAGTTTAGTGTTAGTCGGGAGTGGGTCGAAGACCGCACTGTTCCAGCAAATCCTGCCAGGCTTCAGTGTGTTCTTTGATACGTTGTTGATATAGCGTCCAGATATTCTGCTTATTATCCACATTTAACGTTTGTTGATAATACGCATTAAACGTCTGCGGCATGACCTCTTTTTGCATCTGTGCCAGTCTGGCTAAGGGCTGAAACAGCTGATCAGCCCCACTGTTTACAGCAGACATATAGGGTTGGACTTTTTCAATATAAACCTTGAAAAACATCGATTCCAGAATCTTTGCCTGAGTATTCAGTCTTCCCTGTACACATAGTGGTTTTTGCTCAATGCGTTGCTTCAGAATCTGAGTTCCATCATCCAGCCGACTTATCAGTAATCTCGCACTATTCTGTAATTGCCCTGCCCGGCTTCCATATTGCCAACGTTGTTGAATCTCGCCCATATACTCAAGATCCTGTTCATACTGACCTTGAAGCAGTCGCTGAACCCGTTTGTTTACATAAACAATATCCTGACTATAGCTGCTGATTTCGTATTGGCTTTGCTCAGGATCATAAAGTCCTGATGACAAACTCATTAGCTGCGCGATTTCATCCGTTCCCCAGGTGGCATTCCAAATCACACGTGGTAAATACTGTTTTTTTATTTCAATGACTTGCGCCAGCTTTGTTCTTAATGAGTCACTTTTAATCTCGACCAGACATTGTTGTGACGCTTCTATAAACCGTAATTCGTAACGTAAATTATTTAAAGGCTGCATCACTCGTCCCAGTATCGAGTTTTTCTCTCCCACCACAAATTGCAGTTCACAGCCATATAAAGACAAAAAGTCCAACATATTGATATCGTGTTCGGGTATGGATAATCGACGCTCTCGTGGTCGGGGAATTCGCTCTATATCAATCAGATCTGAATAGACCGGTTCCACATCCAAAACATTGGCTAACCGCTTCACATATTCATCCATCATGGTTTCCGGTTTTGCCAACGGGTCGCAGGCACCAAGCAACAACACAAGGCTGAACAGAACTAAAATTCGAGATGGAATATTCATTAATATGGCTGGTCGAAAGGGTCTGAAAATCAGAGAATTGACTGTGACACTTTAAATAGGTTAAAGACTCGTTATAAATTTATTGTATGCTCCATAACAGACTAAACAAATAGGTTAGGTATCTTGACGATTACGACAGATACATCTCATCCAATGGTGAGTGATGAATATTTTCAACAATGGCAGGATCTTATTGATCTGTTAGCCGAATTCATGCAAGTGCCTGCTGCACTTCTAACACATGTAGATGAGAATAATCAGCTTGCGGTCATGGTTAAAAACCGGGCGTCGACCAACCCATATCAGAGTAATCAGAAATTCGATTTAACTGGTTCAGAAACATATTCCGAATTTGTCATTCGGGAACAGAAAACGCTGTTTGTTGCCAATGCATATGAAGATACGGCATGGAAGAACAAATATGACCCGACGCTAGGTATGATTAATTACCTGGGTGTGCCTGTCACCTGGCCGAATGGTGACCCGTTTGGCACATTATGTGTTCTCGACACAAAAACGCATTATTACAGCGAGTTACAACTCAAAATGATGGTGCAGTTACGCAATATTTTTGAAGCCCATCTGGATATTCTGGAACAAAATCTTGAGCTGGAAGAAGTGGCCAAAACACTCGAATATCTTGCCAATACAGATGATTTAACCGGTATCTGGAATCGACGGGCTTTTATTGCTCAAGCAGAAACAGAACTGCAGCGAACTTCTCGGCATAATCGAACATTATGCCTTTTAATGTTTGATATCGATAATTTTAAACGCATCAATGATTTGCACGGACATAACACTGGCGATGAAGCCATCAAATTATTTACAGAATGCATTATGAATTCAAAGCGTGCTTACGATATTTTTGGTCGCATTGGTGGCGAAGAGTTTGCCATGATTCTTCCTGAAACCGATCTTGACTCAGCACTGGCATTAGCCGAACGGATGCGTGAATGTGTAGACCAATTGAGCCTGCCATTAGTCAGTGGTGAAAACGTGACGTTCACTGTCAGCATAGGTCTGACAGAATATGGTGAAGAAGATGATGGTATTTTTGCACTGCTCTATCGGGCGGATCGTAAACTCTATGAAGCAAAACATCAGGGCAAAAACTGCGTAGTCGCCTGATACGTGAAAGCGTTTATATCAACTTTCAAAGTTTAACTCGGTTTAGTTTGTTTAATTAATCACTTTGTCCTGGCCGAGCTAAATCCTCAGGAGCGTTAGATGGCGAAAGCCAAAAACAGATTACAGGCACTCGATGCCTTAAGAGGTATTGCCGCACTCGGCGTAGTACTGTTTCATTACCTGCCTTATTACGATGAACTTTATGGTCACACTTTCTCATCACCTGATGTGCTGGAATTTGGCCGCTATGGCGTTCACCTGTTCTTTATGCTGAGTGGATTTGTGATTTTGATGACACTGGAACGAACCGACAATGCACGTTGGTTTGGTCTGGCCAGGGCTTTTCGATTGTTACCGGCTTTATGGGTTTGTATTCTGCTGACTTTCTTTATGGTTCAAGTGCTTGGCCCGGCTGATCGCTCTGTCTCGTTCAGCACAGCATTAATAAACTTCACGCTTTTACATAGTTACCTGGATTATTCCCATGTCGATGGCGTCTATTGGAGCCTGGTGATTGAAGGTACATTTTATCTGTGGATGGCCATTTTTTTTTATGCATTGAAAAGCTGGCAGCAGCTTCGAATGGTTTTGTTTGGTTGGCTGCTTATCAGTTACATAGCGGTGATTAATCTGGAAAATCTATCCCCATCATTACTGTTTTTGACCCATGAATTATTATTTGCCATGTATGCCCCTCTGTTTATCAGTGGGATGTTGCTATACCGCTGGTACAACTCGGGGAATTTGACCGCCAGTGAGGTGCTGTTCCTCGCTGTGTCGATGAGCCATGCGCTCATTGCCTACCCCGCACCATTCAGTCTTTTTGTTTTAGGTTGTTACGCTGTTTTTGTGCTGGCAATAAGCGGTTATCTGGATTTTATTGTCAATCGGCTTACCTTATGGTTGGGCAGCCTTTCCTATTCTCTTTATCTGGTCCACCAAAATATTGGTTACGGAATCATCAATCACAGTTATGCAATTGGGTTATCAGGCGTCACCGGAGTTGCTATTGCCATTGGAGTGTCATTTCTACTGGCCATATTGATTCACCTTCACGTAGAAAAGCCTGCGATGAATTGGTTTCGCGAAAGACGTTATAAAACTGCCCCGTTAGTTGCGATGAATTAACTAAGCCAATGATTTCTGACTTATGAGTGGCTATAAGGAGTACCTGTGGAGCCAATGCAGATATATTTTGATTATTTATCAAATAGAGTTTGACCTTTACATATAATCTCTATATATTCGATTGTGCTTGCAAGTACGACAGATATTTGTTTTCAAGTTCGATGTTTCCGCTTTAATGTTAGATCCAAAGAGTACTCGTCCTGTTTTCAAAATACCCGCTCCACTTACAGCATACCCGCCCAAATTGGGCATTTTAGATTTACAAAAAATAGGATGATTTATGTCTTCAACTGGAACAGTTAAATGGTTTAACGAAGCTAAAGGCTTTGGTTTTATCGAACAAGAAAATGGCCCTGACGTTTTCGCACATTTCCGTCAAATCCAAGGTGACGGTTTCAAAACATTGACTGAAGGCCAACGTGTAACATTTGATGTTACTCAAGGTCAAAAAGGTCCACAAGCTGAAAACATCGTTCCTGCATAATTGCTACGATAACAGTTTGATTTTCACCTTCGGGTGAAACGAAAAAGCCCCGTTTTCCGGGGCTTTTTTGTATCTGCGTGTTATTAAACACTGTCAGCTTCCACAACATAACGGGCAAAACTCTGATATTTACCCCACATTTCCTGTGCCATCGCATCAGGAAACACATGAAACTGACCAGCTTTGAGACCATCAATAATAGCTTTTGCAACTGTATCAGCGGTTTCTGCAATATCACCAAACCCGGCATCTTTTGCCATATCAGTTGCTATTGGACCAGGATGCACACTCATTACTCTGGTGCCTTGTTCAGCAAACTGCTCTCGTAAGGCCTGAGTTAATGAATAGGCTGCAGCTTTAGAGGCGGCATAGCCTGAAAAGGCCGGGAATGATCTTAATGAAGCAATTGAATTGAGTTGGATAAAGGCTCCACCACCATTTGATTTCAATACCGGTGCAAAAGCCTGAGCCATATAGAGCAAACCGTTTACATTAACCGCCATCTGAGTTTGTAGGGCTTCAACCGCATGCTCATCTAACGGCATTGCCATTTGCAAAATACCTGCGTTATTTACTACCAGATCAACATCATTGGCTTTCTTGGCAGCAGAAAATATGGTTTCTGGCTTCGATAAATCCACTACAATGGCAACAAGCTGTTCGGGATATTGCGCCAATAATGCATCAGCGGTTGCGACATCACGCACGGCCAGATAAATTTTGCTGACACCCGCATGGATAAAAGCCTCGACAATCGCTTTACCAATACCCCGGTTAGCCCCTGTCACCAAGGCTATTTTACCTGTTATGTCATAGGTTTCATTCATCTAAAACACTCCCACTATTTCACATCATCAGCCCTGACATCCAAAATCATATTCAGACCAGCTTGATCCAATGCTTGTGCTCACCTACATTAGCAGTCTTTTTAGTAAATTATTCGGAACCGTAATGGATATCCAGCAAATTGAAACCCTTTTCTTTCAATCTCTGCACATCGTGATGGACTGGGCCAGTAGTCCAAAATTTTACTCTCAAATCGGACTGATAGTATTAGGCGGTCTACTGGCTTTTTCAATTGCCAGTTTTTTAAAGAGTCGCTCACCACTATTAAGACAGCTCCCCGCTTCTGGTCCTTTACTTAAATTCCGTAACAGCATTTATCGTAGTCGGGATCTTATTTTTCCGTTAATGATCATTCTGGCATTTTCGATTGCTGCAGACATCAGTCAGTTATGGATAGGCCAAAGCTGGTTAATTCAAATTTGTATGAGCTGGGCTGTCATTTATATGCTCTACAAACTGATAAATCGAGTTGTTCATAAAGCATTATTTAAAAAGCTTGCTCTCTTTCTTATTTTACCCATCGCGGTGTTACATCTTTTTGGCTGGCTGGATGCAGTTATCGTTTATCTTGAATCTCTGTCATTTGAATTAGGCAATATCAAGATTTCCGCTTATGGCATTATTCGTGTGCTGATATTCGGCTCGATTTTATTCTGGCTAGGACGTATTTCCAGTAATGCCGGGCAACAGATTATCCGTAGCCAGGAAGATCTGGATATTGGTACCCGTGAAGTATTTGCCAAACTGTTTCAGATCGCCCTGTTCTTTATCGTCTTTATTCTGCTATTGCAGATCATGGGTATTAACTTAACTGCACTGGCGGTGTTTGGTGGTGCTCTGGGTGTGGGTTTAGGTTTTGGCTTACAGTCAATTGCCTCCAACTTTATCTCTGGCATCATCCTGCTGCTCGAACGTTCTTTGAGTGTCGGCGACTACATTGAGATGGAGGATGGACGCAAAGGTATTATTCGTGAGTTGAATATGCGTTCCTCTACGCTGGAGACCTTCGACGGAAAAGATATCATGGTGCCGAACGAACAGTTCATCACCACCAGTTTTACCAACTGGACTCATAAAAATCTCAAGCAACGCTATTCCCTGGAATTTCAAGTCGCCTATAAAACCGACCTGCACTTTCTGTTTGATTTATTACGACAGGTTGTCGCCAGCCATCCTCGGGTGATAAGTGGTGACGATGTGCCCATAGAAGAACGTCCGGATGCAGAAATTGCGGGATTTGGGGACTCTGGTGTCGATATTCTGATTGAATTCTGGATGGAAGGCATCGATGATGGTGTTAACCGTGTGGGTGCCGACTTATTGTTAATGATTTGGGATGCGTTAAAACAGCATGAAATTGAAATCCCATTTCCACAACGTGAAGTTAAAATTCTTAATGCCAGTGGTGAAGCGATTCGTTGATTCAGGAAAATCCTGAGTGGCAACGGGGTAAATGCTTATTTGATTACATTAGTACAGGTGTATTATTTGAATTGTAAAAAGTAATTTCACTTTTAACAGGAGAAATCGACATGTGGACTAAACCAGAATACTCAGATATGCGTTTCGGCTTTGAAGTAACAATGTACATCTGCAACCGTTAATTTGCAGTTAAGCGAAACCTAAGAAGCCCCGACAAGTTCGGGGCTTTTTTTTGCCTATAGTTTTTATGCGTTATGCTGAGCGTGTTTGTTAAATCCTGTTAGCGGGAAGGAAAACATGATGAACCAAGACTCCGAATTGTATGAAGCTATTGTTAACACTGCTGTCAGCCTGGCTTCTCATTCTTCATGGGAGTCAGTACGGTTGTCCGAAATTGCTGCCCAACTCAATATTTCACTTGCCGATATTTATTATTGTTTTGCTGAAAAAGAACAAATCGGTGACGCCTGGTTTGATCGTGCCGATCAGAATATGCTGAAGGTGATGCAATCCAGTGTATTTGCAACATTAAATAATCAGCAAAAATTTCATCGCTTGATGATGGCATGGTTGGAACCACTTGCAATCAATCAAAAAGTAACCCGGCAAATGATTTTAAATAAACTGGAACCGGGGCATCTGCATATTCAGATTCCTGCATTGCTACGAATCAGTCGTACTGTGCAATGGCTGCGTGAAGCATCAGATCAGCACTCAACATTACCATGGCGAGCAGTGGATGAAACAGCACTAACCGGGGTGTATTTGATGACTTTTTGCTGTTGGCTTACCGATAACACTCCAATGTACGAGCGGACACGACGTTGTCTTGAGAGACAATTAAAGGTTGCTTCAGCACTCGGCTTTCTGAAATAACTGCTTCATCTGTTAGCTGGTTATTCGGCCTATTAATCGCCAGGCTATAAATAAAAAACCAATAGGCAAAATCAGCATTATCAATACAAATTCAGCCAACAAATAGATGGCCGCATTTATCCCCTGTTCTGCTTTGGTCTCAATACTTTGCAATCTGTTTTTAATGTCCAGGTTATCTTTGAATCCCTGATACCAGCCACGTTCGGAATCATCTGACTCAGGCTGAATCTCAGCGACTTCCTGCTGTGTGCTATACAAAATAGCAATGGCATCCTGTCTATCTTGCTCCAGCCAGAGCTGTAATTGATTGGAAGCGACTATAGTGACCGGAATTGCCAAACGTAATAAGGTCATGATCAACACCATCTTAAACAGCATAGAAGACCATCGGTCAGGAAGTTTCTGCCATAACAGCAGAAGTAAAACGATGGCAGCAAAACCCGCTAGTGCCCAACGCAAAATGTCAATATCACCAACTGCTAACAGGATTTTCTGAATGCCCAGCGATGCAGAAGCCACTAATAAAACGCTTGAAAACTGCTCGATCAAATCATTCAGAGGGTCCAGAATTTCGCCTGGAGTCAATGTCAGACCAACCCCCATTGGTTCGATCGATAATTCAGTGCCTTGTGCCGCTGAAATAACCGCATTTAATCCGCGGGCAATCGCATAGACGGTAAGTGTGATCCTGAGCATATGGCCTAACTGAGCCCCCGCATTTGACTCAAAAGGTATCAGCGCCAGAATCAAACACAAAAGCATTAGCAGTACAGCAATAATCTGTGTTCGATGGAATATCGTTTTCAAGAATAACTCCGTTGTCTATAGGACCGTATATCAAAATACATGTATTTGATTCTTTCCTTGTGATTTAGCTTGATACAATGCCTTATCCGCATCCGACATTAAAGCCATTTCAGACTTATACGACCTTTTGAAGCTTGCGATACCAATACTGATAGTTATCTGTAATAATTTTCCATCTGGTGCGATAAATCGGGTAGATTCCACCTCACTGCGAAAACGTTCCAGCGCCAACTCACCCTCCTCACTGCTGCACTCTGGAAGAATTACCGCAAACTCCTCGCCGCCGATCCGAGCGGGGAAGTCAATATCACGACAGTTGTCACGCAGAATGTCAGCCAGTTTCTTTAAAACGACATCCCCATAATCATGACCATAGGTATCGTTAATTAATTTGAAATCATCAATATCCCAGATAACGAGACAATAGCTTCTCCCTGTACGCACGGCTCTGGCATGTTCAGTTTTCAATCTGGGCATAAAGGCACGCCGGTTTGACAGGCAAGTTAACGGATCACGCTCAGCCGCTTTTTTCCAGGCCTGACGTGAAGCCATCGTCAGATTAATTTGGTTTTGTTGTATAGCGATAACAAATACAGCCAATGCACTGGAAAATATGTAAGCAATCAAACCGGTCAAAGTAAATTGATAATTATTTGTTAAAAACACACTGTTATCAAAAGCCATAATGCTGATAACAATCACAAAGCACAGGCTACTGAACAAGTTGATAAAAACCAGTTTCAAATAAATAGCCATCATCACCATAACTGGTAACAGCAAAAATATTAATGGCCCATAAACGGTAGCAGCCAATATTACGATTAATCCGATTATCGCTGCCCCTGACCACAGCTTATTTAATTCGCTTAGCTGCACCGCCGGGCTATGTGCAAACCCTGTAAAGACCTGATAAATCAGCAGTATCCCCAAGGCATGGGCAATTAGCAGAGTAATATAAAGGTCTATAAACTTTTCAGCTTCAATATATCCATTTAACAGCAGATTGGTGCCTATCAATAACGCTGATAACGCCGGAACAAGGACACAAAGTAACAACAGAAATTTAAGTAAATGATGGGGTCTGCTTACGCCGTAGGGCAGAAATCGACGCATAAGCAACATTCCCAAAACACTCTCCCCCCCCATGATCAATGAAGCGACAATAATATACAGCGAGTTGTGGTGAAACGTGTTTTCTACTATGAGTGGAAAATGGGCTGCAAATGTTGCCATGACAATAAACGGAAACGCACGCACTCCCCACAAAAGGCACATTACCAGCCCGATACCGGATGAAAGCGATAATAAATTGATATTGCCAGGGGGAAATGAAAACCAGGTAAGACCCAGTCGGGCAAATAAATAATAGAGCGAGGTGGTCAACAGCAGATTCAACAGACCATTGATAGTGCCGGGAAAAATCGTTGTTTTCACCCTGCCTCCCCCTTTCAAGTAATTATTCACCTTGAAAGCATCTCTATACAAAAAGCAATTCTATTTGATTGTCATAGTCTCAGAAGAAAAAGGCAAGATTTAAGAAAAGGATAAACAAGCCCTAATCATAAGGTTCATAGTTTTTATCCGGTTTATCGTCTTTTACAGCTGGGTGCTTTGAATCACGAATACCCAGATAATAAAAAACCAGTAGTAACAGATAAAAAAACAGTAGGCCATCTTCAGACGCTATACCCAATAACGCCCAGAGCGGCACCACATAAAATACTAAATTGAGCAAAACCGTTAGCGTTTTTCCCAGACGACGTTTTCCCAAGTCAAACAGATAGCCGGCAAAGAGGCCTGTCATATATCCACCGACAATTGCCAGAATCAATAACAGAATGATGCCAATCGTTGAAAATCTATCCATTACAAACCTAAATTCTGATAGCTACAGTTTAATAATGACGCTGTAAGCGTTTTTTGTCATTTTTTCCCAGGGCTTGTTTATCTTTCATCTCCACCACTGCTGACGGCTATTATTGTGTATGCAATAGTTGGTATTTGAAAACAAAAACAGGCAATATTGATAGCGAAATAACGCTGGAGGGGTTAGATATGCGTCAACATTTTTTGCTACTCGGTCTGTTCTGCCTGATTGGCTGCGGTGAGCAAATTGACAAAGTTGAGCAGGACAGAGTCGATCCGGTGATTCAGTTAACTGACTGGTGTTTTCAGCATTGGACAGAGCAGCAATGGACATTGGGGGAAACCAATTTACCTGCTGTAGAGAATCAATCATTTGCTGAGGGAATTCGTAAAGTATGTCGCGCCCGCGCTGAACTTTATGCTGAAGGCTATGAAATTTACCCGTTTATTACCGACACCATGCAACGCGAGATTTATGCACTGGTTTTTTCAGCTAGTGTGGAAGATATTAAATCACATCTGAAACAGCATCTTCCAAAGCTACAACGTATTTAAGCTACAGATTTAATTGCTGATGTAGCCCCTGTCGATAAGCGGTGATAGCCGGAATTAAAGCGACCACAAAACTGGCGATAAGCACCATCGGCAGCATAAACATAAACTCATTAATGATGGATAATCGGGTAAGCAAAATCCCATATTCCTGCAATAACCAATCTTTCAATACATACATACTTAGTTGTAAACTGATAAATGCGGTGAATGCCGCAGCCAGACTGATTAATAACGCTTCAATCTGTAGCAATGCAAACAAGAAGCTTGGCCGATAACCCAATGCTCGGAGAACGGATAATTCATGGCGCCGTTCACGCATTGAAACCAATAGCATATTGGCCATCCCAATCAGCGCACCTAACAGCACCAGTGAAGCAATTAATAACAATAGCTGTTCCACACTGCTCAACATTGACCACAACGACATCAATGTGGCGCCAGGCAGAATGGCCAGTAAGGGTTCTTGCTGATATTCATTGATCTGCCGCTGTAAATTAAAGGTCTGTATCCGCGAATTCAGTCCCAGCATAAATGCCGTTATGGCTTGCGGCTGCAGATCTTTAACATTTGGCGTAGCTCTACCTGGTATTTGCACCCCTCCCTGCCAGTTGGCATGAATGGCTTCAATACCTTGCAAACTGACATAGATAGATTGATCTACCGGCGTTCCTGTTGGCGCCAGAATACCCGTGATTTTGAATGGATTATCATCATGATTGCTAAAACTGGTATTGGCAATTCCATGAGAAAGCACGATAGCATCATCGACTTGATATCCAAGTTGCTTGGCGACTTCTGAACCAATTACTGCATCAAAATGATCATCAAATGCTTTCCCTTGTTGAAATTCGAGTGGCTGTTTATTACCAAAGCGAAAAAACTCGAAAAAGTCGGTGCTGGTTCCAATGACCCGATATCCTTTATGTGAATCACCTAAAGAAATTGGAATGGTCCAGGCAACAGCAGGTTGGGAAGCAATTTCCTGATAACTCTGCCAGGAAATATTATTGGTTGGTACACCGATATGAAAGACTGAATATAGTAAAAGATTGACCTGTCCGGTTCGTGCACCAACGATTAAATCCACCCCCGAAACGGTTTTGGTAAAACTGTCTTTGGCCTGATAACGGATGGTTTCAACACTGAGCAGAACAAAAATACTCACCGTCATCATCAATATAGTCAGTAACACGCTAACATGTCTTGCCAGCAGACTTTTCCAGGCCAGTTTAAACAGCATGTTTCTCTCCTGCGACCACAAACGACTGTATATCCAGCTGTCTGGAAAAATGCTGTGCCAAGCTGCGATCATGACTAACAAAGATTAGGGTGGCCTTTGCTGCTTGGACCTGGCCCAGTAACAAATCAACAAAACTATCGCGTGCATCACTATCTAAAGCTGAGGTGGGCTCATCGACGATTAATAACTCAGGTTGATTAACCAAAGCACGAACAATCGCTACCCGTTGCTGCTGACCAACGCTCAATTGCGAGGACGGTCGTTCCAATAACTTGGCATCCAGTTGCAAAGCATTCATCAATTCCAGAGAGCGTTGTTGCAGATGCTGTTTATCCTGTTTGGAAAAATGACTGGCCAGCTTAATATTGTCGTCCACCGTTAAATACGGAATCAGATTAAATCGTTGAAACACCATGCCTATATGTCTTGCCCGATACGCATCTCTTTTGCGATGGCTGAGCTGGTTGAGAATTACCTCATCCAACTTGATGGTACCCCGCTGAGGCAACAAAATCCCGGCCAGTAAATTTAATAAAGTGGATTTACCCGAACCAGAAGGTCCGTAGACAAACACCGTTTCACCTTTTCTGATTTCCCAGTGAGCTATTTGTAATACAACACTGTCTGAGTTTTGCTGATAACGGAACTGACAGTCATCAATCTGAATAGCATAACGATTAGTCATTTTTTTACCGGCTTGAAAAATGGATCATGTTGAGAGCTTATAAATTGTTATAACATAACATTTTCGCTCGAAATTTAACGCTCTGGAGTCATATGACACAACTGGCATCTGCAAAATTCTGGCTTCCACTATTAATAATCACCTGCCTGACAATGACTCAGCCACTGTTAGCTGACGAAAATTACGAACTTGTTGATTGGGTTGATTTAATGCCTGATGACGATCTCGAAGCATTGATGAATCCACCAGAATATCTTGATGAAATTGAAGATGGTTCGATGGAAGATCAAATCAGTAGTCAATTACTCGGGGCACTGGAAAATTCCGCAGATGACCGTTATCAACAGGCATTAACCTCTGCCAAGGTCAAGCCTGAATATGATCAACGCCCCATCCGCCTACCTGGTTTTATCGTTCCCGTCGAAATGAATGAACAACAGCTGGTGACCGAGTTCTTTCTGGTGCCTTTTTTTGGCGCCTGCATCCATTATCCCCCACCACCGCCGAATCAGATTATTTATGTGACCTCCAAAGAAGGCGTTGCTCAACAGAATCTTTATGATCCCTATTGGGTCGAGGGCACGCTGACCACGACTATCACCGAAAATGAAGTGGCCGTTTCAGCCTATTCGATGGCAGCTGATAACATTGAGCTGTATAAAGAATAGTGCTTTATAAGTTGATAGCAGAAAAACGCTCCGGCTGATCAAATAACAAATCGTCTTGTACCCCATAGTTGGATAATTTCATCGAATAAAACCGATCAAAGTAGTCTTTTACTGTGGTTTCAATCTGCCGATCAAAATGTGGTTTAACGGTCATAGTCTGGCCAAACTGACGCTTCACAAACTCTCCGCGTTCAATAATCAGCTGACCATTTTTGAATACCCATTGCGCCTTTCTGAACATCGCCGCTTTATCATCTTGCTCATGATAAACCGCAATATCGGCCAAAGCGCCAGGTTGAAGGTGTCCACGGTCATTGAGTCCCAGTAATTTTGCCGGTGCTGCCCGCGTCATAATGGCAATCTCGTATAAGCTGAATTCCTGTTTCAGATCTTTGAGCAGGGTTAACTCCATGATCTCCGGATCCAGTTCTGCCAGACAGGCCATGCGAAAATCATAGTCCATCAATAAATGCAGCAAATCCGGGTAACGGGTAAACGGAGCACCATTAGGATGATCGGTGGTGAAAAACAAACGCCAGGGATCGCCGGATAACAGGAAAATCTCCAGACCAATGGCCCATTGCAAACCATTAACAAAACTGGCCTTTTTATATTGATAAGGCACGATACCACCACTACCCTCATCTTCGGCATGCCACATCACCCATTTGTGCGGGCTGGCATCACCTCGACGGGAGAACTGAGCGATGATATCGCCAGACATTGTCACCGTCTGCCCAAATAACACCTGCCCGACATCCATTGTAATATTGGGATGTCGATTAAATGCTTCCATTAGCTGTGCCGCAGCTGAAGAAAAACCACGATTACCCTCTGCGCCATAACCATAAAACTGCACATGCGCCAGATGCATCGGTAAACCCTGGGCAGCCTCCATAGTATCAATGGCGGTTTGCACATTGCCAGGAACACCTAGATTATTGCAATGCACATGTACCGGATGTGGGATACCCAGCTGATGTACAGCAGTCTGCAGTGAGGTTAATAAGCGCCGAGAGCTGATGCCATAATCCGGCACTTCATCATCCAGACCAAACTGTTCAACCCCGGCTTTAAACGCCTGCGAACCACCGGCATTAATCACTTTCAACCCTAATGCCTGTGTGGTGTTAATCGTCCAGCTGACATAGTCATTAATCTGATCCTGCGAAGCACCGCTTCGCAACATGGAGACCAGCAAATCATCACTGCCGAGAATCGCCAGCGCAGCCGTATCAATGATCGGGATATCCGCCATTTCACGATGTACCTGCGGCGCATTCACTGGCAACATTGCCGGTTCAACCACCATGCTGTATCCCATTTCGGTGTAGCGATAGCCAGTTTCAAAACTGGACCAGCGGGCATTATAAAACGGCAGATTTTCCTGTCTTTGTAGATGATTTCGATGTTGATCGGGCAGTAATAAACGTGCGGTATTTACGTTGCCCCCTGCAATATGGCTATGAATATCCACACCGCCCGCCATGGTAATGGCACCGTCCAAATCATGGGTGATGGCCGACTCTCTATCTGTGATCTGACTCGGATCAACGATTCGATCATCTCGAATCCATAGCTCCATGAGTTCACCATCCAGTTTTTGTACCGGGTCATATACTCGAGCGTTTTTAAGACGGGTTAACATGATTTATCCCACACATCTGTAATAATTGGCTTTCCATTTTTTTTGCATCAAGTGGCTTATCTGTAATGAGTTCAATACGGCTTTCTTTTGCTTGAGTGTCCAGTCGTTGAATCGTCAAATTGTCATCAGCTTGATTGATAGTAATAAAGCCTTTGCCGGTTCGAAAAACAGCTTTAAGACGTAACTGTTTAAATTGCTCTAGCCACGTCATTAGAGATTGGTAATCGAAACTGAATGTTGATTTGAACCGCCAGCCATAGCTATACCAGCCGCTTAACTTTTGTGCTGCGGCTAGATAGCCGCAATCTGGAATAACCTGTTCTTCGTTCTCAAGATTAAAAACCGTTGGCTGCTCCTGCCAGATAGCCTGATTAAATTTAGCGTTTGGTTTTAGCCATTCAGGATTAATTTTTGCGTCCTGAGTGATGTGTAAAGGTAGTTCCTGAAGATGCATTTCATTCAGGTAAACATTTAACGCAGCAACTTCGCTCTGACCATACATATCTGACTTGTTCGCCACGATCAGATCGGCGATCTGTAACTGCTGCTGAAAAGTCTCATGTTCACGATATTTCGCATCAGCAATATGACGCGCATCAACCAATGTCAGCGTTGCGCGTAAATCAATAATCGATCGATAAAACTCACCTGACAGCACGGCAATCACTTCTTTCGGGTGTCCCAGGCCACTAGGTTCAATCAATAATCTGTCGGGTTTGGCTTTGCCTATAAGCTGATTGAGTGCGACCTTCATCGGCAACCCCGCAGCACAACACATACAGCCTCCGGGTACTTCGCGAATCGTGAGCTCTCCCAGAGAATGGTCATCGGTTTGCAGCAGCTGGCTATCAATACCCACTTTGCCAAATTCATTAATCAATACTGCCCAGCGTTCCCCTGCCGGTTTAGATTTTAATAGCTGTTGGATTGCCGTGGTTTTGCCAACACCCAGAAAACCGGTAATCACATTAGTCGGTATCGCTTTTTGAAAAAGCCTGAAAGTTTGTTCAACCACGATTTCGGCGCGTTTGTAGCAAAATTAACCCGATAAAAAATAACCCGACGATCACTAAATTAATCAGAGTTATAAGCGCGTTGTTAGGAACAATTGGTCGATAGTCAAATACTGGAATTTTAGTGAAATCTGCCGCAGTGAACGGCTTGTCAAAAAAATAGAATTGAAAGAAATAATCGCGTAACTGCTGTTGATAGTCAGCAACCTGATCCAGAAAAGACTGACTTGCCAGCATATCGGTATCAGCGAGTCGATTCATGCTGTATTGCACTCGCATCACCGGGGATAGCCATGCAAAATTTTCTCCGAACCGGTGGGAATGTATCCGGCTATCACGAAATTGATTCACTGCATCCGCTACAATCACATCGCTCATATGTTGCATCGCGTAATACCAGCGCCAGTCGAAAGGCTTTTGCAAGATCGACTCTGTAGTTTGCCACTGAGGATAGTCCTGCAAATAAACATCAAAATCTGCCTGCTTGTCCCTATCCCAACTATCATGCATGTATTCTCGTTGATCAAACACCATTGACACATGCTCAGCCGGTTGCTGTTGTTGCGTTTGATACAGATAAGCCAATCCTGGCAGCACAAATGCAAACACAATCCACAGACTGATAAATAATAAACTGTTAAAAATGGCGCTACGTTGCAAACTGATAATCCAGCCTGTGATCACAAACCAGCAGAGTTGATATGCCAATAATATGGCTGCAATCTGCCACCATAATCCATCCAATCTGATATCTGTCAGCACAACAGCCGCCAATAGAATCAGTACGTTCACCATCGCCAGTAAGCCTGCTGCAATGAGCATTTTTTTAGTTAATAATAATCCGCTATTAGCCACCTGGGAGGCCAATAACGACCATCTGCCACTGGCTTTTTCCTCGGCCAGTAAATTTAAACTTAGTGCAGCGATTAATAGCGGCATCAGATAAATCCAGATAAAACTTAAGTCCAGCTTACCAATTGGCATAGCAGCAATATTGCCCGTCGCCGTATTGCTCAATTGGCTTTGCAAACCTAATAAACGAACCCGTGTGTGGGTGGCCGCTTCGCTTCGTTCACCATTTATCAATGCCGACCAGGCAGAAGGTTTTTGCCAGACAGGATGAAACTGGTAATAACTCATATAACCCGAGTCGTATGGAGCTAACGGAGCATCCTTCTTATAGTCTGCCAATTCTGCCTGGTAATTTGCTTCGCTGATAGCCCGCTGTTGATATTCACGTTGCAGTCCCATCTGGCCCCAGATAATGGCTAAGAAAGCTGCTAGAAGATAAGCTGCAATCAGCCATTTAAAAAGCTTGTTCTGCCATAACAAGCGTAATTCAAATTGAATAAATCTCACCTAATCAAACCTCGTTCCGACTACGGGAAAGTAACAACACACCGATGATTAACCACCCCAATAATATTAATAAAGGCGGGTAAATCAGATTCAGTTCGGCCTGCAAGGTAGGAGATTGATAATCAAATTGCTGCAGATTTGCCAAATGCTCATTCGAGACCTTTTGTTCACGGTCATGGGCATGGTCGATTTGTTCTGCATGCATCTGATTCAGCTGCTTGATGAAATTAAAGCGAAATTGCTCAGCAGCGTTTTCATAATGCAAAAAACTATCCGCGTTGGTCGCCGCGAAAATGGACGACAATTTATTGGCTAATAAATAAGGTGAAAACCACGCCACCTGGCTGACCAGTTGATTTTGCTGTTCAGCAAGTTGCATCAGTTTTTCATACTGTTTGCCAAACACTTCGCTGGTAATTCGCTCGCCCTCTTGCATCAACACGCCGCGCCAGTTCACTGGTAAATCTTCAACTCGTGAAACGCCGTATTCTGCCAATACCTGCTCACGAAACTCGTTATAGTAAGGATCATCGGGGTCATGTGAATTACCAACTTTGGCAATTTCCTGCGCTGTCTGAATATCAAACACCGCCCGATCAGGCATTGGATATTGCATATCAGCCAGACTGTAAGCCATTTTCGGCATCACAATCACGGTGAGCAGCCAGAACAACAGCAATGCAGACAAGCTTTGTTGATTGGTACGACACCAGTTGGAGAACAGCACCACTGTGAAGGTCCATAACAGGCAGTAAAACAAATACAAAACAAACATAGCGCCCATTCGTAATACATCACCGCCATGTACTGGCGTTTGCAGCATAAAGCCAGTTGCAATAACAAATATCACTAATAGAAATACCAGCGATATCAGGCTGAATGCCAACGTTTTGCCGAATAACAACTGTTTGACGCTGATACCTTGTGAGACCAATTGGCGCAAAGTGCCCTGTACACGCTCACCACTGACACTATTAAATGCCAAAGCAATCAATACCAAAGGCCAGATCACCAGTATGACCGTCGCACCTGACAGATAGCCCAGCCCCATATAGGCCGTACTGCTGACATATTGTTTAAAGCTGCTGCTGTTTTGCCTATGTGCTTCCAGAAACAACGCATTTCCGACAAACGGATTCACTCCGCTATCAATAAAACTCAGGGGTGAAATGATGCGAAACACCATGGTACCGTAATGCGCTGCCCGATGCGGATGCCGATCTGGCTGAGCATCCCAGTTAGCATCATTCTGCTGCTGCCAGAGGGTTTGCGCTTCAATAAAATCCTGTTGCTGTTGCCAATGGGAAAACGCAATTAATGACGTTAATACCAATAATAATGGCAATAGGATTTTCAAGGTCTGGCTGCGCCACTGGGTGATCAACTCATGACGAGCAATTTCAATAATAGTCTGCATCATGATTAGAACTTATAAGCCACTGAAACACTGGCATTAACGCCATCACCAGGTGAATGGATGGTGTCAACCGGATCGCCTGCATTCCCAAAGTCATATACGTATTCGTAATATTCATTGAACAGGTTATTAACCTGAAAGTTGATATTGCCCCAGCTTGTCTCGTAATCAAGACTGGCATTGACCAGATTGTATTGACCAAACTTGCCGCCAGCATTTGCTTCGTTAATATAAGATGCCCCCTGAGCATCGTAATGTAAACGTCCAGTCAGCGCCGGAGTAAACAGATAACTAACACCCGTTGAAGCGGTATAGGAAGGAATACTGCGTAATTCATTTCCTTTGTCAGCTCCGGGACTTTGAATCTCTGAATCCACAGTGCTGAAGTTACCCCAAAGAGTCAGTTTGTCAGTTGCCATCCAACTCATGCCAAAATCCGCGCCCTGACGCAGCGTTTCACCCACATTTCGAGCCAGGCCATCAACCAAAACAAACTCGTCTTTAGCCTTCTGCTCCCAATAAGACAAACGGAATTCTAGGCTATAGGTTGGCATCCATTTCACCCCCAGTTCCCAGCCATCATTGATTGAAACATCACGTGCAGAACGGTCACCATCGGTATAGGCACTACTGCTGACCGGGTGCTGGAAACTGCGTCCTGCATTGGCAAACAAAGTCACTTGATCAGTTGGGTAGAGGAACAGATTAAATTTAGGCTGCACAATGGTGCCATAGTCATAACTATCCTGATTACTGATCACCTCATCCGCCGCGTTACGCTGTTTAAAATCTCCATCAATTCGATCAGCACGGATGGCGGCATTCCAGGCGATAAACTCATTCGGTGCGTGAGATACCTGCAGATAGGTGCCTTTGCTGACAAAATCATAATCAAAGTTACGCGACACATTACTTGTATCACGTTGCCGCATATTGCCAATGGTGCCAAAGCGCTGCTCCAATACATCCTGGTGCTCGATATCCAGCCCCCAGTTTAGTGCCCACTGCTCATTAATATCCCAGGACAAGGTCGAGATAAAACCATAATGATCCTGCTCGTCATAACGATTGCCCAATGAACCAGCTTCACTAAACCTCACCCAGCGCTCACGCTCGTAATAGTTGTAATACGCTTTGGCTGACCACGTAAGATCATCACGTAACGCGGTATCAAAATGCAGGCTGTAAGATTGGGTTTCCTTATCACCACCATCCTGGCTTGCATATGCAGCTGATCGGGTCGGATGCTTGCGGGCTTCTTCCTTGGTTAAATAACCGGGCGCATCAGCATCGTACTCAGCCATTCGTGCAATAAAACCGAGTGAGGTATCGTCTGATAAGTCATAAAACCAGCGTCCACCAACACTGTATTTATCGATATCGTAATTATCCCGATAGCCTTCTGACTCGCGGTAACCAGCAAAATAGCTGTGTTGCAATGCGCCGGTCTGTTCTCCCCAATACCCCTGAATCTCACGTGCGTTATAACTACCGAGGGTTACTTCAACGTCACGGCCAACATCTGAACGGGTAGTAATATTGTAGTTACCCGCCACATTAAATGTGCCGTAGCGTGGATCACTATTACCCTTGTAAACCTGAATAGTGTCAATGTTGCCTGGAAACAGTTGATCCATCTCGCTGTAACCATTGTGCAGATTAGATGGAATGCCATCGATTAACAGCTTTGCATGAGGAGTACTTCCCTCAGCAGCAAAACCGCGAATACCGATATCAGTATTAATGATGCCCTGATTGTAGCGGGCAAAATAAACACCGGGAATTTTGGTAAACAGCTCCATGGTATTGTTCACGTGACTGATGGATAACTCCTCACGCGAGATAATATCCTGTGAACCGGCCAGATTTTCATCGGCATAATCCGGACGCGTACCCAACACCACCAGGGGATCAATACGAGCAGCGGGTTCATTATCGGTCTCGGCAATAACAACAGATAACGGCAGAGCAGACACAATCAGGCTGCTGATAAAAGTTTTTTTCACGGTAAAGTCCTTTTGTTTTTTTATGCAGCAAACTGATCAAAGTAACGTTGCGTTAGCTGATCCAGTGTTAACGATTGCGTGGTAATGAGATCGGTTAAATGGCCTTGTTTCATAATGCCAATCCGGTCAGCCAGTTGATGGGCACATAAAAGATCATGTGTGACGATCAACACTGCTGCTCCGCGAGATTTAATCGTATTCACTACTTGAATAAAATCCTGAGTGGCAACCGGATCCAGACCAGAAGTCGGCTCATCCATCAAAATCAAACGGGCATGCTTTAACAAAGCAAATGCAATGGCTACTTTCTGTCGCATGCCTTTGGAGTATTCAGCTAACTGCTTGGAAAAGTCTGCCTGTTTAAGCCCTGCACTGATTAACGCTTCATGGATTTGCTGATCGGTTAATTTCATTTTGGCCAATACCGCCAGATAGTGAATATTTTCAATTGCATCAAACCGGGGATATAGATTGACGTTTTCGGGCACATACATGATTTTTTGTCGACAAGACGATGACTGCTGATAGAGGTCCTGACCTTCTAAAGTGGCGCTGCCACTGGTTGGTGAGGTAAAGCCTAACAACATATTTAAGGTGGTAGTTTTTCCTGCGCCATTTGCACCCAATAAACATAAAACTTCGCCAGAAGCGATTTTAAAGTCGAGATGATCAACGGCAATTCGATTGCCAAATGATTTGGTTAACTGGTTTACTTCCAGCATGATTTCTCCTGGATTTAATTATCTAAAATGGTTGAATGGCAATATTAAAATACGATATATCACATCATTGTTAAGCCAAAAAAAGAGTTAACTTTCCTGCTGGCAGGTTTCACATAATCCATGTAGTTCAAGTTGCGGACTGTTAAGTTGAAAATGATTATGTTCAATACTCTCTTCGAGTGCATGAATCAGTTGCTTATCCACTCCTATTTCTCTTACCTGCTGACAGTTGTCACAAATTAAAAACTGTGGTGTCTGGTGTGAATGCGAGCAGGCAATATGAGCACAGGCAATAAATTTATTATTGGAGGCCAGTTTATGCACCAGACTGTTCTGCATTAGAAAATCCAGCATTCGATAGACCGACATGACTGGAATATTTTCCTCGGTTTTCTGACGATATAGCTCAGCAATTTCATAGGCTGAACGTGGTGCCTGTGCATTTAATAACACTTCGAGAATATGTTTGCGTTTGCTGGTTAACCGCACACCATGATCAGCACAACTTCGTTCAGCTTGTTGCATTACTTTATGGGTATCGACTTTCGCCATTACTGGATCCGGATAGAGGTTCGTTGTTGATTAAGTCTTAATTGCTGCTGGCCGGTCGGTAAAACCATCTGTACTTGCATAGTTTCCAGATTACTATAAACATCAAATAAGTTGATTTTCAATTCGGTAATATTTTCAGGTTCTTCACAGCGTAAAAAATAGCTGACATCTACATCGGCGTGTCCTGCTTCGTCTGAGTCAGCAAAAGGTTCTTCAACTTCTATTGATTCAGCTTTACAGCTCGATCCCTTAACTTCTATAAGGGTAGCAAGCATTTCAAGCTGTTGCAGCATATCCTGATAAATGGCTTTTTGCTGTTCTGTTTCCGGCTGGTGTTCAAAACCGAGAAAATTCATTAATGGTGATTTTAAATGCATCATTAATTCGTCATCATCCATCACTAAATCCAGTGTAGCCATTCCATGCACATGGGCACCATGATGGCGATGACCTGCCTCATGATCATGATGTTCATCCTGAGCATAGACAATAGCGCTCAGGCTCAAGCCACAAAACAGGGTTACTAAATATACTGCAGCTCGCATGTCCAACACTCTCCTACTCACTCGGCAAAATCCAGGGTCAGTAATAATCTTTTATCGGTCTTATTAATATGCGGTGAACGATGCACAATGCCATTCACCTGACTATTAATCCAGCCATCACCCTTGAACAATCCAACCTCTCCTTGCTGCAGTTGTTGAATATACTGATGATGTCGATATATTCCTGACAAATGATCAGGTAATCCATTAGCACCAGCACCCAGTTTTGAACGATCGACATTTTCTTCTTGCAACCATTCACTACCCTGTCCGTGATAGGTCGTTACCAACCGACAAGCTAAATGATCAGTATGAAATCTGGGGCACATAGTCTCGTTTATCAGGCTGAGGCGCAAGCCTACAACGTTTAAATCGAACAGATCTGCATACATTTCCACTAACTGACTGACATCCTCAATAAATAAATGTCGTTGAGGATCCTCTGGTAATAATCCACCAAGCCACGCACTGACTTCAGCCGGAGCAATTATTGTGCGTAATTGTAACGCATTGAGTCCTTGCGTTAATGCATCAATATAGTCCTGCAGTGTCTTTTGCAACTGTCGCTGCCAGATAACCAGATTGATATGCGGTTGATAAATTGAGGTCATCACTAAAGCTGAAGCTGCTTTCTGCACATGCTCAAATAATGGATTGAAGGCAATAGCACTCTGATTCATTTTAAGCTGCCTCCCAGGCTGGAAAAGGATCGGGCAATGTTTCCCAGAGCTGCTTCCCGGCCAATAATTCACTGTCATTTAATAAACAGGCATCCAGTTCTGCTGTCACCATTTCAGCATTTAAGTTCTGACCAATAAACACCAGCTCCTGACGCATATCACCAAAGGGTTCCTGCCAGCTTTCCTTGATAGTCTTTTGACTCTCCTCATCCTGGGGCCAGCGATTTTCGGGAATAGCTTTCCAGAACATACCGGCAAAACCATAGCGGGCAATTCCACCAGCCTGATTCCACTGCCCGGCAAACTGGGGACGACTGGCTAGCCAGAAATAGCCTTTGGAGCGAATCAACTTGCCACAGGGCCAATCCTGATGCAGAAACTCAAAGAATTTTTGTGGATGAAAAGGCCGTCTGGCAACATAGGTAAAACTGCTGATGCCATATTCTTCAGTCTCCGGAATATGTTCGCCCCGCATTTCTTTCAGCCATCCAGCTGCCTGTTCGGCTTTTTCAAAACTGAACTTCTGCGTCCCCAATACTTTATCTAACGGGATCTGGCCATTTTCTATCGAAATTATCTCTGCTTCAGTGTTAAGGCTTTTCAAAATGCCAGTCAGTTCGGTTAATTGTTCAGCGGTACATAAATCGGTTTTGCTGATCAAAATGACATCACAAAACTCAACCTGATCCACCAACAAATCAGCCACACTTCGCAGATCATCTTCACCAAGGTTTTCACCGGTTTCCTGCAGTTGTCTGGCTTCATTAAAATCACGTAGAAAATTCACTGCATCCACCACCGTTACCATGGTATCGAGACGAGCAATCTGTGACAGACTTTCTCCTTCTTCATCAGCAAAGGTAAACGTCTCAGCCACTGGCAAAGGTTCGGAAATACCGGTTGATTCAATGACCAGATAATCGAAGCGTTGCTCTGCTGCCAGCTGACGGACCTCAATCAACAGATCTTCCCGCAAGGTGCAGCAGATGCAGCCATTGCTCATTTCCACCAGCTTTTCTTCGGCGCGATTAAGCTGCACATCCTGCTGAATTTGTTGAGCATCGATATTGATTTCACTCATATCATTGACAATAACGGCCACTTTTCGACCTTCGCGATTATTCAGAATATGATTGAGAACGGTCGTTTTACCTGCCCCAAGAAAGCCTGATAACACGGTAACTGGCAAACGTTTATCTGGATTTAACTTCATAGAGACCTTCTTTTTGTTCATTAATGGTTTTGGCGTCAGTGCAATATTCGGCAGTTGGTCGTATCAGCAAACGAGCAATGCCAATTGGCTCACCGGTTTGCAGACAATAACCATATTCACCACTGCGAATGCGTTGCCGCGCTGCATCAATTTTTGGAATCAACTGACGTTTACGATCGGCAATACGCAAAGCTATTTGTGACTCCTCTTCCTGTTGGGCCCTATCCAGTACATCACTGACTTGACTGTTACCCAGCATTTGGGTTTTTACTGCAGATATTTCATCCAGGGTTTCAGTTCTGAGTTGCTGCAAACGATGATCAAAAAATGCCAATTGTTCAGCATTCATATACTCCGTCTCTGAAGCAGTTAATAAATCCTTTTCATCCATTTGCATTTCCTTGCGGAGCTGGAAGAAGTCGAAGTGACAGATTTCGGTTCCAGAGATGGGCGGTAATCACCAGCAGTCCGCCACTCAATGTGATCCATGTCTCCAGATATTCCGGACCGATTAATGCTGAAACCATGGTGGAAAGTCCAATTCCACCGAGTAATAAAGGCCAATGATTTTTATGTCTGCGATAAGCTCCCGGTAAACTCAGAATCGCCAGAAGAATCACCGGAACAAGCATTACCTTATGCACCCATTCAGAAGTAAACCAATTACCTAACAGTCCCGCTGTGCCAAATCCAATGACTATCGGTGTTACTAAGCAATGGATCATGCATGCACCTGAACAGGCCACGGCCAAATCATCTTTCATTTTTCAGTCACCTCACAAATTATGATATATCATATCATTTCAATAACCGCGGCAACTGTCAACAATTTAAAACAGAATTCTTATTCAGACATCCGTTTGATCAGGACATGTAATTCATAAAGTGTGGTTTGGAACGTGGTTTCCTGGGCATTAAATCCTGCCCGGCTGGCATGCACGTCCCCTGCTAGATAACTGGCCAGTAAATCATTTCCAGATTGAAAGATGTAATGATGAAATTGGCTGATCTGGTCAAGCGTGGCATTGTCCAGATAATGATGGTATCGGGCCTTTTCAAGCCAGATTCCGCAATGAGTATCAGATAATTGGGTTATCGGCCACTCGGTTTTAATCTCAGGCTCAGCAAACAGTCTTTCCTGAAGTTGATGCAACCAGTATTTAAGATAAAAATAAAACAGACTGAGTCGTGCCTGCTTATGGTTTTTCAATAGACCCGATTGTGAACACCATTGCCTGAAGGGCTGATATGAGCTTAAAAACTTCATCAGTTGATCAATCGGCAAAGGCTTGGCTAACGCATAGCCCTGTGCTTGATTACAGCCCATCGCCAATAACACTTCACCGTGGGCAATTGATTCAACGCCTTCGGCAATGACCTGAATATTGAACGACTGTGCCAACGCAATGACACCTTCTACAATCTTACAATCTTCAGGCTCACTTAACATTCGTCTGACAAATGTCTGGTCTACTTTGACAACATCTACCGGTAACACACGGATATGAGTCAACGATGAATAGCCGGTGCCAAAATCATCCAGTGCCGTAGTAATGCCGAACTCTGATTTACAGAATTCGACCACATTACTGATAAGGCTCAAATCGCTTAACCGATTACTTTCCAGTATTTCAATCTGGAAGCGACTGGTGTCAAGGCCAGGATAATGCTGAATCTGATATTGCAGCCAGTCAAAAAAATCTGCTGTCGATAAGTGATAGGCGGTGAGATTAATACTCAGCTGATAGTTATGGCCGTCCTGTTGCCAGGCTGCGAGCTGTTTTAATGCCTGACGAATAACCCACTGGCCAAGACTGACCTCCAATTCTGTATCGTAAACCTGATCAATAAATTTATCCGGTGACAGCAGGCCGCGTTTGGGATGTTGCCAGCGAATCAAGGCTTCAAAGCCAAAGATATGCCCGGTACTCAATGTCACCTTGGGCTGATAAAACAAAACAAATTGATCTTCACTTATTGCCGTCGCAATTTCTCGCAGCTGCTGGTTACGCTCGGTAATCTGGACCTCTTCACCTGGATCGTAGGCAACCACGGTAGATTTGCCATCCAGCTTGGCTTTATACATACATTGATCAGCATGGCGGATTAATGTGTCCAGACTGCCTTTATCTTCGGGATAGAGCGTATAGCCTACTGAAGCTGTAATCATCATCGACACATCATTAATGATAAAGGGGAGTGATATGGCTGAAAGCACTTTGTTAATGGTGTCTGTAGCAGCAGCATGACTGGAAATACCACCGATAATCAGCACAAATTCATCGCCTCCGTAGCGCACGATGCTATCGCTTTCCTTCAGAGCAGTTCGAACACGTTCGGGAACCTTTTCCAACAATTGGTCAGCGGTGACCTTGCCATGAATATCATTAATACTTTTGAACTCATCCAGATCCATAAAGGCCACAACCAGTTTTTCATCCTTCTGGTCTGCCAGGGTACTCATATGACTGAATTCATTTTCCAGCCGGTTTTTATTGAGGATCTGATGTGAATTTCGATTTAGAACAAGATCAGAAAGAACAGCTCGATACTTCCTGTCGGTGGTGATATCACTTAAATGACCCAAGTAAAACACTTTGCCGTGGGCATTGATTCGTTTCACACTAAACCGGGCTATGTAGTGCGATCCATCCTTGCGTTTATTGGACACTTCGCCTTGCCAGAAACCATTGCGCTGCAATGACTGCCATAGAGACTGATTAAATACTTTATTTTGGCTTTCAGCACTAAGGATTTGCGGTTTGCTGCCGATAAGGTCAGAACGGGAGTAGCCAGTGATATGTTGCATCGCTTCATTGATATCAACAATTTTCTGATGCTCATCCGTGATGACGATGCCTTCATGTGCAAATTTGAAAGCATTTTCTAATAATGTGTTTCTCACACTACGTGCCTTGTCCTTAACGTTGATCTTTAGCCATTCCGTTCCGTCAGCTGAACAACTCCTGTTCACTGGTCTTTGACGTGTACTGAGCAACACTGGCCTTATCAAATACCACTGGTGGTAGATACCAGTGGTAATGAAACTACAGATGGTAACTAACTATGTCAATAACAACTGTTTACACTCTTTAAATAATGAGCGCGAGAAAAGGACCTTTTGGCCTTAGACTGCCTGCTGAGCTTATGTCTTGGCTACGTTCTGAGGCAACACAACACAATCGGAGCACGACCAGTGAGGCATTGTTTTTATTACAAAACAGCCTGACGCATCGCTTCGGCAAAACAGCTGTGCGAGAATTTCTGCTGAAACACCCTACCAGTACCTATACGGAGTCTTTTGGGTTGCGCATTCCGGATGATTTGAAAGACCGTTTGCGTGATTTCAGCCATCAGCATGAAATCAGTCTCAACCTGGAAATTGTCATGAGATTGTTTCAGGATTATGAAAAACATCGCCAGCATTCTGTTGCTGCAAACTTCAACCGGGGTGGTTACCGCGCAGTTGCTGAGAAACAATTTACTATTTCCGATTCCGAACAACGATTACTCTGTTTATTTCGCGGTCTGAATGAGGCTAATAAAAAAGTCATAATGACGTTAATCAACAATCTTACGGATAATGATTGACAGGCTGTCTCATTTATTCAAATAAACGTCTTTGCCCCGTTAGAAATTCCGATTATGATCGCGGCCTTGATTGTCTTTTTGGCCCTGATACATGCAAACCACCGCACCCTCTCCGCTCAGTTTTCAACATAAGTTAGAACGCCTGCGACAAAATCGTTTGTTCGAAATTATCGTGGTCAGCGTTATTTTATTTTCTGCCATGGTCACCGGGGTTAAAACCTATGAAATCCCCCTGCAAATTCTGCGCTTAGTCGACTGGCTGGATTATGCGATTACCCTGTTTTTTGTTGTTGAAATAAGCGTTCGTTTTCTGGCAGAACCCAATAAGCGCGATTTTTTCAAAAGTGGCTGGAATGTGTTCGATACTATTATCGTCGCGGTCTCTTTGATACCGGTCAATGATAGTGAACTGGCTTATGTGGCCCGGTTAATACGTATCTTTCGGGTATTACGGATGGTATCGGTAATACCCGAACTCCGCCATTTGCTCAACTCTCTGCTCAAAGCGTTACCACAGCTGGGTTATGTTGCCTTGATGATGTTTATTATCGTCTATATTTTTGCCGCTATCGGCACCACGCTGTTCGAGGAGATAAATGAGTTTCTTTGGGGGGATATTGCTGTCTCGATGCTGACGTTGTTCCGGGTAATGACTTTCGAGGACTGGACTGATGTCATGTACGAAACCATGGCAGTGTATCCACTGAGCTGGATTTATTATCTGGTGTTTATCTTCCTCAATACTTTTGCCTTCCTCAATATGCTGATTGGTATTGTCGTCAATGTGATGGAACAGGAACGTGCCGAAGAGCATGAAGAAGCGCATAAAAATGATATGACCATAGAAGATTTATCCGCACAGCTTGAAGAACTCAAAGCGCTCATCAAAACCCGATCCTGAGGTAATCCGGCGACATCATTCTGCAAGCCGCCTTCACATTTGATTCACAACAGACATCCGATCATCAGCATCTCTAATTCAGGAGGGATGTCGATGATTGGTCGTAAATTATCTCTGTTGCTGTTTATCACGCTGTTAGCAGGATGTCAGTCAATGTCAAAACCGATTCGTACCGAAAACCATGTAGATATAAACCGATTTATGGGTGATTGGTATGTGATCGCCAATATTCCCACCTTTATTGAAAAAGGTGCACACAATGCTGTGGAATCTTACGAATTAAATGAAGATGGCACGATTGCCACGACCTTTACTTTCAATAAAGACAGCTTTGATGGCGAACTAAAACAATATCATCCCAAAGGCTTTATTCTGGATGACGAATCTAACGCCGTCTGGGGAATGCAGTTTATCTGGCCTATCAAAGCCGACTACCGAATTGTTTACATAAATGACGATTACACCCAGACAATTATAGGTCGTGAAAAACGCGATTATGTCTGGATAATGGCCAGAACACCGCAAATTCCTGAACAGGATTACCTGCAAATGCTGAAACTGCTTGCTGAGCAGGGTTATGATATTTCGCAGATTAAAAAAGTCCCTCAGCAATGGGATAATTAATATATGTAAACATCATATGTAAATACATATTTATTAATTCTGTTTATATCGATTTCTTGCGATGATAGTCGCCTTGAATATGGCTTGGGCGATAAAAATGTCTTTGGAAGCATGGTTTACGTTAATCGTAACAACTAGTGTGTTACTCGTGTTGATATTCAGTCGTGTTCGCCCACATATTGCTATGATCACTGCCCTGACTGTATTACTGGCAACCGGCATTCTAAATGCCGAACAAGCCCTAGCAGGGTTCAGTAACAGTGGTTTGATTACCGTCGCTGCCATGTTTATTGTCGCTGCCGGTCTGCATGCGTCTGGTGGTGTGGACATTATGGTGAAATCGTTTCTGGGGTCACCCAAAACGGTACGTAGGTCCTATTTACGTATTTTTACTCCGGTCGTTTTCCTCAGTGCGTTTTTAAATAATACTCCTGTTGTGGCTACCATGATTCCTGGCCTTTTGGCCTGGAGCAAACGCATCAACATCAGCCCGTCAAAGATCATGATTCCGTTGAGTTATACCGCTATTTTGGGAGGCACTATAACGTTGATTGGAACCAGTACCAATCTGGTAGTGAATGGGCAATACCAGACATTAACTGGTGAAGCCGGGTTTTCAATATTTTCGATTACCATTATTGGACTGCCTGTTGCGATTTGTGGACTAGTGTTTATGTGGCTTTTCTTTCCTAAATGGTTACCGGATATTGGTAAAAGTCATGCATTCGAAAATGTTCGGGAATTCACGCTGGAAGTGATGGTTGAATCTAATGGTCCACTCGTGGGACAGAGCATTCAGCAAGCAGGTTTACGCGAGCAAAAAAGTGTTTATCTTGTCGAAATCGAGCGCAATGGGACATTGCTGACCGCCGTCACACCAGAACAACGTCTGCAAAGTGGCGATCGTCTGGTATTTGCTGGTGACACGCAGGGCATTACAGATTTATTGAGAATCAGGGGCATTGTCGCTTCCACTTCAGATTCAGAAAGTAGTGTTTTTTCTGCTGATCGTCCCGAACGTAGTCTGGTTGAAGCAGTCGTTTCTCCACATTGCGCCGCGATTGGAGAAACTATTCGCGATGCAAAATTTCGTCAACGTTATGGTGCGGTAATAATGGCTGTCGCGCGAAATGGAGAGCGTATCCCAGGCAATTTGAGCAATATTGTTTTAAAAGCCGGGGATACATTACTGCTGGAAGCCAGACCGGCTTTTGTCAGTCGGCAACGCTATAATAAAGACTTCTTGCTGATTAACGACCTCGGAAAGGAATCACCGAATCATGATAAGGCTGGCATTGCCTGGGTTATTTTAATTGCTCTGGTTACCGCCGCTGGTTTTGGGGTAATCAGCATGCTTAATGCGGCGTTGATTGGGGCTGTAATGATGATATTAACCGGCTGCTGCTCGGTGAGCCAGGCTGAACGTAGTCTGGATCTGACAGTGATTTTGACCATTGCCGCTTCATTTGCATTAGGTGTGGCATTACAGCAAACCGGTGTTGCCGATGTGATTGCCACCGGTATAGTTTCATTAAGTCAGAATCAAGCCTGGTTAATGCTGGTGATGACATATATTGCTGTATCTGTACTGACCGAAGTAATTACCAATAATGCGGCAGCGGTATTAATGTTGCCGATCGTATTGGAATTAACCTCCAAAGCCGAACTGCATAATGAACCATTCGTGTTTGCCATTATGATGGCGGCATCAGCCAGTTTTGCAACCCCATTGGGCTATCAAACCAATTTAATGGTGTATGGCCCAGGTGGTTATCATTTTCGTGATTTTTTAAAAGTAGGTGTGCCGATGAATTTCTTTATTGGTGCCGTAACCCTGGCAGTCATTATGTTGATTTGGCCATTAAACTAAATGTTGATAGCTAATACGCCAATACAGCTCGCTTGTGAGCAAGATATCCCAGCGTTAGTCACACTGTTAACGGAGTGTGCCAATCATATGCATCAGCAAGGTATGTCCCATTGGCTGAATGTTTATGACGAAGCGTCTGTCAGACAGAATCTGCTACAAAAAACAGTCTATGTCATCAAGCAGGATTGCCGGGTTATAGGTTGTGTCGCTTTAGGGCTTAAACCAGCCGATTATTATGCAGACTGTTGGCCACAGGCCCCGCGGTCTGACTTCTATCTGACGCAATTGGCCGTGCATCCCCAACACCAACAAGCGGGTTATGGACGACTACTGCTTCAGCACTGTTTAGGGTTAATCAGTGATCGGACCCTGCATTTGGATGCAGTAGCGCATTATCCTCAATTACTTGAATTTTATCGAAAGTCTGGCTTTAAACAAATTGCCGAAGGCATTGGTCTCGGAGATCGTCGTTATTTGTTTGAGTACAGTCACTCAACCTAATAATGTATCTATCAGCATGATGGCAAATAAGCCGCCCATCAATCCCACTGTCGCTCTTGTCTGATGTCCATTACGATGCGTTTCCGGTATGACTTCATGCGAAACCACAAATATCATTGCCCCGGCGGCAATGCCTAATCCCAAAGGATAGGAAACCGGTAAACCACTGGACAGGAATATACCCATCACGGCGCCAACCGGCTCGACCAGACCGGTTGCTGCAGCAATCGCTACGGCTTTGCCGGAAGAGATATTGATACGTCGCAATGCCAATACCACAGCAAGACCTTCAGGGATATTCTGTAAGGCAATCGCTGCGGTTAACGGAATACCCACCGCCAGATTACCATTGGTGTAACTTACCCCAATTGCCATGCCTTCCGGAAAGTTATGCAAGGCAATCGCCAAAACAAACAGTCCAACCCGACCTACCTGTTGATGCCCTGCCCCGCACGGACCAAGATGTTGATGTTCATGCGGCAGATAATAATCCAGCCCTAGCATCAACACCACTCCGCCAATCATGCCAAAAATGATGATAACTACTCCACTGACAGCATTTCCCGTCAATGCAGTACCTACTTCAATCCCCGGCAAAATCAACGAAAAAAAACTGGCACCCAACATCATACCTGCAGCCATGCCCAGCATAGTATCTTCAGTCACCGCCGGAAGTTTTTTCACAATTAAGCCCGGGGCAGCACCCAGAGCCGTTGACAAGGCCCCAACGCCTCCACCGATAAGTGCCCATTTTAAAAACTGTGGGTCAACAGTGGACTGCCGATACAGCAAATTCATCAGAAACAATATTGTAAGCCCAGCGATTGATACCAGCAGTAGGATAGAAATTACTGGACGACTATTGAATTGTGTACGCCAACTTATAAAAAAAGCAGAAAGGGTTTGTTTTATTGCCTGTTGCATCGTGCTGTTCCCAAAGTTTATCTATTGGCATTTTGATCTTTGATAGCCTCCAGCTATGGTGGCTATCAAAGATCAAAATGCCCTATGTCTTACACAAAAATATATTTAATGAATGACAGATTGAACTAATGCATGCCTAAACATTTCTTAACGATAATAAACAATTTTGGAGCATGGCGATGCAAGCTTTACAGGAACAATCCGTAATGTGTCCCTATTGCGGTGAAACTATTGAAGTTTTACTGGATGCCAGTGTGGAATACCAACAATATATTGAGGATTGCTTTGTCTGTTGCCGCCCAATCGAATTTTCAGTGAGTGTAAATGCAGATGGTTCATTCAATGTCGTAGCGGTTGATGAAAATGCATAAAATTAAAGTTTCACTGGAGCTTATTGCGTAAACACAGTGTCTTATTGCTGAAAAAATCCACCATGGCGTTAAATTAAATAACGATTTTTAAGTAGATTTTAAGCACGAAAAAAATAAACCCATGGATTTAAAGGAAAAATATCCTGCTTAAACAAGGATAGTTTACTTATTGAAGGATGTTATATTTCGGTTTCTAATGGACTTCTACCAAAGATGGGAATGCACATTGAATCGTATTTGGCATAATAGTTTTTACCCGTTACTCATTGTGGCGCTTTTAATACCAACTGCTCATGCCTCATTGGATCTTTTAGCAGGCGTCGAAGCAGGTATTGAAACCGACACCGCGATGACCACGATTGATCTTGATAGAACTCAGGAAATCCTTTCATCTAATGATTTCGAGTCCGAACATGGCTGGATTAATCACCATACTGGCATCCAATATCAAATCCAGCTGTTGCGAAGTTATTCTTATGGGCACTACCCCTGCCTTGCCTATCAGTTAAAAATCAAAAACGGTGATGACTTACAGGAAAAATCGCTGGATGCCTGCCAGCATCGTAGTGGCAAGTGGATTTCGGTTTCACCCAGTTCAATGGCTTTCTAAAAACATCCTCTAACGATTCCAAACCTCAATCTCAGCTATGGTGCATCAGCAATAAATATCGCTCGTTTTGGTGCCGGGTAGCCTTCAATGGTTTTATGCATATCCTGAGGGTCCAAAAAATCGGCTAACGATTCAAATGTCATCCACTCTGTTGCTCGTTGTTCTTCCAGTGACGTAAGATTTTCATCCACACAGCGCACATTTTTATAACCACATCTACGCAGCCATATCAGCATCGTTGGAATTGATGGAATAAACCAGACATTGCGCATTTTGGCGTAACGTTCCTCTGGCATCAGACTCATGCCCTCTTCCCCATCAATAATCAGAGTTTCCAATACCAGTTCACCGCCGCTACGAAGACAATGACGTAATTCCATCAAATGGCTTAGCGGTGAACGGCGATGGTATAAAACGCCCATGGAAAAGACCGTATCAAAGAGATGCAATTTTTCAGGCATATGTTCAATACCAATCGGTAAAACAAAATGCTTTTCACTTTGAATAAAGTGCTGCATCAATTGATATTGCATACTGAATACCAATGTTGGATCGATCCCCATTACCATCTGGGCACCCTCACCCACCATGCGCCAGCCGTGATAGCCATTGCCACCACCAACATCCAGAACCTTTCGTCCATGCAAAGGGCTGAGATGCGGTAATACGCGATCCCATTTCCAATCCGATCGCCATTCAGTATCAATGTGTATATCAAATAATTGGTACGGGCCTTTGCGCCAGGGATGAAAGGTTTTAATCAGATCAATAAACGAAGATGTGTCATAAGCCGCCAAATCTTCTTTTGTGCCAATAGCCACCTGTTGTTGCAGTTCTATAGCAGAGGGCTGTATGGAAGGTAAATCCGCCAACGCTTTTTGCCATAACGGCATCTTGCCATGAAAATCATCAGCCAGTCGCTGATCGGTAAATTTGGCCAATTGTTTGGCCCAGTCAGCTTGTCCAACGGATTCAAGCCAACGATAAAACGGGTCATATACTGTCATTTAAACGCTATCAAAGAGGCAAAGTTAAAACATTGAAACCAGCATTCGCTGCGGGAAAAACCGGCTTGGCTAAGGCGTTGTTGGTGCATTGCCAGAGTTTCGGGGATTAATACGTTTTCCAGCGTGCTGCGTTTCTGACTGATTTCCAGATCACTATAGCCATTGGCCCGTTTGAAATCGTGATGCGCTTCAGTGAAAAATGTCTGTCGTTCAGGACTATCAAAAGCCAATTTTTCCGACAGGATAAATACGCCACCCGGTTTCAGGCCCTGATAGATTTTATCAATCAACTCATCCCGTAACGCTGGTGCAATAAACTGCAAGGTAAAGTTCATCACCACTACCGAGGCATTTTCAATAAACGTTTGGTTAATATCTTCACAGCGAAGCTCAACCGGCACTCGATTGTTATCCGCCGCGATGATTTTCTCCGCACGTTCAATCATCGCTAGAGAATTATCAACAGCAATAATCTGACAACCTTCCGCCTTAATACGCTGACGCATTGACAAGGTAATCGCCCCTAAGGAACTACCCAGGTCATAGCAACTGCTGTTTCCCTGAGCATAACGAGCGGCCAGAATGCCAATATTGGAGATCAGGGTGCCATAGCCAGGCACCGAACGCTGGATCATATCGGGAAACACGTCCACCACGCGTTCATCAAAACGAAAGTCCACCATCTGTTCCAGCGGAGAAGCGAATATGTTATCGGCTTTTTTAATCATCCCTGTTGTGCCTTCTTTTTAGCAACATTATTCCGCAGATACACTGGTAACGCCTTATCAGCACTGACAAACTCACCACGCAGATAAAACTGCTCAGCAAGTTTAAGAATCGTTGCTGCACCAGGATAAATATCGGCTTGCTGGTCAATCAATTGTTCAAAAAAGTTGGCTTGCAACATCTCAGCATAAACCTGCCAGCCATTTCCTGCACCTGACCACTTTTCGGCATTTGCTGGAAAAAAATGTTTAGCAGTACACACTTTTTCCTCGTCGATTAGCGTCACAAAACCATCTTTCACCTGAAAACAGCCTGCATAGATTTCATCCATACGGGCATCCATGGCCACGGCTATGTTTTGATGACCAAAAGCATCAAAAGCAGCCTGCGCGACAGCAGCAAGTGTTGAAACAGGGATGACTGGAAGTTCACGGGCAAACGCAATTCCCTGCGCAACTCCGACACCAATGCGCACACCGGTAAACGAACCAGGGCCCCTGCCAAATGCCAATGCATCGATATCGGCAATTGAGGCGTCGGCTTGCTTGAAAAGTTGATCGAGCATCCCCAAGATCAGGGTCGAATGCCCTCGCTGAGTCATTTGCTGTTGCTGATACAACACACCGTTTATGGTGATTGCAGCAGAACAACTTTCAGTACTGGTATCAAGGGCAAGCAAATTCATAGGTTGGTCATCATCATGTCATTTGTCCGTCACAGTCGCGCATTATAATTCAACCGTGCACTACAAAGGAGTTTTGCTATGGGTTATATCGTTGATACCATCTATATTTTCCGCGAATTGATGAAGCTGCTATTTGTGGTAGTAACATCACCTTTCGCCGTCGTGGGTAGTTTGTTGATGCTGGGTAGTGTTACCTGGCAGTCATAAATATTGAGGAAACCAATGAGCGTCATACATCTGCAAGCACTGGATAAAATTCGCGAACAGGATTGGCATGGCGCTCATCAACTTATCCAGCAGTACAGTGATCCACTGGCCTGTTTAATCCATGGTTACCTGCATCGAATTGAAGGGGATCTTTCTAACGCTGCTTACTGGTACAACCGTGGTCAAGAGGCTGTACCAGCAAACAGTCTAGAGGACGAGCTAAAACGTTTGTTTAAACTCGCCCGACAAGATTAATCAAATCAACTACTGTCTGATACCTTCAATAGACAAAATCAGAAAGACTTCCTGCGAGCTTGGTCCCAACTTGCTGACATCAATGTCATAATCTTCAATGATAAAGCTGGTTTCGCCATAAAAACCGACTCGATAACCACCCCATGGATCATCACCTTCACCGACTTTCTCAACTGGAATGGTCATCGGTTTGGTAACACCGTGCAACGTGAAATCGCCTTTCATCAATAATGTACCGTCTTCCAGCTGTTCGAAGCTGGTGGAAGTAAAGCGAGCATCGGGATATTGCGCCGTTTCAAGAAATTGTTCACGCAAATGTTTATCACGCTCAGCAAAATTGGTATCTACACTGGCAACATCAATTTTCACATCAATTTTTGACGCTTCCGGGTTTTCCGAGTCATAACTGAAAGTCCCTTCAAAATCATTAAAGCGACCGCTCATCCAGCTAAACCCCAAATGCTGAATCCGAAAATCAATAAATGCATGGGCTTTCTGGGTATCAATAACATAGTCAGCCGCGTGAGCAGGCAATGTAAACACCGTACTCATAGCCAAGGCAAAGATGGTTTTTTTCATGGTAACTCCTGTTGGTTTAAAGATTAAGCATGCGACGCAACGTTGCATCTTTATTGATGAAATGATGTTTCAATGCCGCCAGGGCGTGAAACGAAGCCAATGTAATAATGAAATAGCCAGACCATAAATGCAGTTTGCTGACCAGATCACTGGTTTCAACCGATAATTTGGAAATAGCTGGAATACTGAACCAATCGAAAATCCCCAAAGATTCCCCCTTTGCAGTGACAATCAGGTAGCCAGTTATTGCCAGGAGGACAATGGCCAGGTTCATTAATTGGTGAACGACTTTGGCTGCCAGTTGCTGCCAAACGGGGGAAGATGAAATAGCTTTTGGTTTTCCTGCAATGGGTTGCCAGATCCAGCGCAACACTACCAATAGAAAAACAATAAATCCCAAACCTTTATGCCACCAGGGTGCCTGGTAATACCAGTCGTCATAATAGCCAAGGTCGACCATCCATATGCCAAGAAAGAACAAGCCGATGGTGAGTAGTGCGACCGACCAATGCAGCAGTATGCTGATTAAACCGTAGTGATCTTTGCTGTTGATTAAACGCATGCACTCCTCTCCATAGGAATCTCTTGAGATGGTTTTCAGACCCAGCTTTTACCGGCTGGGTTCCATTCAAATGCTATCGTTTACGGGAACGTTGCGTTCCACTTTTTACCTTTTTGGAGCGAACATGCTGGGTACGGAAAGCCGGTTTTGTTGAAGGCGTTTTTGCCTTACGGGTAATACGTTTGCCTTCACCCATTTCGCCAGTGCCTTTGGGTTGAAAGCTCGGTATAAGATGTTTTTTGCCATTACCGATCAAATCAGATCTGCCCATACTTTTCAGTGCTTCACGTAACATCGGCCAGTTTTCCGGATCGTGATAACGCAGAAACGCTTTATGCAAACGCCTGACTTTCAAGCCTTTCGGAACGGTAATATCGCCGCCCTGACGACGTACTTTGTGTAAGGTATCCTTGCCCGAATGATACATTGCGGCTGCAGCTGACATCGGTGAGGGCAAATATGCCTGAACCTGATCGGCTCGAAAGCCATTATGTTTTAACCATAACGCCAGATTCATCATATCTTTATCCGTCGTACCCGGATGGGCAGCGATAAAATACGGAATCAAATACTGTTCTTTGCCAGCCTGCTTGGAATATTTATCAAACATGACCTTAAATTTATCGTAGGTTCCAATGCCCGGTTTCATCATCTGTGACAGTGGACCATCTTCGGTATGTTCCGGTGCAATTTTCAGATAGCCGCCCACATGATGAGTGACCAGTTCTTTGACATATTCCGGTGACAGAACCGCGAGGTCATAACGCAAACCAGAGGCAATCAGGATCTTCTTGATACCCGGCAGACTGCGGGCACGACGATATAAATTAATTAATGGCGTATGGTCAGTATTCAGGTTTTTACAGACACCCGGAAAAACACAGGACAGACGACGACAACTGGCTTCGATTTCTTCGCTGTTACAAGCCAGTCGATACATATTGGCGGTCGGACCACCTAGATCCGAGATAATGCCGGTAAAGCCGGGCGTGGTATCGCGAATGGCCTCTATCTCACGAATAATCGAATCTTCGCTGCGGCTCTGGATAATGCGACCTTCATGTTCGGTAATCGAACAGAAAGTACAGCCACCAAAGCAGCCACGCATGATATTCACCGAAAAACGGATCATCTCATAAGCCGGGATATTGGCCTGGCCATATTCCTTATGCGGCAAACGGCTATAAGGCAGATCAAATACCGCATCCATCTCTTTGGTGGTCAAAGGAATCGGTGGCGGATTGAGCCAGACATCCTGATCACCATGCTGTTGAACCAGCGCCAATGCATTACCCGGATTAGTCTCTAAATGCAGGATCCGTGAGGTATGTGCATAGATTATTGGATCGTCTTTAACGGTTTCGTAACGCGGCAGGCGAATAACGGTTTTCTCAGCATTACGCGGAGAAACGCGATGAATTTTGATTACGTTGGTAGCGGGTTCAACTGGCACAGCATTTTGCTCAGCAGTTTCAGCCTTTGATTGCTCGCAGCTTTCTTCTGTCTGCATCTGGTATGGATCAATAGGAGGATTAAGCTGACCCGGTTTATCAATACTGGTGGAATCTTTTTCCCACCAGTCATCACGTCGCCCATGACGCCTTGTATAAACCGTGCCTCGAACATCGATCAGTTCACTAACCGCTTCACCTTGCGCGAGACGATGAGCTATTTCAACTACCTGCCGCTCACCATTTCCGTAAACCAGTAAATCGGCTTTGGAATCCATAATCACGCTGCGGCGTACTTTTTCGGACCAGTAATCATAGTGAGCAATACGACGTAAACTGGCTTCAATACCCCCAATAACGATTGGCACACCCTTGTAAGCTTCACGACAACGCTGACTGTATACAACAACACTGTGATCAGGGCGTTTACCACCCTCTCCATCGGCAGTGTAAGCATCATTACGACGAATTTTTTTATCTGAGGTGTAACGATTGACCATCGAATCCATATTGCCGCCAGTGACGCCAAAAAACAGATTCGGTTTACCTAATCGCTGAAAATCTTCAGTGCTGTTCCAGTCGGGCTGCGAAATAATTCCGACCCGAAAACCTTGCGATTCCAGTAATCGACCAATTAATGCCATGCCGAAACTGGGATGATCCACATAGGCATCCCCGGTAATGATGATCACATCACAACTGTCCCAACCCAGAGCTTCCATTTCACTGCGTGACATTGGCAATTGTGGCGCAACACCAAAGCGGTGAGCCCAGAATTTGCGGTAAGAAAAAATATCGGGAGCGGCTTGCATACAACCTCAGATCAACAACAGCGAAAAATCAATGGCTTATTGTAGCAAACACCTGATGGCTTGTTCTTAGGTTTTAGGTATCTTCGATGCAGTTAAATATGACGAATACATTTATGTTCTGACAAATGTGGCTGCAATAAACTGGCTAGGGCGTGTTTATCTTTCATCTCCGCCTCTGTTGTGAGCTGAAAAAGCGTCAATCAAGGCACGAGGAGCGCCTTTTGTGAGATACATCCATGTATCTCACCCCATTGGGGCTTGCGCTCAAAAACGTTCCTGACGTTTTTGTAGTTATTCTAAATAAGTGACGAGCAACGCAGAGTGGCGCTTTTTCAG